>DATMZX010000142.1:0-3082 GCA_035573235.1 Gemmatimonadales bacterium
TCTTTGTCGCTGTAGCGTCGCTCGGCCACGTCGACAATATACCTGCGCAGACCGATTAGACCGACACCGTCGCCTCGATGACCGAGTGTTCGCCGTCGGACGCGAATTTGAGCGTGCCACCGAGCTGACGGAGCCGCTCGCGCACACCGGCGAACCCGGCGCCGGTGGTCAGCGCATCGTGCAGGCCAAACGGCATCGCGCCCTGGATCCTGACCTCGAGGAGCAGCTCGGGCCCGTCGTGCAGCCGGACGAGGACCTGGCGCTGGCTGCCGCGCGCCACGACATAGTTGAGACACTCCTGCACGAGCCGAAACAGGACGATTTCAGCGTCCCCGGACATGGGAATCGGCTTGTCGGGCAGCTCGGCGCGCACGGTCAGGAGCTCGCCGGAGACCGCACCGGCGTACCAGCGCAATGTGTCGACGAGTCCGGTATGCTCGAGCCGCGACGGGTGCAGCATGCCGGCGACGCGCCGAATCTGGTCGGATGCTCCTTCGACGCGCGCGATGCTGTCGTCGACGTCCTTGAGCAGCAGGACGTCCGGTGTCTTGAGGTGCGCCTTCACGCGGTAGAGGCTGCCCAGCACCGCGGTGAGGGACACGCTGGTCCGATCGTGGAGCTGACCGGCGAGGCGCGAGCGCTCCTCGTCCTGCATCATGAACAGACGTCCCGACAGCTCGCCGATCGCCGCCTCGGCGCGGCGTCGCTCCGTGAGATCGCGCGTGATCTTGGCGAAGCCGAGCAGCTTGCCGTGATCGTCACGCACCGCGGTGATCACGATGTCCGCCCAGAACCGGGTCCCGTCCCTGCGGACGCGCCAGCCTTCATCTTCGACGCGGCCGTTGCGCATCGCTTCCTGGAGCAGCTCCTGCGGCCGGCCGCGCTCTTGGTCCTCGGGTGTGTAGAACTTCGTCATCGGCTGTCCGATGATTTCCTGCTTGGAGTATCCCTTGATGAGACGCGCGCCTTCATTCCACGTCATCACTCGGCCTTCGGGATTGAGCATGAAGATCGCGTAATCACGCACGCGCGCGATCAGCAGGCTGCACAACTTATTGTCGATGTCTGGATCGTTCTGCTCGGTTGCACCGCTCACAGTAGTTGGCTTGGGAGATAGGTGTAGGTAATACCGCGTTCGGGGCCGAAGGATGCGGATCCCCTGGAATTAGCTCTTACACGTTAGAGAATTTCCCGCAAAATTTGCCGGGATGAAACTCGCCTTCTCCGCCACGACCGTGCTGCTGCTCCTGCTCTGTGGCGTGCCCGCCACAGCTCAGAAGCCCCGCGTCGTGGTCACGACCGATCCCGAGCTCGACGACGCCAACTCGCTGATCCGCTACCTCCTCTATAGCACCGATTTCCGCACCGAAGGCCTGATCTACGCGAGCAGCGGCTTCCACTGGAAGGGCGACGGCACGGGGAAGAAGATGTCGTTCGCCAACCGCGAGTACTCGCGCTGGGGCCTCGACATGTGCCCGTGCGAGTCGTGGCGCTGGGCGCCGGGCGAGCGCTTCATCGATCGCGCGGTCGACACGTACGAGCAGGTGTATCCGAACCTGCGCGTGCACGATCCGAGCTATCCCAAGCCCGCTGAGCTGCGGGCGAAGATTCGGTGGGGCAACGTCGAGTTCGACGGCGATATCTCCAAGGACACGCCGGGTTCCGATCTGATCAAGTCGCTGCTCTTGGACAACGAGCCGGGGCCGATCTTCTTGCTGGCATGGGGTGGGCAGAGCACGATCGCGCGCGCGCTCAAGTCGATTCAGGATCAGTACTCCACGACGCCCGAGTGGCCGGCCATCCAGCAGAAGGTCTCGCGCAAGACCATCCTCTCGCCGTCCGGCGATCAGGACGACACGTACGCGAACTACATCCACCCGAACTGGCCCGACATCAGGACACTCCCGGCCGGCGTGGGTGGCGTCGCGCTGGGATACGAGGCCCACGCCACGGTGAGCGCCGAGGACTCGGTCTACTACAGCACCGACTGGACCAGGGAGAACATCTCCAGCCGCGGCGCATTCGGCGCGTTGTATCGGGTGTGGGGTGACGGTAAGCAGATGGTGAACGGCGATGTCTTCGACTACTTCGGACTCTCGGGCTATACCTCAGATCAGCTCAAGGCCAAAGGCTACATCGTCTGGACACCACCCCGCGCCAAGGGTGGGTTCCTCGGTGAGGGCGACACGTTCACCTACTTGAATCTCGTCGCCAACGGACTGCGGGGACCCGAAGACAACTCGCCGGGCGGCTGGGCGGGACTTGGGGCCAGCGAAGCAGCCCTGAGTACGGGTCAGAACCCGCTCCCGCAGATCACTATCAGCTCGTACGACGACTTACTAGAGTTGCAGGAGCAGGCTGCTGCCCGTCCACGGCCCCCCTCGCCGGATCCGAACTTCACGCCCGCGGCGCAAAACGACTTCGCCGCGCGCATCCGCTGGTCGGTGACGCCGAAGTACTCGGGCGCGAATCATCCGCCCAGAGTCACGATTCGCGGGAGCGCGATCCCGGCTCTGCCCGGCCAGACCATTCGACTCGACGGCTCGGTGTCCGATCCCGATAGGGACGCGGTAACCGTGAGGTGGTGGCAGTGGAAAGAGGTCGGGACGTATCCCGGCCAGGTCACATTCGCGACGCGCGCGAAACTTTCGACGCTCGTCCAGGTGCCGAGCGATGCCGTGGAGGGCCAGACCATTCACCTGATTCTCGAGGCCACTGATGATGGCGAACCCGCGCTGACCCGCTACCAGCGCATCGTCATCACGGTGCGCCGGTGACCCCTGGAGTGCATACTTGTCGCTGCACGAATGAAAGGACACCCATGACCGACCGTCGCAGTTTCATCACCGCCATGGCCGCGCTCAGCGCCGGCGCCACGCTCGCGAGCGCGACCGAGCCCGCGCCGTCGCCCAAGGCGCCGCCGAGGGACGCCTGGCTCGACCGGCTGAAGGGCAAGCACAAGCAGCTGTTCGACGCGCCGGATCCCGATGGCGGCACGCTGCTGCGCCACTCGCGTGGCTATCTCGACGTCTGGCGATGCCTATGGCGTCCCGGAGAAAGACATCAACGTGGTCGTCACGCT
>DATMZX010000143.1:0-3226 GCA_035573235.1 Gemmatimonadales bacterium
GTTCATGACGACGGGAGCTGGGAAGGGGAAGCGGAAGCGGCCCCCCGCCGTTTCGCCGAACCCAAGATCAGCGCGCCCAGCACGTTCGCCCCGACGATCACCACCGAAATCTTGAGCGCGAACGCCGCCACGCTTCCCACCTGGATGATCGGGAAGATCGAGAGCGCGAGATACAACAACGTCATCAGCAGCCCCGACCAGGCCGCGGCGCGCAGCCAGAGCGCCGGCTTCGGTGTCACGCCGCGCAGCCCAAACAGCGGGATCGCGAACATCACCACGTAGGTTAGCGCGTAGAACATTCCGCTCGCGTTCCAGACGAGTTGGAACGCCTCCGCCTGGCCGACGCCGACGAGGCTGATCATCGCGAACACCAGCGCGCACACGCCAACCAGGATGATCGAGTTGACCGGCGTCTTGTACGTCGCGTGCAGCTTGCTGAACCAGGGCGGCAGCATGCGGTCCCAACCGGCGACCATCGGCAGCCGCGTGACCGCCGTGAACGCGACGCTCGTTTGGGCGATCCGCATCGCCAGCGTCATCAAGATGGCGATCGTGACGAGCTGGGTCGCGATGCCGAACGGCCCGAACCCGATGCGCAGCACCTGCGCGATCGGTCCGACGAGATCGATCTTGTCGAGCGGCACATAGGCGATCACCGTGCTCGTGCCGAGCACGAACATGAGCGCGATCACCGGCGCCGCGATCAGCACCGAACGCCCCACCGAGCGCGACGGCGACTTCGTCTCACCGGCCAAGATCGCCACGTACTCGAATCCGCCCAGCGCGCCGAACCCCATCTTGCCGAGCAAATTGAGATTGAAGACCGTGAACGCCGGGGTCTCCGTCTTGAACGGGTGGTAGGCGGAGAGGTGTCCGGTTGCCAATCCAATGAAGGGCAGAATCAGCACCGCGCCGAAGACGAGCAGCATGAACACGCCGCCCACATTGTGCACCCACTTGCCGACCGACAACCCGATCGTCGACGCCACCACCATCGCCGTCAGGATCACGACCGACGACAGCGTCACGAACCAGCTGCTCGACGTCATCCACGCCGCGCTCGGCCCGATCGCGTACGACAGATAGGTCGAGCACTGGAGGCCGATCTCCGAGGTGTTCAAGATCACGTACAACCACAGATTCCAGGCCAGCATGAAGCCGACGGTCTCGTTGAAGCCAAGCTTCGCCCACTGATAGAGACCGCCCTCGAGCGGCATGAGGCGGTTGAGATAGATCACCACCGCCGCCGACGGCAGATAGAAGAGCAGCAGCGCGAGCGACCACATGATCACGTGCGACGGGCCGAGCTTGCCCGCCACGCCGATCCAGGTGAGCCCGACGATGAACAGGATCTGCGTCAGCACGAGATCCGGAACGCGCAGCTCCTTCTTGAGCGACGCGCTGTGCTCCTCGACCTGCCGTTCGGCGCGCGCGAGGTCCGCCGTCGCGCTCATTCGCTCCGCCGTCGGCTTCGTCGGCGTCGTCATGCGCGCGCGGTGGGCGAGTCGAGCTTGCCGAGCTCCGTCCAGTAGCGCGCCCACGCCTCGAGTCCTTCGTGCAGGCGGTGCACGCGGAAGAACTCGTTCGGCGCGTGAAAATCCTCGTCGGCCGTAGAGAACGAGAAGAAGACGGTGCTCAATCCCATCGCCCGCTGGAAGAGCGACGTGATCGGCACCGTGCCGCCGCTGCGTACGAGGAAGGGATGCACGCCATAGACATCGGTCAGCGCGCGATCGGCGGCGGCGATCGCGAAATGATTCGGCGCGATGTGTCCGGCCCGCGCCCCATGGTCGCCCGCCGTGACGGTGAGCCGCGTACCCGGCGGAACGTGCGACTCGAGGTGCCGTGTGACGAGGGAGACGATCTCATCCGGATCCTGATCGGGCACCAACCGGCAGGTGATCTTGGCGTGCGCCTCGCTCGGTGTCACAGTCTTCTGGCCGGGACCCTGATAGCCGCCCCACATGCCGTTGACCTCGAGCGTCGGGCGAATCCATTGGCGCTCGAGCGTTGAATAACCCGCTTCGCCGTACACCGACGGCGCGCCCACTTCCTTGAGATAGCGCGTTTCATCGAAGGGCAGCGCCGCAATCGCGTCACGCTCCGGCTTCGACAGCTCGGCGACCTGATCGTAAAAGCCCTTCACGGCAACGCGGCCGTCCATGTCGTGGAGCGACGCGATCAACTCCGCCATCGCGTGCAGCGGGTTGGCTACGCCGCCGCCATGCCGCCCCGAATGGAGATCCTTACCCGCCGCCGTGAGCGTGACATCGAGCCCGGCGAGGCCGCGGCTCGACAGGGTGAGCGACGGCTCGTCGACGCGCCACATCGCACCGTCCGCCGAGATGACGAAGTCGGCGGCGAGCAGGCGCTGGTGATCGCGGATGAACGCGTCGAGGCTCGGACTGCCGATCTCCTCCTCGCCCTCGAACATGCACTTGATATTGACCGGCAGCGCCCCGACCGTCGCGAAGAACGCTTCGGCGACTTTGATCGGGAGGAGCATCGGCCCCTTGTCGTCGGAGATGCCGCGGGCGTAGACGCGGCCGTCGCGCAGGGTCGGCGAGAAGGGCGGGGCGTGCCATTTCTCCAGCGGGTCGGGCGGCTGGACATCATAATGCCCATATACCAGAACCGTCATTTTGCCCGGGGCGCCGAGCCATTCGCCATAGACCACGGGGTTGCCGGTCGTCGCCATCGTGCGGACGTCGAACGGGCCCGCGGCGGCGAGCTTAGCGGCGACCCAGCGGCAGGCGGCGGCGACGTCGCCCGAGTGCGCCGGATCCGTGCTGACGCTCGGGATCGACGCGAACTCGATCAGCTCATCGAGGATCTCTTCGTGCTTCGCCTCGAGCCGCGCGAGCACGTCGTCGATCGACATCACTTGCCGCCGTCGATCGAGAGCACCTGCCCGGTGATCCAGCTCGCTTCGTCCGACGCGAAGAAGAGCACGCCGTGCGCGATGTCTTCAACGGTGCCGAGCCGCTTGAGGGCAATGCGTTCGACGAGCTCGCGCTGACCGGCCTCGCCGTAGGCGTCCCACTGCCGCTCCGTCGCCGGGTTCGAGCGTACGAATCCCGGCGCGATGTTGTTCACGGTGATGCCCCACGGTCCCAGCTCATGCGCGAGCTGACGCGTGAGCCCAATCTGCGCCGCTTTGGCGGACGCATACGCCTGAATGCCGGTGAGACTGATGCCGAGTCCCGCGCCGCTGGAGATGTTGATG
>DATMZX010000144.1:0-2428 GCA_035573235.1 Gemmatimonadales bacterium
CAGATCGCCATCCCGATCCACAGCGACGCGATGTGCCACCAGTTCCAGGTGCGCTGCTCGGGGAGTACGGGGAGCAGGTCCTCGTTGGCAAGCGGCGTCCGAGCCGGAAGGGTCATGTCATAAAGTACCGTCTATGCGGGCACTGACAATCATTCCCGGGAAGGCAGGCTCGACGCGTCTCGACGACGTGCCCGAGCCGGCAGGCCATCAGGGCTCCGTCGTCGTGGACATTCGAGCGGTGGGCGTCTGCGGGACCGATCGCGACCTGCTCGATGGCAAGTATGGCGCTCCGCCCCCGGGCGAATCGCGTCTGATCATCGGCCACGAAGCGCTGGGGCGCGTGCTCGAGGCGCCGGCCGACACGGACTTCGCGCCTGGTGATTGGGTCGTCCCCGTCGTACGGCTCCCCGATCCCGTCCCGTGCGACAACTGCGCGGCGGGCGAATGGGACATGTGCCGCAACGGCCAGTATACCGAGCATGGCATCAAGGAGCTGCACGGATTCGCGCGGGAGCGCGTGCGCGTGCCGGCGCAGTTCCTCGTTCCGATCGACGCGCGCCTGGGCACCGCGGGGACCGGCGTTCTGCTCGAGCCGACGAGCGTCGTTGCAAAGGCCTGGGACCACATCGAGCGCATCGCCAAACGAGCGGTGTGGCGGCCGCGTCGCGTGCTCGTCACCGGCGCGGGACCGATCGGGCTGCTCGCGGCCCTGCTCGCGACCCAGCGGGGACTGGCGGTGACCATGCTCGACCGGAACACGACCGGACCCAAACCCGAGCTCGCGCGCAGGCTCGGTGCGGACTACGTCACGAGTGACGCCGCTGCCGCGGCGAAAGCCGCGGACGTGATCATCGAATGCACGGGAGCGGGTTCGATCATCCTCGACGTCATCGCCGCCGCGCCGGCCAATGCCATCGTCTGCCTGACCGGGCTGTCGTCGGCGGGCCGCGGAGTGCTGGTGGACATGGGGAGCGTCAACCAGTCGCTGGTGCTGGAGAACAACGTCGTGTTCGGCTCGGTCAACGCCAACCGCGAGCATTACGAGATGGCGGCGCGGGCGCTCCGGGTGGCAGCGCCGGGCTGGCTCGGTGCCTTGATCACCCGGCGCCATCCGCTGGCAGACTGGGCGACGGCTCTCGAGAAACGAAAGGACGATGTCAAAGTCGTTCTCGAGCCCTAGCCGCTACACCTCGGCGAGCGCGCGCTCCAGGCGCTTGCAGCCGTCGTCGATATCGCTCTTGCTGATCAACATCGACGGCGCGATCCGCAGCACGTTGCCGTAGAGCCCACCCTTGCCAATCAGCAGTCCCTGCTTTTTCGCGGCCTCGAGCAGCGCCGTCGTCTTTTTCGGCGACGGCTCCTTGGTCTTCCGGTCCTCGACCAGCTCCATGCCCTGCATCAGCCCCATGCCGCGGACGTCGCCGATGAACGGGAAGCGCTTCTTGAGCTCCTCGAGCGCGTCCCGCAGCTGCTTCCCGCGCTCGGCCGAGCGCTTGGGTGTGTTTTCGCGCTGCATCACGTCCATCGTCACGTCGACGGCCGCCATGGATACGGGATTGCCGCCGAACGTCGACAGCGAAAGCCCGGTGAACGCGTTGGCGACTTCTTCGTTGGCGATCGTGATGCCGACGGGGAACCCGTTCGCCGCCGACTTCGCGAACGTCATGATCTCGGGCTCGACGTTCCAGTGCTCGATGCCGCACCACTTGTCGCCGGTGCGGCCCCAGCCGGTCTGCACTTCGTCGCACACGAACACGCCGCCGTATTTGCGAATGATGCCGACCGCGATCTCGAAGTACTCCTTGGGCGGTGTGATGAACCCGCCGGCGCCCTGAATCGGCTCCGCCATGTAGGCGGCGATGCGGCCGCTGGTCGTGGTCTTGATCAGGTCTTCGATGTCGGTGGCGCAGCGAATGCCGCAGTCGGGATACTCGAGCCCCAGCGGGCAGCGGTAGCAGTAGGGCGAGAGGGCGTGCTTGATCCCGGCGATCTGGGTCGGCAACACGCGCCACGGCTGCTGTCCGGTGATCGCGATCGCGCCCTGACTGCGGCCGGCGTAGCTGTGCCGCAGCACGACGATCTCCTGCTGGCCGGTGTAAATCTTGGCCAGCATCACGGCCGTCTCGTCCGCTTCGGTGCCGCTCGTCGTGAAGAAGCTCTTCTTCAGTTTTCCGGGCGTGATCTGGGTGAGCTTTTCGGCCACCGTGACTTGCTCGACCGTCGGGTAGACGCTGGAGGTGTGGACCAGCCGCGCGACCTGATCCTGGATGCGTTTGACGAACTCGGGATGTGAATGCCCGATCCCGGCGGTGAGAATGCCGCCGAAGAAGTCGAGGTATTCCCGCCCGTCGAGGTCCTTCACCTGCGAGCCGTGCGCCTCGGTGATGACGACCGGCTCGGCGTAGTAGTTCGCGACGCAGGGGAACAG
>DATMZX010000145.1:0-5461 GCA_035573235.1 Gemmatimonadales bacterium
AGCCCAACGCGCATGGCGCGGAACCGCGTCAGCTCGCCGTCCAGGTAGGCGCGCATCTCGCCGTCGTCCGGATGCGCGTCGAAGTTAGGCGTGTGCCGATTCGTCCTGTGTCTCATGTCGACTCTCATAGCAGAGGAGAAAACGCCGGTGCGCGCGCGTGAGCAGGGAGCCCACCGATCCGGGCGCCACGCCTAACGCCTGCGCGATTTCCCGATACGACGCCCCGCCATGATGGAGCAACAAGAGATGCTGGTCGCGCGGCGGCAGCATGCCCAACACGACCCGTACGGCCCGACGCCGCTCGGCCCGCATGAGCTCGGCGTCAGGATCGGCGGCTGAGCCGTCCAGGGCGTGTGCCTGCATCAGCGAGGCCTGGCGGCTCCTTCGTCGCGCCCGGTCGCGCGCGACATTGCTGGCGACCGTGTACAGCCAGGCTCGCGGGTTGCGCGGATTCGCATCCAGCAGGCGCACGAACGCCTCCTGCGCCGCATCCTCGGCGTCATCGTGATTGCCGGTACGCCGGCTAATCGCGCGCACGAGGCGCGGATACCACGACGCGAAGAGCCTGTCGACGGCGTTCAGAAGGCGAGCCTCTGCCGAGAGTGACCTGATGTCCCCGATGCCGTATGCTCCATCACGGGTGTGACGTTCGGAAGGGGTCATTGAGGACACCAGGTCCATGGACGGCCTCGGTGCCACGCGGCACTTTCTCCGACAGCCGATTCGACACCGCCAGGCGTCGGTGGGACCTTGGCGGTTAGGCGACGGCGAGCGCCCGCAGCGCCGCGCGGATCGCGCCCCGTTCGGGCTTCACCTCGTCGGCGCGGATCGTGGCGCCCGGCACGGCCGACTTGAGCCGCTGCTCGACGCGCTTGCGGAGGAGCGCACCCGGGGCCAGCAGGCCGCCGCCTAACGCAACGGGAATCGCGGCGCGCTCGTCGGTGAAGAGCACCCGCGACAGCGTCCGCACGTGCAGCGCCAGCTCCTCGCAGGCGAGCGCCAGCAGCGCATTCGCCCGACGATCCCCCTGATCGGCCACGGCAACGACGACCGGCGCAAGCGCCGCAAGCTGTCCGGGCGTGGCCGCGGAGGCCCAGGCGATGAGGTCGGTCGGATCATCGGTCTGCGCCGCGGTGAGCACCGCGCCGACGAGCGTCGTGTCGGGCTCGCGGCCATCGATGGCCGCCGTGACCACCGACAGCGCACGACGGCCGAGCCAGGCGCCGCTGCCTTCGTCACCGCACACCGGACCCCAGCCGCCGCAGCGCGACTCGTTGCCCGCGGGACCGCGACCAAACGCGATCGAACCGGTACCGGCAACGAGCAGGATCCCCGGGCCATCGCCGAACGCATCTTCGAGCGCCACGGCGGCGTCGGGTTGCACGATCACTTCGTCCGCCAATCCGTGCGTCTCGAGCGCGCGCGCCAGAGCATCGCGCGGGGCGGTGCGCCCGGCACCGGCGACGCCGGCGCACAACACGCGCACCTCGCGCTCTTCGGTTTCGACGAGCGCCAGCGCGCTGCGCGCCGTATCGGCGATGATGGAAGCCGAGCGGTCTTCCTGTCCCGGGCGGATCGCGCTCGCGGGCCCGTCCGCCGTGCCTAACACAGTGCCGTGCTGGTCGGCCACCAGCACGCGCGTTTTCGAACCGCCGCCATCCACGCCGATCACCAGCGTCGTCATATGCGCCCAGGCTTTCCCGCGGGTGCGGGATGTGTGTACGAAGAAGCAATACCGACCGCGAGCGTGATCACGGTCCCGATGAACACGTACCATGGCCACGCGATGCGCGCCAACGGGCCGAGCGATTGCGCCACCGACGGGATCGCGCCGCCGATCTGCTTGGCAAACACGATCAGCGCCATTGCCAAGATGCCGACGGACATCCCGAGGATCGCATCGCGCTGGACGGCGCGCGCCCAGAAGATACCGAGGAAAAAGCCGCCGAGTAGTCCCCCGTAGGTAAAGGACGCGATACTCAGCGCGACCACGACCACCGGCGTGCCTTGCTCACGGAAGAGCAGGGCGCCCACCGTGAGCACCACGCCCCAGGCCAACGCGAAATATTTCCCGAGGCGCAGGGTTCGCGCATCGTCGGCGGCTCGCTTGGTGAGCGGCAGATAGATGTCGTGCGTGGTGGACGCGGCGAGCGAATTGATGGCGGCCGAGTGCGTGCTCATCGTGGCGGCGATCACGGCGGCGAGTACGAGTCCGAGCAATCCGGACGGCATGTGCTCGACGATGAAGGTCGGGAACACCGCATCGGGC
This sequence comes from Gemmatimonadales bacterium, assembly GCA_035573235.1. Classification (GTDB taxonomy): domain Bacteria; phylum Gemmatimonadota; class Gemmatimonadetes; order Gemmatimonadales; family GWC2-71-9; genus 20CM-2-65-7. Next base: position 2,270 of record DATMZX010000145.1, read on the forward strand.
GTCGAGAACGTGCGGCCGCCGTAGAGTCGCCAGAGGCCGATCCCGATCACGAGAAAGAGCGCGAATTGGAAGAACACGACGATGCCGCTGCCGATGATGGCGCGTTGGGCATCGCGCAGACTGCGCGACGACAGCAGTCGCTGCACGATCAATTGGTCGGCGCCGTGCGATGCCATGGAGAGGAACGCGCCGCCGACGAGGCCCGCGAGCAGCGTGTTCGCTCGATCGATGCCGGTGTAAGTGTCGATCATGCGGAGCTTCCCGGCGCCGCGTGCGGCGTGCATGATGTCGCCCCAGCCGCCCGGCACGACGTGTCCCAGAAGTACGATTGCGGCGACACCGCCGCCGACGTACACCGCGGCCTGCAGCAGCTCGGTCCAGACCACGGCCTTCATGCCGCCGCGGTATGTGTAAATGATGGTGAGAATTCCGAGCAGCACCACGGCGGCCGGCATCGCTTGCTTCCGCGGCAGCACAGATCCGACGATGATCGCGATCGGGATGGCGGTGGCGAAGATGCGCACCGAGTCCGCCATCGCGCGCGTGGCCATGAACACCACCGACGCGAACCGCCGCGCGCCTAACCCAAATCGCCGCTCGAGCAATCCATACGCGGTGACGAGATCGCCGTCGTAGTAGCGCGGCAGCAGCGTGAACGCGATGACGATGCGGCCGAGGATGTATCCGGCGACGATTTGGAGAAAGCCGAAGTCGCCGAGGTAGGAAAACGTCGGCGCGCCAATGAACGTCAGCGCGCTGGTTTCAGTGGCGACCACCGAGAAGAGGACGACCCACCAGGCAATCGAGCGGTCGGCGATGAAATAATCGTTCGAATCATGCTGCCGCCTTCCCACCCAGATGCCAAGCGCCGTCGTCCCGGCGAGATAGATGAGGAGGACGACGGCGTCGAGAAGAGAAAACCGGCTCAAATGGGGAAGAGGGAAGAGGGAAGTGGGAAGAGGGATGGAAGAACATCAGTGTTTGCACGGGGAGAGTGCAAGGTCCAGCACTCTCCCCGCGTGATCACTGATATCGTTCCGCCCCTCTTCCCGCTTCCCTCTTCCCTATTCCCTATGCAGTAAACGAGCTCCCGCAACCGCAGCCGCCGGTCGAATTCGGATTCTTGAACGTGAATCCGGAGCCCTGCATGGACGAGACGTAGTCGATCGTGACGCCGTTCAGGTACTGGGCCGAGAACGGGTCGACGAAGACCTTGAAGCCCTCTTGCTCGACGATCACATCGTCTTCGGCGGACTTCTCCTCGATGAGCAGGCCATAGCGGAAGCCGCTGCAGCCGCCGGGTTGAACGCTCACCCGGAGCCCGCCCTGCTCGTTGGACACGCCTTCCTGCTCCATGAAGCGCTTGACCTCGACGACCGCGCCCGGGGTGACGGTGACCGTGACTGCGGGTTGCTGAGTGGTGCTCATCGATACCTCTGTGTAAGTGGCGGGGCTGTCCCGCTTTCCGTAAAACTATCGCACCGTATACGACGATTCAATAGAGCCTTCCGGTCGAGTCGCGCTGCTGGCTGAGTCTCCTCGACCCATTTGTCATGCCCTGCGACGCCAAGACTTTTCCCGACAAGCCGGACGCAAGGTGCCTTCTTTACGTCGCACTCAGCCGCGCCAAAAGGCAGCTGCTGCTGGTCGTGTCCCGTGCGAATCCGAGCCCCTTGTTTGCGATCTAATTCTGCTTCGGAGAACGCGAGGATTGCGACGTATCGCCCTCGCGTTTCCACGCCTCGCCGGGCAACAGCTCGATTAGGCGCGAGGAAACGACGGCAGCCTCTCCAGCGGTGTCCCAGGGATTTTCTTGAAGCGCGAGCAGGGGCCCGATATCCGCGTGGAATTCGGGATCGCGAAGCTTAAGGAAGAGATTCTGTTCGAATTGCGCGCGGGTCACGCTTTTGTCTTCCCGCCCCAGGTATTCAGAGAAGGCAGCGACGACGCGCTGCGGGTCTACGGCGGAATGCTTCAAAGCGATTGCCAGGTCGAAAAGGTCCCGTCCCTGTTTCCGTTGGTAGAGCGCCCGCATCTTCGTGCCGAGCAATTCGTCGAGTTCGTATGTGTGAATGCTGCAGGAGCCTTCAAACCAGCGTGAATTCACCGCGAAAAGAATTTCCTTCAGACCGAAGACCGAAAAATGCTCGCGCGTATTGATTTCAACTTTCAATTTCAGTGGCACTGGTGGAACGTCCTCGGAGTTGATCCTGTAGACGAAGGTGACGCGCCCTTCCGTCTGCTTCCACTGCGGTTTACCGAGCCACGGATTGAGCACGTCGCGCAGCGCGTCCATCATCGGGCCTGCCGCCACGGGTCGCGTCTGGACCAAGTCGATGTCTTCTGAATAACGCGCCGCGGGTTTGAGGTGAAGCTTGTACAGAGCCGTGCCGCCCCGGAACGCGAGATCATCGTGCAAAAACGGATTCGAAAAAATCTCGATCAGGGCACGGCTGATGATAAGGTCCTGCTCGACTTGAAAATCCTGCGGCCACGGCGCCTGCGCGCGCCATTCAAGAATGAAGTCGCGCGGGATCACAGATCGACCTCTACGTTCGCATTCACGTAGATTCTCCAGTCGGCGTTTCGCGACGCCTTGCTGTGCGGCGCGCCCGGCAGGAGAGGAACTGGCTCATGCGCGCGCTCGCGCACCAGCTTCTTCAAGTTCTCCGTCTTGTCCTTGGCGCCGACCTGATCGAGCACGTAGCCAAGACGTTGAAGCCAGCGGACGGGAGCCGTCTCCGCAGCGAGTGCGAGCTTCTTGGCGTCGATCCGCTCCGCGAGTTCCGCCAGCACCGTCGCTACCTGACTGAGGCCGCCGGCGTGGCGCTGATAGCCGATGAGATCAATCGCCGTGGCTTCAGGCGTCGAGACGGCGATGGAGCCGCGCGGCGTGTTGAGGTTCTGCACGGGCACGCGGGCGACACCCTTCCTTACAATGAATTCGATGCGGACGCCGCCGCAGGCGATCCGCCGTCTCGGTTTCTCGACGAATACCTGAAACTCCATTGGACGCTGGTGCGCGGCGCCATGGTATTGCGCCGCCGTGAGAAGCCCAGCGTAGTAAGGGAGTTTGAGACGCTTCATCAGGTCGGGAATGAACTGATCCGCGGGCAGACACCCCAGCGATCGATACTCAGGCGGAACTATGAGGTAGAAGCCCCGCGCAGGCGAGACAATGCGTTTTTGACG
>DATMZX010000146.1:0-4242 GCA_035573235.1 Gemmatimonadales bacterium
GCCTGTTCTGCCAGATAGGCCATTTCGGCCGACTTCGCCATTGCGGCTGCGGCCAGTTTCCGTAGGGATTGGATCTCCCCCTCAGCGGCGGCGAGCTGGACGACGGCGTTATGCCGCGTTTCTTCGACCTCGCGTAATCTGGTCGTCAGGATCGCCATCGCCTTGTCCGCACGTTCGTGGTCGGCTTGCAGGGCGGCGAGCTTGGCTTCGGCCTGCTCCGCGCGACGCACGGACACCAGCGCCTGCTCCTGAAAATAGTCGCGGTCCGCCCTTGCCGCGTCCCGTTCCCCCTCAGCGGCGGCGATCATGGCCTGCAGACGAGCGATCTCGCAGTAGGGGCACAACGAGCCGCGCTTGCAGGTGGCTGCATCGTGCAGTTCCCCTGGTTGCTTCCACGCCGCTAATTCCGCTTGCAGGGCGGCGAGCTGGTCGATCTCGCGCAGTGTAAACTTCCCTTTCCCTTTCTTCTTGCTATGGGCGGTCATCTCAGCTCCTTGGACGCCAGTGTGTCGGCGTGTAATAGACATACATCTCGCCATCCGGCACGAACCATAGCGTTCAGCGCGTCTTCCTGCTCTGTCACTTACTGTCCTCTGACACCCGCGTCACGGTGAAGCGCACGGGGCGGAACTCTTTACAGTCACACCTACGCTGATACCTGCATGGACCTAACGGTGAATTACGCCGCCACGTGCCTGTATCCGCGCGATGATCGCCACGGACGTGCCCGCACTCGCAAATGCCAGCGACTCGGCGTGTGGCCATCTCCAGCGCCTTATCGGTCATGCGGCACCTCCAACCCGGCCAGTCGCCGGTACAGTTCGGTCCCTAACCACTGCACGTCGTCAGACGGCCCGCGAATAGTGAAGCGGCGCTGAATCAGGCCGGAGCTTTCGATCCACTCAATCCGTGGATCGGCAAAGGCGGCATGGCGCAGAAAGTCTCGTATGCGGCCGCACAGCAGTCGGCCGGCGATGAAAGTGAACGACGCAGGCGGTTGCGGTGCCTGCATCGGCTGGTAATCAGCCACGATCCACCGCCTTCAGGGCGTCCAACCGGTCATCCAGCACGCGGCGAAGCTCTTGGACCGTGACAATCAACGCGCCTGGATCATCGTCGGGGCTCGTGCGGTCTGGCAGCTCGCAGATGGCCTGCACGATGTCATCGATTCGCTCTCGCATGGCCTCAATCCCCGCCTGGTAGCCCGCCTCATAGGAGCGGGCTTGGAGTCTTAACAACGACGGTCGATTGACTGTCAGATAGGTCGCGCCACCGATCTCGTCATAGTCGAGCCGGTCAGCAGCTTTCTCTTCCTCTTCCCACTCCGCCCGAATCCGTCGCAGCGTCTCGTCTTTTTGGTCGGTCATGGCTTCACACACTCTGCAAGGCCAACTCGGCCAGATACTCCAAGAGGCCATCGAGCACTTCAACCGCCGCCGTATCATTCAGCCCCTCGACCTCGCGCTCACGACGCTCGCGCACTTCTTCGATGACTTCCTGGATCATGGCGTTTCTGTGCAGCGTCTCGTCGGTCGGCATTACTCGCCCCCCTTTCGTCCGCCCATGCTCACGACAGAACCCAACATCGCACAGCAGCCAACAGAGGAACGGATACAGGCTGAACGGCAGCCAGACCGTCGCTTTTCTTCGGCAGCCCCGCACAGCGCAACTTCGACTTTTGGCCATCCCTCAGTCCTCTGTCTCGCCCGCTGGTGGGGCGGGTAAGGGCATCCAGTGAGTGGGTTCAATCGACGACTCCATCGTCTGCCAATACCCATGCCATGACCACACCGCGATTTCCGGCAACGTCCAGCCATGCCGATGCGCGAGCACCCACGTCTTGCCATCCCTGGGCGCACTTTCAATCGGCAACCATCTCGGCTCAATCGGCATGTTCATCGGGATGTGGCACCTGATACGCCTCAATCACGACCGGCTTCTTTCGGAACTTCGCCATCCCTCAGTCCTCCGTCTCGCCCGCTGAGGGCAAGAGCTCCAACGCGGCAGCGATCAGCGGCAACGGGGTTGGGCCGTCCATGCGCGTAACGGGCATACAGTTCGCCAACCAACGTTGCGCCACCACGAGCGCCCTCCGGATCTGCGCCGCCTGCTCCCGCCGCGTCTGGAGTTCGCGCAGACAGGCCACGAGGTCATCGTTCACGGGGAAGTCCGCAAAGCCTTCGCCGGTCATCGCCGCAATCAATTCCGCCAGCCGGGCGTCGGTCACCATCCCGACTCCATCTCACTCGGCGCTGCTATTAGGGCTAGAGCTTTCCGGCCGTTGTGGCCCGCCACACGCGCAGCGTCATACGCCGCATCAGCCAGTTCGCGCCAACTAATAGACCAGCCGTACTGGTGGGTTGCCAGATACGCGGCGCGCTGACCGTTCACCCTCGCCTTCTGCTCCGCCGTCTTATATCCACGGGGCGCGCCCTCGCGCAATATATGCGCGCGATACTCTCGCAAGTAGGAGCTCACCTCCGCGGCCTTCCGCGCGTCCTCATCACAATCAAACATCCAGCTATCGACGAAGGCGATCAACTCTCCAAGCCGACCTAGTCGGGCGTCGGTCACGGGCATCTCAGCCCTCCTTCACTGCGATCTGCGCGCGCGCCACGCGACAGAGTTGTCCGAGGCCATGCGACGTGACGAAGTGCTCCGCGACCCGCCGACTCCAGAACACCGGACACCGGCCGTCCCAGACGAGCAGATAGCCGTTGTTGCGGACGACGGCCCAGGCCGGCTTCGGTTTCATCGCGCCTCCCCGAGAATCTGCACTTCGAGCTCCGCGCGCGCCATCTCGCCCACTGCCGCGTAATGCTTCTCGATCACACAGCCGACGACTTGCGCGTCATCGTGCCAGAGCACCCCCGTGAGCGCGTCTGACAGCGCCCGGAGGCACTTATCCGCGTCGGGCTTCACTACGGGCGCCGGTCGTTTCTTCGCGCTCACCGACGCCGGCCGGCGAAAATAACACCGCGCCGTGAGCTTCACCGGCACGTGCGCCGAGGCGAAGAACCCGCCGACCCGCTGCGCTTCCATCACCGCGAACTGCGCGACCTGGAAGCGCCAGCCCTTCGTGCGCGGGTTGTCGCCGGTCACGATCGCCCGCCCTGTGGCCTTGTGGACGAAGGCTTTCGCCGAGCCTTGCGGGATGGGTTCGCCGGGGACCGTGAACGTCAGCGTCGTCGCGCTCACGCCGTCCTCCGCGGCCGTTCCAGATTCCGAAACGCCATTGTCGGCCCGTCAAATGCCACCGGCACCGCGCCGATCCGCCCGTTGCGATGCTTCAGGATCAACAGCTCCGCGGTGCCAGGCTCGCTCGTCTGCGGGTCGTAGACCTCATCCCGGTAGATCCCGATCACGAGATCGGCGTCCTGTTCGAGCGATCCAGACTCGCGCAGATCTGCGAGCAGCGGCCGCTTGTTCTGCCGCAGCTCGCAGTTGCGATTGAGCTGCGAGAGCGCGAGAATCGGCACGTCCAGATCCCGCGCCAGTACCTTGAGCCCACGGGAAATCTCCCCGAGCTCCAAGGCCCGCGTCTCGATTTTCTGCTTCCCCGCGCCGCCCATGAGTTGCAGGTAGTCGAGCACCACGAGGCCCAGCGGTCCCGTCCGTGCGAGCCGGCGGAGCTTCGCGCGCAGCGCCGGCACGGAGGTCTGCGCGGCATCGTCGACGTAGATCGTGGCCTGTCCGATGCGCCCCATCGCGAGACCGAGCGCCGCCCAGTCATGCTCGTAGATCTGGCCGTTGAGGAGCCGGTGCGCATCAATCCGCGCATCGAGCGCGAGGAGTCGGAGCGCGAGCTGCTTCCAGCTCATTTCGAGCGAAAAGATCGCCACGCGGTGCCCACTCGTCGCCGCGTGGTACGCGAGGTTCAGGGCGAGGGCGGTTTTTCCCATCGACGGCCGCGCCGCGAGAATCACCAGGTCTGAGGGCTGCCACCCCCGCGTGAGCCGGTCCAAGTCCGAGAGCCCGGAGGGAATTCCAGTGAGACTCCGCTTCTCGGCGTACAGCTGCTCCACGAGCGGCAGGAGCGCGTCGGCCATTCCCCGCCCGTCGACGAACGCGCCAGGCGTGCGGGCGGTCGCCAGGTCCGCGAGCACGGCCTGCGCCCGGTCGAGCAGCACGGCCGCCTCCGCGCCAGCCGTCGCCGCCTCGTCGAGCACCAGGTCGGCTGCGGCCATCAACCGGCGCAGCGTGGCCTTCTCGCGCACGATCGCGGCGTGGTACGCCACATGG
>DATMZX010000147.1:0-2656 GCA_035573235.1 Gemmatimonadales bacterium
GATGTCGAGCACGAACGCCACGCCGTCATAGCCCGTCTCGGCCAGCGGCGCCAGACCGACCAGCACCGGAACCCGCGAGCCGTCCTTGCGCAACAGTTCCTTTTCCCACGGCGGGCAGGTGCCGCCCGCCAACACGGCCCCGAGCGCTTTCGTATCTCCGTCCACGTATTCCGGCGGTCCGATGGCGCGCCAGTTGAGCAGCCCGACCTCTGCATCCCCGCGATCGAACCCGAGCATGCGCAACAGCTCGTCGTTGGGCTCGCCGATGCGACCCGTGCGGTCCCAGAAGCAGATCCCGAGGATGTTGGAATCCGCGACACGCCGGAAGCGCGCGACGCTGTCCTGGAGCTCGAAATCGGTGATGATACGATCGGTCAATGCGCGATGCGCGCGAGCGTGCAGCAGCAGCGTCACGCCCCCGAAGACGACTGCCAACAGCGCGGCGATGACGTGGTCGCGATCGAGCCCCGGGGTGACGAGCAACGCCACCGTGATCGGCGCGAGCATGCCGACGAGCATCGCCCGCATGCTGGCGCGGTCGGCGACGAAGGTGTTCGTCGCGCTGCTGAGCAGTCCGGCAAAAATGATGAGCACGAGCATCGTGTGGGCGAACGGCAAGCCCGCCGCTTCCAGCAGCGCCGCTCCCACCCCCCACGCAGCGCCGTGAGCAAAGGCGAACGCCCGCGTCCCCGTCGAGACCGCCGCGTCGCTCCCATGCCCGCGCCCCACGTTCCGCTGCCACATCCACCGCGCCAGAGTGATCAGGAGCACTGCGACACCCCAACCCACGAGTGTCGCCAGATCTTCGTCGCGCCAAATCAGCGCGACGACGAGCGTAATGGCGGCGGCGTGGCCAAAAACCACGAGGCCGCTGTCGCGCCACAAGTGTGAACGGAACGCGGCGACGAGCGCTGTACGAAACCGTGAGTCTCGGAGGGTCGATGTCATCTGATATGATGCCATTGGCGGGCTGGCGACTACATGAAGCGCCCATGAAGAACGCTTCACAAACCGGGCTACGGCGAGCGGCGTGCGGGGACTCGACTAATGGCCAGGGACGGGATCGAACCGCCGACACGCGGATTTTCAGTCCGCTGCTCTACCAACTGAGCTACCTGGCCCGAAAACGGACAGGGAAGATAGAAAGCTTGCCACTCGACGCCAAGTACGGTGGTCACGAGTTGCGAGGGTCGAGGAGAGCCGGTCTATTCAAACCCTGGTTGCGCCCTCACGATGAACCGCGTCACTCGGAGATCCCGTATGCGACTCGCCACGTTCCCGGCCACCGCCATCAGCGCGGGCGTCCTGCTCGCCGCCGCCTGCCGCGAAGCACCCATTACCACACTCGGCACCCCCAGCTTTAGTGCCGTCGGCGCCGGTTCAGTCTCGGCCGTAAATGTCAGCCGCGACACTACATCACAAAACGAGACCCCGATCGCCGTCAATCCCGCCAACCCGCTGAACATGATCGTCGGCGCCAACGACTGGAACTACAACGACGGCTGCAGCGTCAACGCGACGTTCGACGGCGGAAAAACGTGGACGCCGACGCTCCCGAGCGGCTTCATTCCGGGGATCACCGCCTTCACGAATGATCCGGCAGTGCCGGGAACCGGCAGCTACGATTTCGGAGGCGACCCCTACGTGGCATTCAGCCCCGATGGCCGCACCGCCTACTTCACCTGCTTCGGTTATAAGGGCAAGCAGGTCGCGCTCTGGCTCAGCCGCTCAACCGATGGTGGTCGCACATGGACCGCCGGCGGTCCCGATCACCCGCTCACACTCGTCAGCGCATTCCAGGGCGAGGGCAAAGCCCGCGGCTCGAACGGTCAATTCCCCGATCACGAAGCCATCACCGTGGCGAATGACGGCACGATTTACGTCGCGTGGGCGCATTTCACCGGCTTCAGCGCGCACTCCCCCATCTTCATCGCGGTGTCGCGCGACGGCGGCAACAGCTTCGCGCTGCCGGTCAAGGTCTCGAGCGGCTCCGTCCGCAGCGACCAGGACGCGCGCATCGCGGTCGATCCCAGGACCGGCTACGCGTATGTGACGTTCGATAATTCGATCCAGGGCGGCAAAGGCACGGCGATGTTCGTCAGTGTCTCGAAAGATCATGGCGCGAGCTGGAGCAATTCGGTCCAGTTCGCCACCTTCCAGAATCCGGTGTGCCTCTTTCCGCCGTCGTGCTTCAATATCTCGGGCGCGCAGTACCGTGCGCCGGGCTCCTATCCGTCGCCCGCGTTCGACCCCTCGACCAATCGGCTGTACGTCGCCTATACGGATATCGTCGGTGGGAAGGCGCAGCTCTTCCTCACATACGCGAACGTCACCGACATCACGAAGTGGACGACGCCCCAGGTTGTCGCGCCTGCCTCCGGCGATCGCATCAACGTGGAGATGAGCGTCGATCCCGGCAGCGGCCGCATCGACATGATCAGCCAGGATCGCAGCTATTCAGGCAATACGCTGGTGGACGTCTCGTACATCACGAGCGCGGACGGTGGAACCACGTGGAGCACGACGCGCGTCACCAAAGCGGGCTGGGATCCGTCCACCCAGGGCGTCCCCTGCACCGGCTGCGCCGGCGGAATCCGGCCGTTCATCGGGGATTACAACGGCATCGTCTCACTATCGGGGAGCGCGGCGATGGTGT
>DATMZX010000148.1:0-5565 GCA_035573235.1 Gemmatimonadales bacterium
GATCGAGAAAGTCGTCGACCTGCTGCGGTGCGCGTCCCACGTACGCCGCCGGATCCAGCTCCTCGGCCGTCGCCCGCACGCCCAGGCGCTTGAACTCCGGTGTCTTGGCGAGACGGTCCAGCAGATTCTCCGCGCCCTCGAGACTCTGGCCGCGAATCACTTCGTGCAGCGCCTGCCGGTCGCCGCCCGCCTTCACGCCGCGCATCAGCAGCCGCTCGGTCGCCAGGTAGGGCATCCCACCTACAACGTGCGACGTGATCGTGCCTTCACGGACCTCGAGGCCCGCTGCGACGTTGGTGGCGAGGACGAGGATGGCATCCGTGGCCAGGAAGGCCTCCGGAATGACGAGTCTGCGATTGGCGCTGTCGTCGAGCGTGCGCTCGAGCCATTGCGCCGCGGCCGTATGCCAGGCGTTGCCTTCGAGCTCGATCACGTAGCGCGCGAGACTGGTCATGCGCTCGGCGCGCATCGGGTTCCGCTTGTACGGCATCGCCGATGAGCCGACTTGCTCGCTCTCGAACGGCTCGAGCAGCTCGCCCTCGTGCTGCAGCAGCCGGAGATCGGTTGCGAACTTCGCCGCCGACTGCGCGATGCCCGACAACACCGCGAGTACCTGTCCGTCGAGCTTGCGCGTGTAGGTCTGACCGGTGATCGGCAGCACCTGCTCGAACCCCAGCGCGCGCGAAACCCGCGTGTCGAGCTCGGTCACCTTCGCGTGATCGCCTTCGAACAGCTCGAGGAAGCTCGCCTGCGTGCCGGTGGTGCCTTTGACGCCGCGGAATCGCAGCGTGACGATCCGGTGCAGCAGCTCTTCGGCATCGAGCGCGAAATCCTGCATCCACATCGTCATGCGCTTGCCGACCGTCGTGAGCTGCGCCGGCTGGAAATGCGTGTACGCGAGACAGGGCAGGGCACGATAGCGGCGCGCGACTTTTCCCATCGCGACGAGGACGGCGCCGAGCCGGCCGAGCAGGAGCTGCATGCCCTCGCGCATCAAGACCAGATCGGCGTTGTCGGTTACGTAGGCGCTCGTCGCGCCCAGATGAATGAAGGGACGCGCCGCCGGCGCCTGATCGCCCAGGTGGTGGATGTGCGCCATCACGTCGTGCCGCAGCCGGCGCTCGTAGTCGGCTGCCTTATCCAGGTCGGCGTCGTCCAGATGCGCGCGCAGCTGCTGCACCGCTTCATCCGGAATCCCGACGCCCAACTCCTTCTCCCCTTCCATCAGCGCAAGCCACAAGCGTCGCCACAAACCGATCCGGCGGCGCTCGCCCCACAGCGCCTGCATCGCGGGAGAGGCGTAGCGCGTGGAGAGCGGCGAGATCCAGTTCAAACGGCTGCCTTCGCCCGCGCGACCAGCTTGTTCCAGTCGGCGAGGAACTGCTCCAGGCCGCGATCGGTCAGCGGGTGCAACAGCAGCTTCTTCAGGACCTCGGGCGGCAGCGTCGCCACGTCGGCGCCGATCATCGCCGCGTCCACGACGTGGCGCGGATGGCGGATCGACGCGGCCAGGATTTCAGTCTCGATGTTGTAGTTGTCGAAGATCGTCCGGGCTTCCCGGATCACGTCCATGCCTTCCTGCCCGACGTCGTCGAGCCGCCCGATGAACGGGCTCACGTATGACGCGCCCGCTTTGGCGGCGATCAGGCACTGCACGCTCGAGAAGCACAGCGTGACGTTGGTCCGAATGCCGTCGGCGGCGAGCCGGCGCACCGCCACCATGCCGGCTTCGATCATCGGAATCTTCACGACGATGTTTTCGGCGATCTTGGCGAGCTCCTTGCCCTCCTTCACCATCTCATCCGCGTCGACCGCGACGACTTCGGCCGAGACCGGTCCGTCGACGAGGGAGCAGATCTCCTTGAGCACGTCGCGGGGATCGAGATCGCCCGCCTGTTTCGAGAGCAGCGAGGGATTGGTGGTGATGCCGTCGATCAAGCCGGCTTGTGCGGCCCAGCTGATGTCTTTGAGACTTGCGGTGTCGAGGAAAAACTTCATGACGTAGACTCCTCGGCGAAGAGTTCGGGTGGATACTGCACCGCTTCCAGGTACAAGCCCTGTGGCGGAGCGGGCGCACTGGCCGCCAGATTGTCGTTGGCTGCGAGCAGATGGGGGAAGTCTTCCGGCGGACGCCGGCCGAGGGCGATGTCGACCATGGTGCCGACGATGAAGCGCACCATGTGATGCAGAAACCGATCGGCCTCGACCGTGAACCTCAATCCCCCCGCGATGTCCGCTCGCGGCGCCCATTGCGCTAGCGCCACGCGGCATCGGTAGTGGGTCGTGTTCGCACCGGCCGCAGCCAGACCACGAAAGCTGTGCTCTCCAATGAGTGCCGCCGCGGCACTCTCCAACGCGCGCACATCGAGCGGCTGACCGAGCGCCCATTCATAGGGCCGCCGGAACGGCGATCCTGCCGCTGCGTCGGTGCCGATCAGGTACCGATAGCGCCGCGCCATGGCGCTGCGCCGTGCGTCAAAGCCGGGTCGCATGAGATGCACCCGCTCCACCCAGATGTCGCGCGGCAGCAGCGCATTCATCGCGCGCCGTAAATCCGCTGGCTGTAACACCCAGCGCTCGCTGCCCAGGAAGCTGACCCCTTGCCCGAGGGCGTGGACACCGCTGTCGGTCCGTCCAGCTCCGGTCGCCGCGGTCGGCTTTCCCATCAGCCGCTCGAGCACCGCCTCGAACTCCGCCTGCACGGTGCGGTCGACCGGCTGCCGCTGCCACCCCGCGAAGCCACCCCCGTCGTACTGAACCACCGCGAGAAACGGGCGGGGGGGACTTGTCACGGAGGAAAGATGCAACTCGTTGTCACTATTTGACAAGGGTGATAGCCTTAACCCTTCATGGACGTCTCGCCGCTGCGGCGCGCGCTCACCGCACTCGCCAATCGCCAGTCGCTGTCCGAAAATCAGACCGCGGACGTATTCCGCTTCGTGATGAGCGGCGAGGCGACCCCGGGACAAATCGGCGCGCTGCTCATGGGCCTGCGTGCGAAAGGCGAAACCGCCGACGAGCTCGCGGGTGCCGCGCGCGCGCTGCGTGAAGCGATGGTCCGCGTCGATGCAACGCAGCCCCATCTGGTCGACACGTGTGGAACCGGCGGCGGCAGCGTCTCCACCTTCAACATCTCGACCGTCGCCGCATTTGTCGCTGCGGGCGCCGGCGCCGTCGTCCCCAAGCACGGCAATCGCTCGTACACGTCACGCTGTGGCTCCGCGGACGTGCTCGAGGCGCTGGGCATCCGGATCGTGTTGGACGCGAATAACGCCAGCCGCGTGCTGAACGAGGCGAAAGTCGTGTTCCTGTTCGCGCCGAGTTTTCATCCCGCGATGAAGCACGTCGGCCCCGTGCGGCGCGAGCTCGGGACGCCGACCTTGATGAATCTGATCGGCCCGCTCGCCAATCCCGCCGGCGTCCAGCGCCAGGTCATCGGCGTGGCCGAAGCCGATCGCGCCGCCGTGGTCGCCGACGCGCTGGTCCGGCTCGGCGCCGCTCACGCGCTCGTCGTGAACGGGCGCGTCGGAATGGACGAGATCTCCCCGCACGGGATCACGGACGTGTGGGAAGTCAAAGACGGGTCTGTGCGCAAATGGGAGATCGATCCCACGCGGTTTCGACTGGGGATCGACGATGTGGCCGTCCTGCAGGGTGGGGATCCCGCGGAGAATGCGGCGCGGCTGGAGAAGATTCTCGGCAACGGCTCCGCCGATCCCGCGGGGCTTGCCGCGGTGCTGCTGAATGCGGGCGCGGCGATTTACGTCGCTGGAATCGCGGGCTCGCTCGCCGAAGGGATCGGACGGGCGCGCGAAGTGGTGGCGTCGGGCGCGGCGCGAGCCGCCCTCGATCGCCTCCGCAAAGCGACGGCTAGTATTTCCGGATGACGCCGACGACCACGCCCTGCACGATGACGTCGCGTTCGTTCAGGCGGAGCGGCTGCATTGTATCATTGGCGGGTTGCAGCCTGATCCAGCCGCCGGGCTCGCGATAGAACCGCTTGACCGTCGCGCCCTCGCCGTGGACCAGCGCGATGACGGTCTGGCCCGCATCGGCCTGATTCCGCTCCTGAACGACGACGTAGTCGCCGTCTTTGATGTGCTCGTCGATCATCGAGTCGCCGCGGACCTTGAGGACGTAACTGCGGCCCCGGCGGGGGAGGAGCTCATCGGGGACGGCGATGGTTTCGTCGCTCGTCACCGCTTCGATCGGGTGCCCGGCGGCGACCAGTCCCAGCAGCGGCAGCTCGGTAGCACCCGTTTGGCCCTTGGGCGGAACGACCTCGATCGCCCGGCTCTCATTATGGGTGCGGCGGATGTAGCCTTTGCGCTCGAGATTGGTGAGGTGCTCGTGGACCGTAGCCAGCGACTGGAATCCGAACTGACGGGCGATCTCTTCGAAGGAAGGGGCGTACCCCTTCTCCTCGAGGTGTTTCCCGATGAAATCGAGGATCTCGCGCTGGCGTCGCGTGACCGGCATACTGCCTCCCGAAGATATACCGAAACTCTAATCTACCCGAAGAACGACCGAACGCAAGGATGCCGGCGCTAGCCTCGATCCTGGCCGAAACGCGAACCCGCGTCGCTCATCTTGAAGGAAAGGGCGCCGAGCTGGTGAGGCAGGCCCGCCAGGCGCCGCCGGGACGGCCATTCCTACGCCCCTTGGCGGTGACGCTGGGGGTGATCGCCGAAGTCAAACGCCGCTCGCCGTCCCAAGGGCCAATTCGCCCGGATCTGGATGCCGCGAGATTTGCGCGCAGCTACGAGCAGGGGGGGGCCACCGCGATTTCGGTTCTGACGGAGGAGCGGCATTTTGGAGGCTCGCTCGAGGATCTGCAACATGTTGCGGCTGCCGTATCTGTCCCGGTCCTGAGAAAGGACTTCATCATCCATGAGGCTCAGATCCACGAAGCGCGAATCGCCGGGGCCAGCGCGGTGCTGCTGATCGCTCGCATCCTCGAACCGCGTCGACTGCGCGAGCTCGCGAATGTGGTTCGAGAGTGGCAAATGACGCCGCTCATCGAAGTGCACGACGCCGCCGAGCTGGACGCAGCGCTCGCGGCTCAACCCGAGGTCGTCGGCGTCAATGCGCGCGACCTCGACACGCTGGCAATGAATCCCGAGGGGGCCGAGGAGATCATGCGAAACGTTCCGGCCGGCGTCACGCTCGTCGCCGAGAGCGGCGTGCAGACGCGCGCCGATGTCGAACGCCTCGCCGCGTGCGGCGCGGATGCCGTCCTGGTCGGCACCAGCGTGGCGCGCCAGGACGATCCCGAACAGGCCGTGCGAGCCCTGACTGGAGTGCGGCGACAGCCGCGGAAATGACCGCGACCGAGACCGGGCGCTTCGGTCCGTACGGGGGCCGCTATGTCCCCGAGACGCTCATGCAGGCGCTCGATGAGCTCGCGCGCGTGTACGAGACGGCGCGTTCCGACCCGGCGTTCTCGGCCGAGCTCGATGATTTGCTCAGGAACTACGTGGGGCGCCCGACGCCGTTGACCGCCGTTCCGCGCCTCTCCACGCAGGTGGGCGCGCAGGTAGTCCTCAAACGGGAGGATCTCAATCA
>DATMZX010000149.1:0-5548 GCA_035573235.1 Gemmatimonadales bacterium
CCGAACGTTCGCCGCCCAGGTGCCGGCCCCGCTCGTCGCAAAGCCGTCCAGATTGCCGACGTGCACGCTAGGTGCGCCCACCGTGACGACCACCGCGCGCGCGTTGTTGCTCGAGCTCGCATCCGCCAGCTTCTGCGTGGCGGTGAGGATGTGCCCACCGATGCTCGCTCCGGCCGTATTCCAGTTGAAGCTGCGCACCACGCTCGCGCCGAGACCGAGTCCGGGAATCGTTTGCGTACCCAGTACCGCGTTGCCGGCGGTGCCGTCCGTGAGCACCACGTCGAAGTTGGCGGTGACGTCCTGCCCACCCACGTTCTGCACCGTGACCGCAACAGCGGCCGTGTCACCCACCGTCACCGACCCGGGCGCGGTAATCGCGGCGACCGCGAGGTCGGCCGGCGCCGGGTTCACCGTCACCGTCGCCGCACGCGAGTTGTTGGCGGCGTTGTCGTCGCTCAACGACTGCGTCGCCACCAGCGTATGACCGCCCAGCGCGGCCGTCGCGGTGTTCCAGCTGAATGAGCGCGTCGTGGCAGCGTTGACCGCCAGCGACGGCACTGATTGCGTGCCGATCGTCACGCCGGCCGTGGCGTCGGTCAGCACCACATTGAAGCTGCCCACGTTCAGCCCGCCCACGTTCTGGACGGTGACGCCGATCGCGGCCGTACTCCCCTTGAGGACCGAGACCGGTGCGGTCACGCCGGTCACGGCAACATCAGTCGACGGGGCGACCACCGTCACCGCGGCTGAGCCCTGATTGTTGGCGGCGTTCGCATCCGTCAGGCTCTGCGTCGCCACGAGGGTGTGACTGCCGAGCGTGGCGGACGTGGTACTCCAGTTGAACGTGCGCGATGTGTTGGCGCCGATCGCAAGGCCGGAAATCGTCTGCGTGCCGATCGTCACACCCGCGGTCGCATCGGTCAGGACGAGATCGAAGCTGCTGCCGACGGCGAGTCCGCCTACGTTCTGGACGGTGACGGCGATGGCGGCCGTGTTGCCCTGCGTCACGACGGCGGGCGCGCTCACCGCGGCGATGGCGAGATCCGTGGTCGGCGGCGCTTGCACGATGACGCCGATCGCGAGCGTATTGTTCGCCGAATTGTTGTCGACCAGCTTCTGCGTCGCGAACAGAGTGTGCCCGGCGATCGCGACGCCGCTGGTGTTCCAGCTGAACGTGCGGGTCGTGCTGGCACCCGCGCCAAGCCCGGCAATCGTTTGCGTGCCGATGACCGGGCCGCCGTATCCGTCCGTCACAACGACGTCGAAGCTGGCGGTGACGTCCGAGCTGCCCAGGTTCTGGACCGTCACCGTCACCGGCACCAGGTCGCCCTGAGCCACGCGCGCGGGCGCGGTGATGCCCGAGACGGCGATGTCAGCGGGCGACGGAGGCGGTGGCGGCGGCGGTGGCGGCGGTCCCGGCGGCACCGGGGCGGTCACCTCGACCGAGATGCCGATGCTGTTGTTCTCCGGCTTGTCGTCGGCAAGCTGATGCGTCGCGAACACCGTATGCCCGGCGATGGCGGCCCCCGCCGTGTTCCAGGCAATGTCGACGGTCGCCGTCGCTCCGACGGCAAGACCGGCGACCGTGCCGGTTCCGATCGTGGCTCCTTCCCAGCCGTCGGTCAGCACGACCGCGAAGCTCGACGGGACGTCCACTTCACCGACGTTCTTCACGGTCATCAGGAGATGCGCGGTATCCCCCTGCGTCACCGAGCGGGGTCCGGTGATGTCCGTAGCGGCGACGTCCACCGGCTTGGGCACCACAGGGACGAGCGTCGCCAGGCGATTGTTGGCTGGGTCGTCATCGCTCAGACTGTGCGTCGCGACGAGCCGGTGCGTGCCGAGCGCGGCGCCCGTCGCATTCCAGCTGAAGATGAGCATGGTGCTCACGCCGGGGGCGAGCCCGTTCATCGTCTGTGTGCCCAGCGTCACGCCGGCCGTCGAGTCCCGCAGGGTGACAGTGAAACTCGCGGTCACATTGAGGTTTCCAATGTTCTCGACCGTGACGCCGACGTTGACGGTGTGCCCCACGATCACCGACGGCGGCGTGTTGAATCCTGTGATGGCGACGTCGGTCACCGGGACCACGACGGGGATCGACGTGGACCGCTGGTCGTTAGCGGCGTTGTCGTCCACCAGGTTGTGCCGCGCGACGAGATCGTGCGTGCCGGTGGTGGCCGGTGTCCACGAGAAGCTCAGCGTCGCGCTGGCGCCCGGGGCCAGTGCGGCCACGCTGCTCGTGCCGAGCGTCCGATGCTCGGTCGTGTCCTGAAGGGTGACGACGGATCCGGCCACATCCTGATTGCCGACGTTCTTGACGACGACCGTGACCGTATTGGTGCTGCCACGCAGCGCGGTCGCGGGTCCATTGACGCTCATGACCGCCAGATCGGTGCGCGGTCCTGGGGGCGGCGGGGCGGATCCGTCGATCGTCACGCCGAATCGATTCAGCACCAGATCGATCCGGTTGGCGATCGTGACGGTCGAGCTTCCCGCGAACAGCAGCGCCACGGGATTGAGGTTCGCGTCGTCCGTCACGATGAGCGAGCCGGAGTCGCCGCCGTTGCTGAATCCAGCCGGGGTGATGATCAGCTGATCGACGTACCGGGCGATCTTCGTGCAAATGAAGTCTGTCGCTTCGTAGCACACCGAGACCGTCGCGTTCACGCCGGTGATCTGACCGTGGGTGAGCTTGGTGGTCCGGCCGTACTTCTGCACGTTGAGCCCGAGCAACCCGTCGCGGTTGTCGAACAGCCCGTCGCCATTCGCATCGCCGTAGATCGTCGAGTTCGGCATGCCGTAGCCATCGTCACTCGGCACCGCATTGTCGAGCACCGCCACGCTGGACAGCGCGATCGCCGCGTCGATCGTGTTATTGGCGCCCGTAAAGAGAATCGTCTGGAAATCGCTGAGCGTGGCGATCTGATCGGCGGCGGTCCCTCCATCGAACGGCCCCGGCTGATAGGTCGGGTCGCCGATGGTCGCACCGTTGGAATTCGCCAGAACGTGGTTGTTCGACAGGATGTACACGCGACCGAGGGCGTCACGGACGCGCGCGCCGATCGTTCCCGCGGTGATGGCAGGGTGTCCCACCGAATAGCCGAGTGGCGCGGGCCGTTTGCGCTGCGTCGGATCGCTCAGCGCCATGATCCGGCCGGTGACCTGCTCGGTCACCGGAACGCCCTCGAGCTCGAACGGGATGCCGCTGATGCCCGATCGCTCCGTCAAAATGAGAAGGCTGGCGCGACCGTTGGGCAATCCGGTGACGGCGGTGCCGATGACGCCGGGGATTTCGAGCAACGCCTGCGTGTGCCGGCGCTGCACGGCAATCGCATTACGGAGCTCTGCTAAACGACCAGCGGCAGGACCGGCAGGAGTGTCGGGGGCGTTTTCCGAGCAGGCATACCACACCGTCGGGCCTGCCACCATCAAGAGAACGATGGCGGCCCGCGTCAACGTGCGGCCTGCGACCATACCGACCCCCAGGGACCTGGCGGGGGTCGATTATGAAGCCGGTTGCCGCACTCGGCAAGCTAGGTCTGTTGCCTGGGCTCTAATGGCAGAGATGCTTCAATCAGCGACTTCGCGCCGCCCGTGGTGATTTTGAGCGTGCCGCCAAGTTGGCGTAGGCGTTCCCGCACCCCCGCGAACACGACTCCGAAGTCGCCGTTGCTGAGGGTCATGGCATCTCGAACGCCCGGCGGGACTGGGCCGTGGATCGTGATTTCCAGGTTCACGTGGTCATCGGCCCACAGCCGGATCGTGGCTTCGCGCGGGCCGCCGCGACCCAGCAAGTGGCTCAAGCACTCCTGCACGAGCCGGAACAGGACGATCTGTCCTTCGGTCGATGTTCTGATCGGCGTCGAGGGAAGGTCCGCATCGACGGCAAAGCCCACCTGCCCCGACATCGCGTCGACGTACCAGCGCAGCGTCTCCGCCAAACCGCCCTGCTCCAGGCGGGACGGATGGAGCATGTGGGACACGCGACTGATCACATCGGAGCTCGCCTGGACCTTCGCGATGCTGTCGTTGACATCTTCCAGGACTTCCGCAGCGCCGTCTTCTACGTGCTCTCGAATCTTGAAGAGGCTGGCGAGAACGGCGCTCAGATAGGGACTCGTGCGGTCGTGCAGCTGGCGCGCGAGCCGCTTGCGTTCTTCGTCCTGCAGGAGGAACAGCCGACCCGCCAGCTCGCCGATCGCTTCTTCGGCGTTGCGTCGCTCGGTCAGATCGCGCGTGATTTTGGCGAATCCCGTCAACTGTCCGTGGTCGTCATGCAGCGCGGTAATCACGACGTCGGCCCAGAACCGCGTACCGTCCTTACGCACGCGCCAGCCTTCGTCCTCGACACGTCCGTCCTTCGCAGCCTGTTTCAGGAGCTGGCGCGCCTTCCCTCGCTTGACGTCCTCGGGCGTGTAGAACTTCTCGATGTGCTGGCCGATGATCTCTTCGGCGCTATATCCCTTGATCAGCCGCGCGCCTTCGTTCCACGTGATGACCTTGCCCTCCGCGTTCAGTGCGAAAATGGCGTAGTCGCGTACGCGCGCGATGAGAATCGTGCACAGCTCTTCGTTGTTCAGCCCTGCGGATGGCGCGATATCGAGATGAGTCATGGTGCGATCATACCCCAGGCGTATGCCAACGGATTCATTCCGTCTCTGGACGAATTAGTTCTCGTACCGGCCGAATTGCCAGTGCAAACGAGACGGGAATCGCGCGCCGTGCCAGCCGAGTGCTCTCAGCTCCGCCGCAATCAGCGTGTTCATCAGTCCGTGCCCGACCACTAGCACGTCGCCGCGATCCGTGGCGAGCGCCTGCAGCCTTCGAGCGGCAGCGCCGGCGCGGCGGCGGACATCCGAAAAGCGCTCCACGCCTGGGGACCACCCGCAGAACCACGCCGATCGCGCGATCGCGGCCCAGACCACGGGCGGGAGTGGGAGCGAGGACCGAAACGCGCTCGGCAGGGGGGCCTCGCGCACCGCTTCCTCTATTGTGGGCTCGATCGCGGGTCGCAGCCGCTGCGCCGAATCGCGCGAGCGGCGCAGCGGGCTGACGATCACGAGCCGCGCTGCTCGCGCCAATTGCTCGAGCTCGGCGCTCGGCCGCGATGCCGGGTCGAGCGGGGCCTCCCGCTCCGCCTCGAGCCACGCCCCGAGCTCGTTACCGCCGATCCATGTGCGGGAATCCAGAACCGGCCGGCCGTGCCGCGCCAGGATGATGCGTCTCATCGCGCGCGTTTGACGCGAAGCCCCACCCAGACGGCCACCAGCGCCGGCAGCAGGACGACCAGGGCTTCCTGGAGGAGCTGGTGGGAGAGACGACCCTCGGGATCACCCAGCGGCGTCCATAGAAATCGATAGCGCTGCGCGGAAAACGGCGCGAAGAATTCGATGCCGTAGGAGTAGTGCGATAGCGCGTCGAGCGTACTGTGCGACAGGATCGCGATCCCGAGCACGAGCGCGACCCGCCAGCGACCCTCACGCCACTTGATGCCGGGGAACAACATCCCGGTAGCAAGCAACGCAATGACGACTGCAAACGTGAGGGA
>DATMZX010000150.1:0-12784 GCA_035573235.1 Gemmatimonadales bacterium
CGAGCGCGACAGCCAGAAGGGCATCGTCATCGGCGAGGGCGGACGCACGATCAAAGCCCTCGGCGCCGCCGCGCGCGCGAAAATCGAGGTGCTGCTCGGCCAGCGCGTGTATCTCGATCTCCACGTCAAAGTCCTGCCCAAATGGCGCCGCGACGAACCGGCGCTCAAACGCCTGGGGTACGCCGCGTCATGAGTCTTGCGCCCGACCTGCTCGAAATCCTGGTCTGCCCCAAGTGCAAGGGTCCCCTGGAGCACAGGACCAATCCCGAGGCGCTGGCGTGCGGTACGTGCCGCCTGGTGTACGCCGTCGAAGACGACATTCCCATCATGTTGATCGATGAGGCGACGCCTTTCTAGAAGAATGTTGGAAGGGTGGACGGTTGGAATGTTTGTTCTTTCCAACATTCCAACCGTCCAACTCGCGGCCCAGGACGCCCCCATCAACGCCGGCGCGCTGTTCCTGGTCTTTCCCGTCGGTGCCCAAGCCGTCGGGATGGGACAAGCGGCGATGGCCGCGACGGGGCGGGGTGATGCAGCGTTCTGGAATCCGGCCGGGCTCGCTACGCTCTCCGACGCCGAATTCGCGCTCCACAGCGCCACGCTGGTCGCGGGCCGCAGCAACGTCCTCGGCGCGTACTTTCCCTCGCGCGGCATCGGTGTGCTCGGCGGCGCCGTGTACCTGGTGGATTACGGCGATCTCGACCGGACCGACAACAACGGCAACACGATCGCGCGCATCGCGCCGCGCAACTTCGAATTCCTCGCGTCGTACGCCACGACCCTGAGCGGCACGTTCCAGTTCGGCGTGAGCTACAAGCTGATTCAGTTCCGCGTCGATTGCAGTGGTGACTGCCGCGATTTTCCCGCCGGCACCGGCGCCACCCACGCGCTGGACTTCGGTGGGCAGTTCCGCGTCGGACCCGGCGGCCCGCTGCGCTTCGGGGTCGCGCTGCGCAACGTCGGCTTCCGGCTGCAAGTGCAGAATCAGGCGCAGGCCGACGCGCTGCCCACCCGGCTCGCCGTCGGCGCGCAGTACGAGCTCCGACTGCGTCCCGCCACGGGACGCACGCTCGATGAAGCCTTCGACATGAAGTTCGCGGCGGACGTGGACAGCCCCTGGGGTGAGGCGGGGCAGCCCGAGACGCGCGTCGGCATCGACATCGGTTACCAGAAGCTCGTGCGGGTGCGGGCCGGCTACGCGTTCGTGCAGGATGGGCTGAGCGGCCCGAGCGTCGGCCTCGGTCTCGAGAGCGGATCGCTCGGCATCGACTTCGCGCGCGCGTTTCTCACGGGGTCCGATCTGCAGGCCGATAGTCCGACGTTCTTCTCGTTCCGCGTGACATTCTGATGTATCCCGTCGTGCTCTGCGTGGCGCTGCTCCAGCAGCTCGGCG
Source organism: Gemmatimonadales bacterium (assembly GCA_035573235.1). Classification (GTDB taxonomy): domain Bacteria; phylum Gemmatimonadota; class Gemmatimonadetes; order Gemmatimonadales; family GWC2-71-9; genus 20CM-2-65-7. The sequence goes on from DATMZX010000150.1 coordinate 1,394, forward strand.
CGCCCGCTCCGACATTCACGGCGTACACACCCATTCGCGAAGACACGGCGCGCTCACCGAGCATCTACGTGCGCCCGCTCGCATCGCTGCTGGTTCCGGGCACGGGTCAGCTGATGGCGGGACAGGATCGGGGCGCGGTGTACCTCGCCGCCGAGGTGTATCTCCTGTCGCGCTACTTGCAGCTCGACCACCAGGCGACGCAGGAGGCGACCCGCTATCAGGATCTCGCCTTCGACGTTGCCCGGCGCACGTTCCAGCCGGTCGGCAAGGATACCGTGTTCGAGTACTACGAGCAGATGGGACGGTTCGTCGAGAGCGGCGCCTACGATATCGACGGCGCGGGCGGCGCGTTCGTGCCCGAGCCGGACGCGAAGACGTACAACGGCTCGGTCTGGCTGCTCGCGCGGCGCACCTTCTGGGCCGATCCCAACGTGCCGCCGGATCCCGCTTCCTGGCAGTACGCCCAGGCGCTCGCGTTCTATCGCGCGCGGGCCGTCACCCCGAACTTCCAGTGGAGCTGGCGCGAGCATTCCCTCGAGCATCAGGTCTTCGGCGAGTACATGCACACCAGCGACGATGCCTTCCGGAAGGCGCAGAGCCAGATCGGCCTGCTGCTCGCGAATCACCTCGTGAGCGCGATCGACGCCTTGATTTCCGCGCGCATGTCGGCCGCGGCCGGGCGTAACGCCGAAATGCGCACGTCCGTCGGCATCGGCGGGCGCACGCAGGTGCGATTCTCGGTCGCGTTCTGACGCAGGCCCGAAACATTCCCTGAGGAAGAGCACATGAGCTGGCTAACGAGTCCGGAGGCATGGCTGGGCCTTCTGACGTTGACGACGCTCGAGATCGTCCTCGGCATCGACAACATCATCTTCATCTCGATCCTCGCCGGGAAGCTGCCCGCGGAGCAGCAGGGGCGCGCGCGTCGCGTCGGATTGCTCGGCGCGATGGTCACGCGCATCGGCCTGCTCGCGGCGCTCGCCTGGATCATCAAGCTGACGGCGCCCCTGTTCTCCGTTTTCGGCCGCGACGTCTCGGGACGCGATCTCATCCTGCTCGCCGGCGGTCTGTTTCTGCTCTTCAAGAGCACGCGCGAAATCCACGAGGCGCTCGAAGGGGAAGAAGGACGCGACAATCCCAGGGGTCGCGCGTCGTTCGCGGGGGTCGTCGGGCAGATCGCGATCCTCGACATCGTGTTCTCGCTCGATTCGGTGATCACGGCGGTGGGAATGGCGCGGCATCTGGAAGTGATGATTGCAGCCGTCGTCCTCGCGGTCGGCGTCATGATGTTCGCGTCCGCGCCGATCAGCGACTTCGTGCACCGGCATCCGACCGTGAAGATGCTGGCCCTGAGCTTCCTGTTGATTATCGGCATCTCGCTTGTCGCCGATGGCCTGGGGCAGCACATCCACAAGGGGTACATCTACTTCGCGATGGGCTTCTCGGTCTTCGTCGAGGCGCTCAACTTGCGCGCGCGTGCGCGACGCCGCCCGGTAGCACTGCGAGATGCCGTGACGGCAGAAACGGGGATTCCGAGCAGTTAATTTGACAGAGGAGACGACGAGGCCTAAGTTTAGGCGCCTTCTACCCTTACGCGAGGAGTAAGGTGCGGTCGCGCCAAGCCATACTCTTTTTTTCGCCGGCTGGACGTGCCGTACCCGAGTTCGTGACCGCCTGGGTCAACGGGAAGGCTATGCCCGTGATCTCGCTGCCGGAGGCGTCCGGCGTGGAGGAGCGCGTGCTGCGGCTGCCGCCCACGCTGGTCGTGGTGGACGCCGACAGCGCCGGCGAGGAGGGCATGCAGCTGTGCGCGCGGCTCAAGGGCGACGCCTATACCGCCATTGTGCCGCTCGCGGTGGTAACGAACCGGCACGCGACCGACACGGTGCGGCGCTGGTTCGCGGCGGGAGCGGACGAAGTGATCACGCCGCTGTTCGAGCCGGGCGAGCAGGCGGGACGGCTCGACGCCCTCGTGACGCGCGCCGAGCGCGACGTCGCGGTCAATCCCTCGACGCGCCTCCCCGGCACGACTGAAATCGAGCGCGAAATCAAGCGGAGGATGGAGCTCGGCGAGTTTTTCGCCGTGTGCTACGCCGACCTGGATCACTTCAAGGAATACAACGATCGCTACAGCTATTACGACGGCGATCGCGTGATTTATCTGCTGTCGCGGATCCTGCATGACGTGGTCCGGGGGATGATCGGGAAGCAGGGGTTTGTCGGTCACATCGGCGGAGACGACTTCATCTTCATTCTGCCGATCGAGAGCATCAGTCCGGTCTGTTCCGAGGTGCTCGACGTCTTCGACACGCTCGTGCCGTTTCAGTACAATGAGCAGGACCGCCGGGCCGGTTATTATTTCGGGAAGGACCGGCGCGGGCAGCTGCACCGCGTGCCGCTGATGACGCTGTCGATCGGCGTCGTGACGAACCAGCACCGCCGCTTCGCCCACCCGGCCCAGGTCAGCGAGCTCGCCACAGAAATGAAGAGCTACGCGAAAACGCAGGCGGGGTCGGTGTTCGTAGTCGACCGCCGTCACGATCGCGACGCGATCGACGATGAGACTGGAGAGAGAGAGCGCTAAGGCGTGAACGTCACGTGTCCGTCGTGCGATACCCTGTACCGCGTGGACCCGGCCAAGGTCCCCGCGGGCGGCTTGCGCGCGCGCTGCAGCGTCTGCAACAACGTGTTCGCGGTGAAACCCGATGGGGCCGGGAGGCAGGTAGCGGTGAGCCCGCCGGTCGCTGCGGCTGCACCGGTCGCCGCCGCTGCGCCGGCACGGGCGCCCGCGCCGCCGTCGCCGCCGCCTCCTCCGGCGCCGGCGCCACACGTTGCCGCGCCGCCGCGCGCGCCCGCTGCCCCCGCGCGTCCGATGGCTCCGCCGTCCGCGCCGCCCGTGAGCCGTCCGGCGGCGCCGAATCCGTTCTCGCGCAAGCCGGGGACGCCACCGGCTCCGTCCTGGCCCGGTAGGCCGGCCGCGCCACCCGCGCCACCCGCGCCACCCGCGCCGGCTGTCGCTGCGCGACCCGCACCCGCGCCGCCGGCGCCTCCTCCGCCTGCGCCACCACCGCCACCACCACCGCCGCCACCACCGCCACCACCGCCACCACCGGTAGCCGCTGCGCCGCCCGCGCCGGCGAAGCGAGGCACGGGTCCGCTCCGGCCGGTGAATCCGTTCATGGTTCAGGATCCGAAGCAGAAGGCGCGGCGCCTGGCCCGGGCTCTGATTTCAGACATGCTCGTGTATCATCCAGAGAAGCGGCAGCAGGGTATCCGCGACGGCACGTTGCCCCAGCTGTTCAAGGACGAGATCGAGAAGAGCTGGCTGGAGTACGTGGAGCAGGTGGGGGCGGAGATGGCCCAGAGCACGCCGTTCTGGACCGAAGCGTTGAACGAAATTCTCGCCGGGGGGCATAAGCTGTTCTAATGAGTCTTGTCGAGCGTTTTGCCGATTTCGATCGCCGCCTCACCGAGCTCAGGGGTTTTCTTTGACGTCGACGGGAAAACCGCGCGGCTCAGGGAGCTCGAGCAGAAAATGGCCGACGGCTCGCTCTGGGCCGACCAGGAGCGCGCCCGCCGGACCGTCACCGAAGTCAAATCGCTGAAGGGTTGGCTCGAGCCCTATCACGCGCTGCGCAAGCGCGTCGATGAGGGCCGCGAGCTGAACGACCTGCTCGAAGCCGAATCTCACGTCGATCTCGCCATGCAGCGCCAGCTCGAGACGGAGGCCGACGAAATCGCCGGCCGCCTCGAGTCGCTCGAGATGCAGAACATGTTGCAGGGTCCGGACGATGCGCGCGACGCGCTGCTCACCATTCACCCGGGCGCGGGCGGCACCGAGTCGCAGGACTGGGCCGAGATGCTCGTGCGGATGTACACGCGCTGGGCCGAGCGCCACGGCTTCACCGTCGAAGTGCTCGACATTCTCCCCGGCGAAGAAGCGGGCATCAAGTCGGCGGAAATCGAAATCCGCGGCCGCTACGCGTTCGGCTTGCTGCGGGCGGAGAAGGGCGTGCATCGCCTGGTCCGCATCTCGCCCTTCGATTCGCAGTCGCGGCGCCACACCTCGTTCGCGTCGGTGTTCGTGTATCCCGAAGTCGACGATGAGATCGAAATCGAGATCAAGGACGACGATCTGCGCATCGACGTGTTCCGCGCGTCCGGGAAGGGCGGGCAGCACGTCAACAAGACGTCCTCCGCCGTGCGCATCACGCACCTGCCCACCAACATCGTGGTCTCGTGCCAGCAGGAGCGCAGTCAGGGCAAGAACAAGGCGACCGCGATGAAGATGCTCAAGGCGCGGTTGTACGAGCGCGCCGTTGCGGAGCAGGAAGCCAAGAAGGCCGAAGTCGACAAGCAGAAGACCGACATCGCGTGGGGCAATCAGATTCGCTCGTACGTGTTCCAGCCGTACACGATGGTGAACGATCACCGCACCGAGCTGAAGGTGAGCGACGTGCACAAAGTGATGGACGGCGATCTCGATCCGTTCATCGAAGCGTTCCTCAAGCGCTTCGGCAACAAGGCCGCGTAATGGAAGCGGCGCGGCGGAGCAAACTGGAAAAGCTGATCGAGCAGGGCATCGCGCCGTTCGCATACGCCTTTCGGCGCAGCGGCAGCGCGCAGGAGGCGCACGGTGCCTATCGGAGCGACGACGATCCGACCGTGCACGCGCTCGCCGGCCGGCTCGTCGCGCTGCGGCCGCACGGCAAGACGACGTTCGCCCATCTCGAGGACGCCAGCGGCAAAATCCAGCTCTACTTCAAGAGCGATGAGCTCGGCGACTCCTACGCGCTGCTCGAGCTGCTCGATCTCGGCGATCACGTCGGCGTCGAGGGCCGCCTGATGAAGACGCGCACGGGCGAGATCACGCTGCGCGTCGCGCGGGTCACCCTGCTCGCCAAGGCGCTGCGACCGCTGCCGCTCGGCAAACAGGACGCGAGCGGCGTGAAGCATGGCGAGCTGTCCGATCCGGAGCTGCGCTATCGCCAGCGCTACGCCGACCTGGCCGTGCATCCGGAGGTGCGGGAGGTGTTCCGGCTCCGGACGCGAATCGTGCAGGGGATCCGAGCTTTCCTCGACGCCAAGGGGTATCTGGAGGTGGAAACGCCGGTGCTGCAGCCGTTGTACGGCGGCGCCGCCGCGGTGCCGTTCCAGACCCATTGGGAGGCGCTCGACGCCACGTTCTACCTGCGCATCGCCGACGAGCTGTATCTGAAGCGGTGCCTCGTGGGCGGTCTCGAAAAGGTCTACGAGATCGGCCACGATTTTCGCAACGAAGGGCTGTCGCGCTTTCACAATCCCGAATTCACGATGGCGGAGTGGTACGAGGCGTACGCCGATTACAACGACATGGCCGCGCTCACCGAGGAGATGCTCGCCGCGCTGGTGCAGCAGCTGTTCGGCACGAGCGTGCTCGAGCGGCATGGCGCTACGGTCTCGTTCGAGCGGCCGTTCGCGCGGAAGGACTACTACGCCCTGGTCCGCGAGCACGCCGGCGTGGATCTCACGTCGGCGAGTGATGCCGATCTGCGCGCGGTGCTCAAGCGGCACAACGCGCCGCCCGCCGAGATCGCAAAGCTGAACGGCGCCAAGCTCGTGGACGAAGTGTTCAAGACCACCGTCGAGCCGAAGCTCGTGCAACCGACGTTCGTGCTCGACTATCCGGTCGCGCTCTCGCCGCTCGCGAAGCCCAAGCGCGGCGATCCAACGCGCGTGGAGCGCTGGGAGCTGTTCGTGCAGCACCGCGAGCTCGCGAACGCGTTCAGCGAGCTCAACGATCCCGACGAGCAGCGCCGCCGCTTCGAGCAGCAAGGCAGGCTGCGCGCCGCGGGCGACGCGGAGGCGCAGCAGCTCGATGAGGACTTCATTCGCGCGCTCGAGTACGGCATGCCCCCGGCCGGCGGCGTGGGCATGGGCGTGGATCGCCTGACGATGATCCTCGCCGATCAGACGAATATCCGGGACGTGATCCTGTTCCCGATGCTGAGGCCCGAGTAATGGCGCTCATCATCATCGTTTTGAAAGTGCTGCTGTTCGGCGCCGCGGCCGCGGCGATCGTCGTGCTGGCAACGAACTGGCCGTCGGGCCTCGACCTGCGGATTGCGATGCGCTACCTCCGCAGCCGCCGCTCGTCGCGCCTGCTGTCGCTCATCACCGTCATCGCCGTGGGCGGAGTCACCGTCGGCGTCATGGCGCTCGTCATCGTGCTCGGCGTCATGAACGGCATGCAAAACGACTTGCGCGAGAAAATTCTGGTCGTCAACCCGCACCTGCGCGTGCTCACGTACGGCGAGGGACTGCGGCTGGACGACTGGCGCACCGTGCTCGACACCGTGCGGCACACCAAGGGTGTCGTGGCCGTCGCGCCATTCGTGCTCACGCAGGGGCTGATCTCGGCCGGCCACGACTACGCGGAGGGCGTCGCGGTGGTCGGCATCGAGTCGGACACCGGCACCCGGGCCGTGACCACCCTGCCGCGTCATCTCACCAAGGGCGACCTGAGCTTCAAGACCACGCAGGCCGGCGTCGAGGGCGGCGTTGCGATCGGCGCGCGTCTCGCCAGCAAGCTGTCGGCCTTTCCCGGCGACGTCATCACGATGGTCGCCCCCGCGGGCTCGCAGTTCAACCGCAGCCTGGGCGCGTTCATCCCGAAGTACCGCCGCTACGAAGTCACGGGCCTGTTCGAGACGGGGATGTACGATTACGACAACAGCTACGTCGTGATGCGGCGGGAGAACGCGCAGGAGTTCGCGGGGCTGGGCAGCGCAGTGACGGGACTCGAGGTGCGCCTCGCCGAGCCGGAGCGCGCCACCGAGTTCGCGAAGCAGATCGAGAACAAGCTCGGCTACCCGTACCGGGCGCTCGACTGGCAGCTCCAGAACCGCTCGCTGTTCTCGGCGCTGAAGCTCGAGAAGCTGGCGATGGGGCTGGTCGTGTTCCTGATCTGCGTGGTGGCCGCCTTCAACGTCGTCGGCACGCTCACGATGGTGGTGCGCGACAAGACGCGCGAGATCGGCATCCTCATGGCGATGGGGATGCAGCGCGGCCGGATCCGCCGTGTCTTCCTTATTCAAGGCGTGTTCATCGGGATGGCCGGCACGGCCCTCGGCACCGTGCTGGGCGTGATCGTCGGGACGAGCGTGAATCGCGGACATCTCATCCCGATCGACCCATCGATCTACTTCATCGACCACCTGCCGGTGATGACGAACCCGCTCGACGCGGTGGCGGTCGTGCTCGCGAGCATCGTGATTGCGACACTCGCGCCCTTGTATCCGAGCGTGCAGGCCGGCGGGCTCGAGCCGGTCAGCGCGATCCGCTACGAATGAACGCGCTGCTGGTGGCGCGCGCCGTGCGGAAGGTGTTCGCCGGGGGCGACGGACAGCTGCTCGAGATCCTCAGGGGCATCGACGTCGAGGTGCGGCGCGGAGAGTTCGTCGCGATCGTCGGGTCGTCCGGCGCGGGGAAGAGCACGTTTCTCCATCTGCTCGGCGCGCTCGACACCCCGACGACGGGGGACATCTGGCTCGACGGCTCGCGGTATGCAGACATGGACGCGCGGAGCGCGGCCGAGCTGCGCAACCGGAAACTGGGGTTCGTGTTCCAGTTCCATCATCTGCTGCGGGAGTTCTCGGCGCTGGAAAACGTCATGATGCCGCTGCTGATCGGCGGCGTGTCGCCGCGCAAAGCGCGCTCGCGCGCCGAGGAGGTATTATCCGACGTGGGGCTCGCCGGACGGATGACGCACCGGCCCGCCGAGCTGTCGGGGGGCGAGCAACAGCGGTGCGCGGTCGCGCGCGCGCTCGTGCATGACCCGAGCGTGGTTTTGGCCGACGAGCCGTCCGGTAATCTGGATCACGCCAATGCGGAGCGGCTCCACGAAAACTTCTTCCGCATGGCGCGTGAGTACGAAACAGCGGTGGTCGTCGTCACCCACAACCGCCAGCTGGCGGCGCGGGCGGACCGGGTGCTCTTACTGGAGGACGGCCGGCTCACCACGGTGAGCTCGGTCGATGCGATTCCGTGATGCTGTGCGATAACTGCAAAGAGCGGGAAGCGATCATCAACCTGACGCAGGTGGAGCACGACTCCAAAGTCACGCTGCACCTGTGCGAGCAGTGCGCCCAGCAAAAGGGTGTCGAAACGGGCGTCGCGATCATGAAGAGCCCGCTCGGCAACTTTCTGGGCGCGCTCGGCAAGGGCGGGGCGCTGGTGCCGGCCGGGGCCGAGGGCCTGCGCTGCCCGGCCTGCGGCAGCACGCTGCGCGATTTCCGCGACACGGGCCGGCTCGGGTGTGATCAGTGCTACGTCGCGTTCGACGCGCATCTGCGCGATCTACTGCGGCGGCTCCACGGCTCGAGCCAGCATGTGGGCGAGCGCTACGAGCTGCCGGGGGAGTCCGGGACGGTGGCCGATCCGCGGGTTCAACTGCTCGAGCTGAAAGCGCAGCTGCGGCGCGCCGTCGAAGGCGAAAACTTCGAGCTCGCCGCGGAGCTGCGGGACCAGATCCGGGTGCTCGAATAATGGATCTCTCTCTGCTGCCCGACGGCGGGATGCGCTGGCTGGACGCGTCCGGCTCGAAAGCGACGATCGTTCTGTCCACCCGGATTCGGCTGGCGCGCAATGTCCGCGGGATCCCGTTCAGCCAGCGGGCCAAGGACGCCGATCGCACGGCCGTCCTGGAGCGCGTCAGCGAGGCCGCGGCCGCGACCGAGAAGCTCGGATCGGCCGTGGCGTTTCATCTCGATCAGATGGACCGGCCCGAGCGCCAGATCCTGCACGAACGGCACCTCGTCAGTAAGGAATTGGCAGGGCTCGAGCGCGAGTCGCGGCCGCGCGCTGGTGCCGCGCTGCTGGTACAGGACCAGGTGGGCGTGATGGTGAATGAAGAGGATCACTTGCGATTGCACGGAATGTGGTCGGGATTCGATTTGGAAGACGCGTATGCTGCGGTCGAATCAGTAGATGCCGAGTTAGGCAGGCTGATTCCTTTCGCCTTTCATCCGGAATTTGGCTATCTTACGTCCTGTCCGACCAATGCAGGAACCGGGCTCCGGGCCAGCGTCCTTATCCATTTGCCGGGCCTTGTTTTGACCAAGGAAATCAACAAAGTTCTCCAAGGGCTCTCGCAGGTAGGGTTAACCTTTCGGGGCCTGTACGGGGAAGGCAGTGAGGTCGTCGGCAACTTCTTCCAGCTGTCCAACCAAACAACCTTAGGGAAGACAGAAGACGAGCTGATCGACCACCTGGGGAAGATCGTGCGCCAGGTCGTGGAATACGAAGAGCAGGCACGAGACGTGCTATTGAGGACGGCGCCGGAAGAGGTCGAGGACAAGACCTGGCGCGCCTACGGATTGCTGAAACACGCGCGCCGGTTGTCGTTTGAAGAGACGATGAATTTGTTGAGCGGTGTGCGGCTGGGCGTTGGGCTGAATCTGCTCCCGGGACCGGGGGTATATACGCTCAACAAGCTGTTGATCTACACCCAACCCGCGCACCTGGCAGCGATGGATGGCCGGTCCACCGGCGACCGCGAACTGCCGATGGTGCGCGCTTCGTTTGTGCGCCGTCTGCTCGAAGCAGAACCTAGTTGAACGGCGAAAGGTGAGTTCGGAATCGCGATGAACGGCTACAATTTCACGGATCGAGTTCGGAAAGTTCTGCAGATGGCCCGCGAAGAAGCGGCTCGCCTGCATCACGAGTACGTCGGCACCGAGCACATCCTGCTCGGCTTGATCCGCGAAGGCGAGGGTGTCGCCGCCGCGGTCCTGACCAATCTCAACGTCGATCTCGAAGAGATTCAGCAGAAGATCGAGGAGACGGTCAAGAAGGGAAAAGCGGCCGCCGCGGCCGGGCCGGACCTTCCCTATACATCCCGCGCCAAGAAGGTGCTCGAGCTGGCGATGAGCGAGGCGCGCGAGCTGAATCATTCCTACGTCGGCACCGAGCACCTGCTGCTCGGCCTGCTGCGCGAAGAGAAAGGCATCGCCGCCCAGGTCCTCACGGACGCGGGCGTGAACCTCGAGCAGGCGCGCGCGGAAACGCTGCGGCTGCTCGGCAGCGAGATGCCTTCGACGCCCGCCGGCGGCGGGACCGGCGCGCAGCCGACGCCGCCCAAGAGCGAAAAGAAATCCAAGACGCCCGCGCTCGATCATTTCTGCCGCGATCTCACACAGCTCGCGGCCGAAGGCGCGCTCGATCCCACGATCGGGCGCCAGAAGGAAATCGAGCGCGTGATGGAAATTCTCTCGCGCCGCAAGAAGAACAATCCGGTGCTCATCGGCGAGCCGGGCGTCGGGAAGACGGCGATCGTCGAAGGCCTGGCGCAGCTGATCTCCGGCGGCCAGTGCCCCGACGCGCTCAAGGACCATCGCGTGCTGTCGCTCGACATGGCGGCGGTCATCGCGGGCACGAAGTACCGCGGCCAGTTCGAAGAGCGCCTCAAGGCGGTCATCAACGAGATCGCGCAGAACAAGAACATCATCCTGTTCATCGACGAGCTGCACACGCTCGTCGGCGCGGGCGCCGCCGAAGGCGCGGTCGACGCGTCCAACATGCTGAAGCCCGCGCTGGCGCGCGGCGAGCTGCAGTGCGTCGGCGCCTCGACGTTGAACGAATACCGCAAGTACATCGAGAAGGACGGCGCGCTCGAGCGCCGGTTCCAGACCGTGATCGTCGATCCGCCGACCGTGGAAGAGACGATCGAGATCCTCAAGGGTCTGCGGAAGCGTTACGAAGATCACCACCGCGTCATCATTCCCGACGAGACGCTGGTCGAAGCGGCGAAGCTGTCGGAGCGTTACATCACCGACCGGTTCCTGCCCGACAAAGCGATCGACGTGATCGACGAGGCCGGCGCGCGCGCCCGGCTCGCGGCGCAGGTGCCGCCGCCCGAGGTCGCCGAGCTGAAGGACAAGCTCGAGGGCATCAACGGCGACAAGGAAGCCGCCGTGCGCGACCAGAACTTCGAGAAGGCCGCGTCGCTGCGCGATTCGGAGCGCGAGCTGCAGGGCGAAATCCGGCGCAAGCAGGAAGAGTGGGAGCGCGAGCGGCAGACCCGGCGCCCCACCATCAGTGAAGAAGGCGTGGCATTCATCGTGTCGCGCTGGACGGGCATCCCGGTGACGCGGCTCCAGGAAGCGGAGACCGCGCGCCTGCTGCGCATGGAAGACGAGCTGCATGAGAGCGTCGTGGGCCAGAACGAGGCGATCCAGGTGATCTCGCGGGCGATCCGGCGCAGCCGGGCGGGGCTCAAGGATCCCAAGCGCCCGATCGGCTCCTTCATCTTCAGCGGGCCCACCGGGGTCGGGAAGACCGAACTCGCTCGAGCCTTGGCGCGCTTCCTGTTCGCCGACCAGACGGCGTTGATCCGCGTCGATATGTCCGAAT
>DATMZX010000151.1:0-3048 GCA_035573235.1 Gemmatimonadales bacterium
CCTGCGTCATGCTGATTTGGTGAACTCACCATTTGCCGCCAAAATGCGCGACTCTGCCAACCAGACCACCAAGCGGATCTCCCTCAATCCAGATGAGGAAATCCTGCCCGGCTGGAAGCTGACTCTGGACGTCACGGAACAGGGCTACTGGTTCATGATCAAGGACACAACTGATCCCTGCGGATTCGCGTACGTGAGCAATCAATCCGGGCTGATCTTCAACGCCGAGCCGATTCGCTAAAGCGCCTTCTGGCCGGTCGCCAGTTGACCCCGTCGCTCCGGTAATTGCCCACCACTCGGGGGCGCGCGGGGCGGGTCAAGGGCGCGATAGCGGCGAGCACTGCGAGCGGACCCTTGACGCGCCCAAGCGCTCACGGAAAATTGAGCACCGGAGCGACGTCAATCGGGTGAGACTTTTGCGTAGGAATTCGACCCGATTGCGGAGAACGATTCGGGCTGCTTTCAGACGATCGTTTTCCGGGAAACGCAGCGTCCTCCACGCGCGGTTTCACCGACCGCCAGACGCGCGCCCCAGCACATCATCGCCACCGACGTGCGGGGCGTGGATTCCCCACCATTTGTCAAGCACCGTTCTCCGCGGCGACAGCAAATCGACCAGCGTCGTACAGGGTGTTGTGCCGCAGCATGGCCATCAGGATGCGCAACCAGCGATCGACGACACTGCGCAGTGCGCGGCCGTGTCGATGGCCGCGTGCCCGCAGCGCTCGGTAGTACGCCGCGCTGGCGGGGTCGTGCTGCACACTGGCGCGGCCCCAATGGTACGCGGCCCAGCGGAGCTTGCGATTGCACGCGCGGCGCATCGAGACGAGCCGGCGTTTGCCGCTCGCGCTCGTCGTGGGGGCCGTGCCCATGTGGGCGCGCAGTCGGTCATAATCGCGGTGCGCGAGCGGCCCGGCCGCTTCAGCGAGCATCGTGACAGCGACTTTTCGTCCGACTCCCGGCAAGGATTCGAGAATGGCGATGTCGCGATGCTCGCCGCGTTCGTCCGCATCCCGTGGGCGATCCCGGAGCTGCTGCAAGAGCTGCTCGAGCTGCCGACCACAGACCAGGCGTTGCGCGTGCACGACCTCGAGGCGCGGCAGGATCAACCGGATCTGGGCTTCGACGGCTTCGGCCACGCCGGGTGCGTGGGGAAAGTGTGGGGCCTGCAGGCGCGCCAGCACGTCATCGGCGCGCCATCGCCGAATCCGGTGCGCGCGCAACAAATGATCCACGCGCGCGCGAGTCAGCCGCCGCTGCTCCATCGGCGACGGCGCCACCGTCAGCAGCGCCCAGAGCCACGGCTCATCGGCGCCGGGACAGAGGGCCAGGATCTCGGGCACGAGCCGATGCAGCTGACTCCGCAGCTGATTCGCCAAGCGCCGAAATTCGCCATCCAGATCATCCTCGGCGCGAGAGAGCTCGCGGAGTTGCACGACGATCGGATCCTCCTGGTGCACTGGCTGGAACGCGGCGGCATCCGTGCGTAACGAGTCGGCCAGCACCCAGGCATCGCGTCGGTCGTCTTTGGCGCCCGCGACGGTGTGCCGGTCCCGAAAGCGATCGAGCTGCTTCGGATTGACGGCGAACACGCGGAAGCCGCATACGAGACACGCATCGATCAACGCGCCACGGGGCGTCTCGATTGCCACAGCGATCCGCGTCGGCGGGACCTCGGCACACTCCAGAATCCAGGCGAGGCACGTCTCGACCGCTTCTGCCGTGTGGGCGATCCGCCGCACCTCTCGACGGCGGCCGGTGGCGTCCACCAGACAAACCGCATGACTCTCGCTGCCCCAATCGATGCCCACAAACCACGCGACGTCGTTCATCCCCCCCTCCTTCGTTCGACGATCGTCAGCCGTTGTGCGTCGTCAGCCCTGTACTGGCGCTCGGTGGCGCGATTCCCCACGGGACGTTGCACGACGGACTCTCCGCCGAGACACGGATCCACGCCTGGCGCTGCCCATCGCGCGAGCGACCCCTGGTGTTCTCGACGGAGCGACCAGCTCTGACACGTCAGTGCTCGCGTCTGTCCTCATATCATGTCCATCGCCCGGCGTGCTCTTCGCGGTCGTCTCCCTTTCTCGAGGGGGCGCTCCGCCAGCTTCGCTGGCTCCGCGCCTGTCGATCAAAGACAAACACCAATGCCCGATCTCGCATTGATCGACGTCCTCGAGTTCCACGCATGCGGCCCATCACGATTCATACGCGCGAGACAAATGGTACAGAGCGACCCCGCGTCGGCTGCCCCCGACTTCGCCCCACGGCTGTCCCTCCAGGGGTCGCTCACGCCCCGGCTGCGTGCCTTGTCTGTCCGGACACACGGGCCCTCGCACTCGTCGTCGACACGACACTGTGCCGGTTCCGCAGCAGGTCGCTCGCGCCAGGCGCCACCGCACCGATGCGCGCATCACCGAAACCGTGAATCTTCAGGTGCAGGCGCCGTCAACCGAATCGCTCGTCGTAGACGACCGAAGCGGCTCACCCGCAAACCTGACCCATGGAGTTTCGAGCAGCTCGCCGGTCTCGCCGGCGCGCCGCCCGCATATCTCCGAACGCTGCCCGCGGCTTGTGCACAAGCCGCACTTTCCGATGCTGCGCGAGAACAACGTGCGCGCGGGGTTTTTCGAACGCGAGCATTACTTGGCTGTCTTGCCGGATCTGCCGGAGCCGATGCGTCCAGTGGTGACCTTCGCGTTCGTCACGGGTTGGCGTATCAACAGTGAGGTCTTGCCGTTGGAATGGCGACAGGTCGATCTCAAGGCTGGCGAAGTTCGGCTGGATCCCGGAACAACGAAGAATCTCGAAGGCCGCGTCTTCTACCTGACCGCGGAACTCAAGAAGCTGCTCTCGGACCAGCGGAAGACGGCGAATCACGTGCAGCGTCAGAAGAAGATGATCGTTGCACGCGCCTTCTTCCACCACGGCACAACGAAAGCAGGCGAGGCCTTGGACCTGGCCGGACATGGGATCTCCGCGAGCGGCTTCTATCATGCCTGGTGCCGCGCGCGAATCAAGGCTGGGTGCCCAGCGAGCATTCCGCAC
>DATMZX010000152.1:0-11895 GCA_035573235.1 Gemmatimonadales bacterium
CGAAAAGAACGAAGTCCCGGCGCTGATCGACGACATCTCGACCAAGGCCAAGGTGCGCGGCGTGACCCTCGGGAAGATTCAGCCGCTGTCGCCCGACGTCGGCCAGCCGTTCGATACCTATCGCTACCGGCTCGAGGTCTACGGCCACTTCGACCAGATCGGCGAGTATCTCGCCGACATCGCCTCACTGCCGCGCATCGTCGTGCCGCAGGAGGTCACGCTCACGGCCGCGACGCCGCAGGCGCAGAAGCTGCTCGCCGATACGGCGGGCGCGCTGCTGCTCGCCGAATTCTCGATCCGCACGTTCGTCAAATCGGCTGCGCCGCCGCCGGGCACTCAGCCGGCCGCGAAGCCAGGAGCCCCGCGTGCGCGGAGCTAGCCACGGGCTGGCAGCCCTTGGGTTGGCAGCCCTCGTCCTGGCGCTCGCGGCGCTGCCAGCGACGGCACAGCAATCCGACACCACGCGCGCCGCGTCCGATACCGGCCGCGCGGCGATGGTGCTGAACCGCGAAGTGTTCGCGTACGAAGGCGGCGGGCGCGACCCGTTCATGTCGCTGCTGAAGTCGGGCGACGTCCGGCCGCTGCTCTCCGATTTGAAGTTGACCACGATCGTCTACGACGGTCGCTATGCGACGCGCAGCGTCGCGGTGCTCCGGGACATCACCAACCGGCGCATCTATCGGGTGAAATCGGGCGACATCATCGGGCGCTTGAAGGTCACGCAGATCAGGCCCCGGGAAGTCGTTTTCACCGTCCAGGAATTCGGCTTCGAGCGCCAGGAAACCATGACGCTCGGCAGGCAGGAGGAGACGCCATGATGGCTCTAGCTCACCTCGCCTTGATCGCGATCGTCGCTCCCCGGGCCCTTGCGGGGACGACGATTCGCGACGGCGAGGTGCGGGGTGTGAGCGTGGTCCCGGCGGCGGGGAAGGTCGAAGTCGTCATCGACCTCCAGGGCGCCGTCCAGATCTCGGACTTCACGCTTTCCGGCCCCGCACGACTCGTGATCGATCTGCAGGGCGCGCGTCTCAGTGCGCCCGCCACGCTGTACGACGGCCAGAACCGCGGCGGTGTGCGCAACATCCGCTACGCGCAATTCAAGCCCGACGTCGTCCGCGTCGTGATCGACCTGGACGCGCTCAAGGACTATGAAGTGGAACGCGTCGGAGGCCAGGTGCGCGTGCGCATCGGCACCGAGCGCACGGCGTTCGCGGCGTGGTCGAGCAGCACCGTCGGCCCGGCGGCTCCCACCATCGTGGCGGCGTCCTCGCGGGCCCCAGTGACCGAGACTCCCCCGCCGGTCACGGGTGGCCCCGAGTCGTCAGCGCGCGTCACCACGGCGACGCTCGGCCGGTCGATGTCGATCGACGAGTATCTCGCCGCACACCGGAACGAAGCGGCGCAGTCACAGGCCCCGCGCATCACCGTGCAGTGGGACAACGCCAGCATCGAGGACGTGATCGCCGGCTTCGCGGCGTTCAGCGGCCGCACGATCATCCTCGCCAAGGGCATCACGGGCAACGTCACGGCCGAAGTCAAGAACCAGCCGTGGGACCTCGCGCTCAACGCCGTGCTCGAGTCGCAGGGCCTCGCGGTCCAGACGCTGCCGGGCGGGATCCTCAACGTCGTCAGTAAAGTCGAGCTGGCGCGCGCCGACTCGACGGTGCCGATCACGACGCGCCTGGTGCGGATCAACTATGCCCGGGCGTCGTCGCTCGTGCCGTCGGTCGCGTCGATCCTCAGCAAGCGCGGCCAGGTCGTCGCCGACTCGACGAGCAACTCGCTCGTCATCACCGAAGTCAGCTCGCGCGTCGACGACGTCGTCGAATTCGTGAAGGGCCTCGATTTGCGCACGCCGCAGGTGTCGATCCAGGCGAAGATCATCTTCGTCGACCGGACCGACGTCGAAGAGCTCGGCGTGAAGTACGACCTCGGCACGACGAATCAGTTCTTCAACCAGCTGATTCAGCGGCCCGATCCGCGCACCGCGCAGCCGATCGATACCGACCTCGACGGCGTGCCCGACGCGCTCGTGCCGACCGAGAACTTCGACAAGAACGAGAACATCGTCGCGCTCGGCGGCAACTCGCTGTCGGCGCTCGGCAACGCGAGCCAGGAAGTCATCAATCCGGCGCTGCAGCTCATCTTCTCGACGGCGATCGGCAACTTCGACCTCACCACGTTCGTGCAGGCGCTGCAGCGTGTGGAGCTCGCCGACATCCAGGCCGAGCCCACGATCACGACGCTCGACAACCGCTCCGCGCAAATCCTGGTGGGTGACCGCGTCCCGATCCGCGTGATCGACGCGAGCGCCGCCGGCGGCGCCGCGGCCAACACCAACGTGCCGCGCGCGACGGTGTCGTTCGAGCAGACCGGTATCAACCTGAAGGTCACGCCGCACGTCACGGCGAACCGTCAGATTCTGATGGAAGTCCACGCCGAGCGCTCCAACGTCCGGCCGGCGTCGGTCGACATCGGATTCACCTTCCAGACCCAGCAGGCCGACAACCAGCTGCTGGTCAATGATGGCGAAACGGCTGTAATTGGCGGACTTACGGTGACTGAGGTCACGGTAACCAAGTCCGGAATCCCTTTCCTTGTAGATCTGCCGATTCTGGGAAAGCTGTTTGGGTTCACGTCCCAGACGGAGAACCGGCGCGATCTCCTGATTCTGATCACGCCACACATCATCGACGATCTCGTCGCGCCCGTGGGCCAGTAGGCCCACGGCGCGGCAGTCGTAATTGGCCGGGAGAGGTCCTGCTATGCGGGTGATCACTCGTGGTACCGCACTCTGGGGAATTAGCGCCCTCGCGCTCGCCATGTTGGCGTGCGAGACGACGCGGAATCCGGGCGGTATTCAGAAAGACGTCACGGAACCCGCGATCTCGTTGACCGTCACCGGGGCCGACACGCAGGACATCGCGAATGGGCTCGCGTTCGGCGTCAGCGCCGCCGACAACCTCGCGCTGAAGAGCGTGCGGCTCACGTTCAGCGGCGGCCTCATCGGCCAGCTCGATACAACGTTCACCGGCCAGGTCCAGCAGTACAACGTCTCCCGCATCCTGACCTTCGCGGCGAACTCGGGCGCCGGCGGCAGCATTCAGATCGTCGGCCGCGCCACCGACGGCGCGGGCAACTGGACCGAAGACACGATCAGCATCTTCCTCTCCAACGATCAGGCGCTGCGGGTCCGGCTCGTCCTGCCCTCGCCCGGCGCGCTCGCGTCCACGGGGAAGGGACTGCCGATCGACGTGATCGCGGTCCAGAGCGGCGGGATCGCGAAGATCGGATTCCTGGTATCGCCGGCGGCGAGCGTGACCAATCCGACGACGCCTCCCAACGATTCGATCGTCTTTACACCGCCGCTCGCCGATTCGGTGGAGTACCAGGACACGATCATCGTCGTCCCGTCGAGCGGAACGTTCAATGTCGTGGGCTTCGCCGAGGACTCAGCGGGCCGGCGCGGCTTCAGCGCCGTCGTCAGCGTGACGATCCAGTCCGTCGCGACCGACAATCAGGCTCCGGTCGTCGCGCACCGCATCGGCGCGCGCGTCGAGGTCGACGACACCATCCATGTGCGCGCGCAGGATCCGAGCGCGATCTCGTGGATCGGGTTCCGCGTCGACACCAACGGCGTCACGATGAAGTTCGACAGCGTGAACGTGGCGGCGGGCAACCTCACCGACGTCACCCGGCACTTCACGCTCGGCCTCCAGGCCCTGAACCCACTGCCGCACACGATCGTGGTGCAGGGCTATGCCTGCGACGCGGCCGTCGCGCGCAACTGCTCGTTCACCAACAGCACGGTGCTCGTCCCGACCCCGCCGCGCCGCTCCAAGGGCGTCATCTCGACGTACGAGACGCCGATGGCGCCGGCCGCGCTGATCGACACCGTCATCGTCGTCGCCGGCATCACGCGGCCGCTGCCGTTCGGCGGCAAGATCGCGGACGCGATCTTCAACGGGAACGACTCGAGCCTGTACCTCACGAACCCCGCACTGGGGCGCGTCGAGATCTTCCAGGTCGCGAACACCTCGTTCGTCGCGGCCGGCATCCCGACGGCGGGTCCGCAGCCCTGGGGCATCGCGATGTACCCGAAGGACACGCTCGGCGGCTACAAGGATTCGATCGTTGTGGCGAACTCGGGCGGCCTCGAGCTGTCCATCATCGACGTGCGCGCCGGCGTGCGGCGGCTCGCGTGGCGCCAGGACCTGCCGGACTACCTGATCGAGACCTATCGCGTTTTGATTCCGCCGCTACGCGAGGAAATCAGAGTCTTCGACGTGTCCGACCGGCCGCAGTACGTCGCGACGGTCTGCCGCGTGACGAGCGGCACCTCCACGTGCCACGCCGACTCGGTGTTCGCGATCTACTCGACCCTGCCGACGACCAGCAGCACGGTGCCGTTCTCGGGACGGGCGACGCTGCGCATGGAGAAGCTGATCGACACGCCCAACCCGGCGGAGCTGTTCAGCCATCTGTTCTGGGAGCTCGCGGGCGACAGCACGCTGTCGAGCGACAGCCGCGACACGCTGCGCATCGAGATGCGGCGCGGCCGGCCCTACAACGAGCAAAAGACGCAGCTCACCGCGTGCGCGGGCGTCACCATCGACCTGGCGCGGTTCGGGCTGGGCGATTCGACCTACGTGCGCAATTCCGGCAACTTCACCCACGGGATCGTGGGTGAGGGCGGGAACATCACGACCGAGAATGCGCGCGTCGTCGGCTATACCACCAAGGCGCCGTTGCTCCACGGCACCCCCACGGCGCGCTTCTGCGCGACGAATTCCGCCGTCGATCTGTTCGGTCGCCCGATCGTGAGCGACACGGGCGACAACGACCGCGACCTGGGCGTGACGCCGTACATCGACGTGAGCGACTTCATCAGCAACACCGGGGTGAACCTCCATTCGGTCGCCACGAACTTCAACGGCCTGACCAACCTCGTCCGCGCCGACTCGATCTACTTCCTCGACGAGGGGATGAAGTTGAAAGGCACGGCGCCCGCGCCGATCGGCGCCTTCGGCATGGACATGAACTACAACCATGCCTTCAGCGCCAACGATCCGGGCACGCCGACGTTCCCGCCAGGGACCGGTAACCCCAATGACCGTATAGCGTTCTCGGCGCGGCCCGACGGCAACATCGACATCTGGGATACGTTCTTCTATGGGCGGATCGGCGGGATCGTGGTGCGTGATCCCATCATCGGGCCATTGCGCGTCGCGCGAAACGCCGCCAATACACGGCAGTGGCTGTTCGGCGTCACCGCGGCCGGCGTCGTCATGGTGGAGCTGCCGGTGATCACGAACCCGTACCCGACTCCGCCGGGAGCAACAACGAGACGCTGATGCCGGGTGCCTGCGGGCCCGGGTGAGAATATGCGAGCCCGACGATGTCGGGCTCGTATAGTTATGGAGGATGGTGGTGACATGACGTTCAGGTTCACAACGGCAGGCGAATCACACGGACGCGGGCTCGTGGGCATCCTCGAGGGGATCCCCGCCGGTCTGCCCGTGTCCGCGGCCGACGTGGACGTGGAGCTGAAGCGGCGCCAGGGCGGCTACGGCCGCGGCGCGCGCATGAAAATCGAATCCGATCGCATCGAATGGCTCTCCGGCGTGCGCGCGGGCGAAACCCTCGGCTCGCCGATCGCGATGCTGATCTGGAACCGCGACTGGGAGCACTGGCAGGACGTCATGGCGCCGGAAGCCGACGCCACGCCCGATCCGCTCGGCCGGCGCCGGCAGGTCACGAGGCCTCGTCCCGGTCACGCCGATCTCGCGGGTTCTCTCAAGTACGATCGGCAGGACGCGCGCGACATTCTCGAGCGCGCGAGCGCGCGCGAAACCGTCGCGCGCGTGGCATGCGGCGCCGTGTGCAAGAAACTCCTGCGCGAATTCAGTGTGGAAATTGGCTCGTATGTCGCGGAGCTCGGCGGCGTCACCGCAAAGAACATCTCCCCTCTCCCATCTCCCTTGAACGAGGCGTCAGATCGGAGTGTGGTGCGCTGCCTCGATCCAGAGGCCGAGCGTGAGATCGTGGCGAGGATAGATGCCGCCAAAGCCGCGGGCGACACCCTCGGCGGAATCGTGGAAGTCGTTGCCCTGGGCGTACCTGTGGGCCTGGGCTCGCACGTCTCCTGGGACACCAAACTCGACGGCCGCATCGCGCAGGCGATGATGTCGATCCCCGCCGTGAAGGGCGTCGAGCTGGGGCTCGGCTTCGAAGCGGCGCGCCGCAAGGGCTCCGAAGTCCACGACGAAATCATGCCCGGCTTCTCGCGCGCCACGAATCGCGCGGGCGGCACCGAAGGCGGCATGACGACGGGCGAGCCGCTCCTCGCGCGCGTCGCGATGAAGCCGATCTCGACGCTGATGTCGCCGCTCAAGACCGTCGATCTCAAGACGGGCGGGCCCGCGCAGGCACAATCGGAGCGCTCCGATGTGACCGCGGTACCCGCGATGGGGGTCATCGCTGAAGCGATGCTCGCCATGGTGCTGACCCAGGCGCTGCTCGAGAAATTCGGCGGCGACGCGCTCGGTGAGACGAAGCGGAATTACGAGGGATACATCGCACACGTTCGCGCCCGCACGCCGAAAGGAGCGGCCTCATGAAAAGGCACCTCGTGCTGATCGGCCTGCCGGGCGCGGGGAAATCGACGGTCGGCCGCATGCTGGCCGAGAAGCTGCACACCGGCTACGTCGATATCGACAGCGTTTTGATTCGCAAAGAAGGCAAACCGATCACGATGATTTTCGCCGAGAAGGGCGAGCAGGCGTTCCGCGAGATGGAGCGCAAGGAAGTCGAAGCGGCGCTCGAGCACGAGCCCGCGGTGATCGTTCCCGGCGGCGGCTGGGCCGCGCAACCGGGCCAGCTCGACGGCGCAAAATCGCGCGGGTATTTCGTTTATCTCAAGGCGCGCGCCGAAGTGGCCGCGGGTCGCGCGGCGCCTTCGGGAACCCGCCCCGTTCTATCGGGTGATGACCCGGTCGAGCAGATGCGCGTGTTGTACAAAGAGCGTGATCCATATTACGCCAAGGCGGACGCGACGGTGCTCACTGAGGCGAAACCTGCGGAAAAAGTCGCCGACGAAGTGCTCAGACTTGCGCAGACGAACGCCGGTTGGTAAGAACTACTAGACGTCGAGACGTTTAGACGTCTGGTTCTTTTGAATAAAGGATGACAGGTGCCTGATAGTAATGAAGAAGTGAAAAAGAAACGGACCCCTCGCAAGAAGAAAATCGAGGCTGAAGTCGAGACGGACGACGCCGCTCCTGTTGTAAAGGGCGGCGCACTCGTCATTGTCGAGTCCCCGACGAAGGCCAAAACGATCGGCAAATACCTGGGGCGCGGGTACACGGTCAAAGCGACCGTGGGCCATTTGCGCGACCTGCCGAAGCGCGAATTGGGCGTGGACGTCGACAACAACTTCACGCCGAAATACGTCACTATTAAGGAAAAGGCGAAGACCCTCGCCGAGATCAAGAAGGCCGCCAAAGCCGCCGACCGGGTGCTGCTGGCGACCGATCCGGACCGGGAAGGGGAGGCGATCGCCTGGCACGTCGCATCCCAGCTGAATGCCAACGGCAAGATCAGCAGGGTGCTGTTCCACGAGATCACCAAAGACGCCGTCGCCGAAGCCCTCGCCCACCCCCTCGCCATCGATCAGAAGAAAGTCGACGCCCAGCAGGCCCGGCGCGTGCTGGACCGCCTGGTGGGCTACAAGGCGTCGCCCGTGCTGTGGAAGAGCATCAAGACCGGCCTGTCGGCGGGGCGGGTGCAGACGGTCGCGCTCCGCTTGATCATCGAGCGCGAGGAAGAGATCCGGAAATTCGTGCCGCAGGAGTACTGGACGATCGCGGCCGATCTCGAGAAGGACGGCCAGACCTTCCAGGCACGGCTCCAGAAGCTGGGCGGCCACAAGCCCGAGATCAAAACCGAAAAAGACGCGCGCGACATCGTCAGCGAAGTCGCGAAGCTGCCGTTCGTCGTCACCGACGTCTCGACCGGCGAGCGCCGCCGCAAGGCGCCGGCGCCGTTCACGACCAGCACGATGCAGCAGGAAGCCGCCAAACAGCTGGGCTTTTCGGCGGGCCGCACGATGCGCGCCGCGCAGAAGCTGTACGAAGGCGTGGAGCTCGGCGACCAGGGATCGGTCGGTCTGATCACCTACATGCGCACCGACTCGGTCCGCGTGTCCGACGCCGCGATCAAGCAGGCGCGCGAGTACATCAACGCGCAGTTCGACAAGCGCTACCTGCCCGACGAGCCCAACGTGTACAAGGGCGGCCGCGGCTCCAAGGTGCAGGACGCGCACGAAGCGATCCGGCCCACCGAGGTCGGCCACAAACCCGAAGACGTCAAGAAGTACCTCGAGCGCGACCTCTTCAAGCTCTACCAGCTGATCTGGCGCCGCTTCCTCGCGTCGCAGATGAACCCCGCGATCTACGAAGCGACCAAGGTCGATTTCGAGCTCGCCGACGGGAAGTTCCTGTTCCGCGCCACCGGCTCGCGCGTCGTGTTCGACGGCTACCACGCGCTCTACCAGGAAGCGTACGAGGCCGAGGACGCGAAGACCCTCGGCACGCTCGATCCGATCCCGGTGCTCAACCAGGGTGACAAGGTCACCGTGAAGCAGATCGTGCCGAGCCAGCACTTCACCGAACCGCCGCCGCGCTACAGCGAGGCGAGCCTCGTGAAAGAGCTGGAGCGGCTCGGCATCGGCCGGCCCTCGACCTACGCCGCGATCATCTCCACGCTGCGCACGCGCTGGTATGCCACGGCCAAAGACCGGCGCTTCCAGCCCACGCCGCAGGGCGAGATCGTGTGGAAGGTGCTGAAGCGCTCCTTCCCCGAAGTGTTCGAGGTCGGGTTCACGGCCAACATGGAGACCGAGCTCGACAAGATCGAAGACGGCGATCTCGCCTGGCAGGCGGTGCTCGGCGAGTTCTGGAAGCCGTTCAACATGGCGCTCGAAGCGATCGACGTGAATAAGATCATCCACGAAGTCCACGATCTCTCGGGGCTCGACACCGAGAAGTGCCCCAAGTGCGGCAGCCCGCTCGAGGTGAAGAGCGGCCGCTTCGGCCCCTACATCGCGTGCGTGCGCTACGCGACGAAGGAGTGCGACTACTCGCGCTCGATCAAGAAGGACAGAGTGCCCGACCGCCCGTCGGACGAGATCTGCAAGGAGTGCGGCGCGCCGATGGTGATCAAGACCGGCCGGTTCGGCGAGTTCCTCGCCTGCACGACGTACCCCAAGTGCAAGTACACGCAGCCGGTGCCGATGGGGATCAAGTGTCCCAAGTGCAGCGTGGGCGACCTCGCGGAGCGGCGTACCAAGCGCGGCCGCACCTTCTACGGTTGCCTGCGCTATCCGGACTGCGATTTTTCGACGTGGAATAAGCCGGTGGTGGTCGAATGCCCCAACTGTCACTTCGTCGGGATGGAAGAGGTCAAGTCGAAGACCACGGGAGAAACGACACGCAAGTGCCTGAAGTGCGGACATCAGATCACCGTGGAGTCGGAGTCGGCGGAAGCCGAAGAGGTCGCATCGTAGACGTCATCGGCGGCGGCCTCGCCGGGTGTGAGGCGGCGTGGGCGCTGGCCGAGCGTGGAGTGAAAGTCACGCTCCACGAAATGCGACCGGTGAAGATGACGCCGGCGCATCAAACCGAGACGCTCGCCGAGCTGGTCTGCAGCAACACCTTCAAATCGGTCGAACCCTCGCACGCGCACGGGCTGCTCAAGGCCGAGATGCGCCTGTTGGGGAGCATCGTGCTGCAGGCGGCGGACGAGGCGCGGATTCCGGGCGGCAGCGCGCTCGCGGTCGATCGGGTGGTGTTTGCGAAAGCGGTGCAGGAGCGCGTGACCGGGCACCCGAACATCACGCTGGTGCGTGGCGAAGTCACCGACCTGCCGTCGCCAGGAATCGTGGCGACTGGACCGCTCACCTCAGACGCGCTCGCAAGGGCCATCGCCAACCGCCTAACCGGCGAACCGCTTGCTTTCTTCGACGCGATCGCGCCGATCGTGGCCGCGGATTCGCTCAATTTTGAGTCGCTGTTCAAGGCCTCGCGCTACGGCAAGGGCGGCGGCGACGACTACTGGAACTGCCCGTTCACGCAGGAGCAATACGAGGCGTTTGTATCGGCGTTGATCACCGGCGAGCAGTACGTGCCGGGCCACGAATGGGACAACGTCGCGTACTTCGAGGGCTGCCTGCCCGTCGAGGAGATGGCGCAGCGCGGGATCGAAACGCTGCGCTTCGGCCCGATGAAGCCGATCGGGCTGTGGGACAAGAAGAACAGCCGCGAGCCGTATGCCGTCGTGCAGCTGCGCCAGGAAGATCGCGCGGCGCAGATGTGGAATCTGGTCGGCTTCCAGACTCGACTCAAAACCGCCGCGCAGCAGCGGATCTTCCGAACCATTCCGGGTCTCGAGCACGCGGAGTTCCTGCGCTACGGCAGCATTCACAGGAATACGTATCTCAACGCACCAGCGGCGCTGACCCAATTCCTATCTCCCAAATCCGAACCCCTGCTCTTATTCGCGGGCCAGCTCACGGGCGTCGAGGGCTACACCGAATCAGCGGCGACGGGCTTGCTCGCCGGCATCAACCTCGCGCGCATGCTCGCGGGCGAAGAGCCCGCGATTCCGCCGCCTACGACGATGCTCGGCTCGCTGTATCGCTATCTGCGCGAGACCGAGCCGAAGCGGTTCCAGCCGATGAACGCGAACTTTGGGCTGATGGAGCCGCTCGCGAATGCGCCGAGGGACAAGATGAAGAAGAAAGAAGCGCTGGCGGCACGCGCGCTGGCGCACATGGAGGACTTTGCCCGGCATGCAAGAGATCCAAGAGTTCATTGCGTTTCTTGACAAGGAGCGCAACGACTCGCCGCACACCGTAAAGGCCTACGCGCGCGATCTCGACACGTTCGCCACGTTTTGCCAGGACTACTATGGCGGGCCATGGAGCTGGGCCGGCGTCGATCGCCTGGCGGTGCGCGGATTTCTCGCGGCGCAGCAGCGGCGCGGGCTCGCCAAGCGCTCCGTGGCGCGCGCGCTGTCGGCGCTGCGCACGTTCTATCGTTTTCTCAATGCGACGCGCGGCCTCGAGGTCAATCCCGCGCGCGCCACGCGCACGCCGAAGCTCGACAAGACGTTGCCCACGCATCTCGATCGTGCCGAAGTGGAGATGCTGTTCGCCGACGCCGAGGCGCGCGCCGCCGCCGGCAGCTTCCGCGAAATCCGCGATCTCGCGATGCTCGAGCTGTTCTACTCGACCGGCATGCGCTTGTCGGAACTAGCCGGGCTCAACGATCCCGACGTCGATCTCGTATCAGATCAGGTCAAGGTGCGCGGCAAGGGCAAGAAGGAGCGCATCGTCCCCGTGGGCTCGCATGCCACCGCCGCCTTGCGAAAGTACTTGTCGATCCGCGACAACATCGCCACCCAGCGCGCCGGGAACCGGCCGATGTTTGTGAATATGCGAGGCAAGCGGATTACACCGCGCGGCGTCCAGCTGTGCATGAAAAAGCTGTTCGACGCGCTCGCGCGGGGGAGTGAGCTGCACGTGCACTCGCTGCGCCACTCGTTTGCTACGCATCTGCTTGACGCCGGTGCTGATCTCAGATCCGTGCAGGAATTACTCGGTCATGCATCGCTTGGAACAACGCAAGTGTATACTCATACGTCGGTAGAACGGCTGAAGAAGGTTTATCAGCAATCGCACCCGAGGGCATGATGCAACGGATGCACAGCACCACAATCCTTTGTGTTCGAAAGAACGGCAAAGTCGCCATTGGTGGTGACGGTCAAGTCACGGTCGGCGAGACCGTGATGAAAGCCAACGCCAACAAGGTGCGCACGCTGCGCGGCGGGAAGATT
>DATMZX010000153.1:0-4075 GCA_035573235.1 Gemmatimonadales bacterium
GCCGCGTTCGACGTCGGCGCCGCGTGCTCCGGCTTCGTCTACGCGCTCACGACCGCCGAGGGGATCATCGCGGCGGAGCAGGCGCAGCACGTACTCGTGATCGCCGCCGAGAAGCTGACCAGCATCATGGACTGGAGCGACCGCACGACGGCGGTGCTGTTCGGCGACGGCGCGGGCGCCACGATCGTGCGCCGCAGCACGAACGGGCGCGGGATTCTCTCGACGTATCTCAAGTCCGACGGCACGCTGGCCGAGCTGTTGTACCGCCCCGGTGGCGGCGCGACGCACCCGCCCAGCGACGAGCTGCTCAAGGACCACAGCTACTTCATCAAGATGGCGGGCCGCGAGGTGTTCAAGGCGGCGGTGCTGTCGATGGCCGACGCCTGCGACCACGCGCTCGAGCGCGCCGGGCTCAGCGCCGAGCAGATCGATCTGCTCATTCCCCATCAGGCCAACATCCGCATCATCGAAGCCACCGCCAAGCACGCCGGCATGCCGATGGACAGGGTCTACGTAAACGTGGACCGGTTCGGCAACACGTCGGCCGCGTCGATCGCGATCGCGCTCGACGAAGCGGTGAAGAGCGGGCGACTCACGCCGGGCATGACGGTGATGTTCTGCGCGTTCGGCGCCGGCTTCACCTGGGGTAGCATGGTTATCCGGTGGTAAATACCATCTGGCTGTGCCCCGGCCAGGGCGCTCAAAAAGTCGGCATGGGAAAAGATCTCGCGGAACGCTTCCAGGAAGCGCGCGCGACGTTCGCGGCGATCGACGAAGCGCTCGGTGTCGCGCTCTCCAAGATCATGTTCGAAGGTCCCGAAGAGGAGCTCACCGCGACGCGCAACACGCAGCCGGCGATCCTCGCACACTCGGCGGCCGTGTTCGCGATCGTGGGCGGTACGCTCGCCGGCACCGCGGTCGCCGGCGCGGGACACTCGCTGGGCGAGTATTCCGCGTACGTCGCGGCCGGCGCGCTCAAGCCCGCCGACGCCGCGAAGCTCGTGCGCCGCCGCGGGGAGCTGATGCAGAAAGCGGGCGAGGAGCGGCCCGGCACGATGGCGGCGGTGCTCGGCCTCGCGACCAAGGACGTCGAAGCGGCGTGCGCCGAGGCGTCGCAGCAGGCGAGCGTCGCAGTCGCGGCGAACATCAACGCGCCGGACCAGACGGTGATCTCGGGAGATCCCGAAGCCGTGACGCGCGCGGGCGAGGCGTGCAAGAAGCGCGGCGCCAAGCGCGTGATCGGGCTCAAGGTGAGCGGCGCGTTTCATTCGCCGCTGATGGGACCGGCGCGGAATCACCTGCAGCTCGCGCTGGAGCGCGCCGAGTTCGCCGACCCCGGTTTTCCGGTGATCGCCAACGCCACGGCCGAGGCGGTGAAGGACGCCGGCCGCGCGCGGCGCCTGCTCGCCGATCAGCTAACGGCGGCGGTGCGCTGGGTAGATTGCATGCAGCACGCGGCGCGCATGGGAGGAGCAGGCGCCCGGTTCATCGAAATCGGCCCGGGGCAGGTGCTCGCGGGTCTTCTGAAACGAATCGTACCCGAGGCGAACGTGGTCAGCCTGGGAACGGCCGATGAGGTGACCAAGTTCATGGAAGCAGCGTGAGTATGGCGAAGCCAGCGGTGGCCGAACCCGCCGTCCAGAGCGAGAACCGTGTGCCGCTCGACTTGACGGGAAAAGTCGCGCTCGTGACCGGTGGGACGCGCGGCATTGGACATGACATCTGCAAAGCCTTCCTCGACGCGGGGGCGAAGGTAGCGCTGTGCTCGCGCGACGGCGCGGCGGCGGAGAAGACCGCGAGCGAGTTCGGGCAGGGCACGCGCGGCTATGCCTGCGACGTCGGCGTGGCGGCGCAAGTCGAAGCGTTCGCGAAGTCGGTCGAGAAGGATTTCGGCCAGATCGACGTGCTGGTGAACAACGCCGGGTTCACCAAGGACACCCTGCTGTTCCTGATGACCGAGGCCGATTGGGATTCGGTCGTCGACACGAACCTGAAAGGGACGTTTCTGATGACCAAGTACGCGGCGCGGGGGATGATCAAGCGCCGCTGGGGCCGGGTCATCAACATCACCAGCGTGGTCGGATTGAACGGCAACAAGGGCCAGTCCAACTACGCCGCGTCCAAGGCCGGGGTGATCGGCTTCACCAAATCGGTCGCCAAGGAACTGGCCTCCCGCAACGTGCTGGTGAATGCCATTGCGCCCGGCTATATCGAGACCGAGCTGACCAAGGGCATTTCCGAAGAAGCCAAGAAGTACTTTCAGGACAACATTCCGCTGGGACGGCTGGGCCAGGGCTCCGACATCGCCTCCGCCGTCCTCTTTCTCGCCTCCGACTTGGCCAGCTACATTACGGGACAGGTACTGGTCGTCGACGGCGGGATGGTGATGTGATCCCCCCCATCCTCCTTTCCCTTCGCTGAGGGTTATCCATGGCAATGGACATGAAGCAGCTCGAGGAAAAAGTGAAAGACATTATCGTCGAAGAGCTTGGCGTGGAGCGCGACAAGCTCACCAACGACGCGAGCTTCATGGAAGACCTGGGCGCCGACAGTCTCGACACGGTCGAGCTGGTCATGGCGTTCGAGAAGGAGTTCGACATCGACATCCCGGACGAGGAGGCGGAGAAGCTCCGCACCGTCGGGGCGGCGATGACCTACCTCCACGACAAGATGGGGAAAGGCAAGTAGCGTGACTCGCCGGGTGGCGGTCACGGGGATGGGGCTCGTGACGCCGTTGGGAAACGACGTCGCGAGCACCTGGGCCGCCCTCATCGCCGGTGAATCGGGAGCGGGTCCGATTACCCGCTTCGACTCGGCGCTGCTGCCGGTGCACTTCGCCTGCGAAGTCAAAGGCTTCGACCCGCTGCAGTACATCGAGAAAAAAGAAGCCCGCCGCTACGATCTGTTCTCGCAGTTCGCGATGGCCGCGGCCGTCCAGGCCGTGCGCGACGCGTGCCTCGAGAAGAGCCCGCTCGATCCCAAACGCATCGGCGTCATCATCGGCTCGGGCACCGGCGGGATCGCGACGTTCGAAGACAACATGCGCGCGTTCATCGAGAAGGGGCCGAGCCGCGTCTCGCCCTTCTTCGTGCCGATGTTCATGGCGAACGTGGCGTCGGCGATCGTCTCGATGCGCTTCGGCTTCCAGGGGCCGTGCTACTGCACCGTGTCGGCGTGCGCGTCGTCGGGTCACTCGCTGGGGGACGCGTTCGACCTGATCCGCGAGGACAAGGCCGACGTGATGGTCGCGGGCGGCTCCGAGGCCGCGATCACCCCGCTCGCGCTCGCGAGCTTCGCGAACATGAAGGCGCTGTCGGAGCGCAACGACGACCCCAAGACCGCGAGCCGGCCGTTCGACAAAGACCGTGACGGCTTCGTCATGGGCGACGGCGCCGCGGTCGTGATTCTCGAAGAGTGGGAACGGGCGAAGGCGCGGGGCGCGAAGATCGTGGCCGAGATGATCGGGTACGGCGCGACGGCGGACGCGCATCACATCACCGCGCCCGCGCCCGACGGCTCCGGCGCGCAGGAAGCGATGCGGCTCGCGATGAAGAGCGGCAACATTCGTCCCGAGGACGTCGGCTACATCAACGCGCACGGCACATCGACGCCGCACGGTGACGCGGCCGAGACCAACGCGGTCAAGGCGGTGTTCGGCGCGCACGCGCGCAAGCTGATCTTCGGCTCGACCAAGTCGATGACGGGCCACCTGCTCGGCGCGGCCGGCGCGTTCGAGTTCGCGATCTGCGCGCTCGCGCTCAGGAACGGCGTGATTCCGCCCACGATCAATCAGTTCCACGCCGATCCGGCCTGCGACCTCGACTCGGCGCCGAACAAGGCAGTCGAGCGGCAGGTGGACGTGGCGCTGTCGAATTCGTTCGGATTCGGCGGGCACAACGTGACGCTCGCCGTGAGACGGGTGGCGGCATGATCGCGCGCGCGATCCTGCGCGCGCTCGCGGTCGTTCCAGTCTTCGCCGCCGCCTGCAGTGATTCAGCCGAACCGCCGCTCCCCTCCTTCTCCGTCAGCCCCGCGGCGCAGTGGAGCGGCGGCGCGATCACGATCCGCTCGACCT
>DATMZX010000154.1:0-3950 GCA_035573235.1 Gemmatimonadales bacterium
CCGACTCGATCAGCCCTACGGTCCGCTCGCGAAGAGTTATTTAAGCAAGCAGGACTACGGTCCGGACGACCCGCGCCCGTACGACGACACCGGGTGGACGCTGCAGTACGTGCGCAACGTCGCGCTCCGTGCGATCACGGACACGAGCGTGCTGAAAGCGCCGCTGACGCTCATGACATCGGACGCGAGAGTCAGGGGTCAGGTGGCGGGTGTCAGGGGCCCGGCCGCGTATCTGATCGCGCCGACCACGGAGAGCGGTCTCATACAGCTGCGGCTCGCGCTGAAAGACGTTCGGATGTTTGCGAGCGAAGACACGTTCAACATGGACGGGCATCAGTACGGACGCGGCACGACGATCATCGAGGTGAACGCCGTGCGCGATCTCAATCGACTGACGCAAGCGACCGACTCGTTCGGACTGACGGTGGTGGGCGTTCGCGCCGTGCCGCGGGTGCCACGCCATGAGCTCGACTTGCCGCAAATCGCGCTCGTGCATTCCTGGCTCAACACGCAGAATGAGGGATGGGTCCGCTACGCGTTCGACGTGCTCGGCGTCCCGTACACGTATCTCAGCGTGCAGCAGCTGAAGGACCGCGAGCTGCTGAAGCGGTTCAACGTGATCATGCTGCCGTACGTCTCGAACAGCCCGCAATCGATCGTGAATGGACTGCCCATGAATGGTCCGCCGATCCCATGGCGGAAGACGGCCGAGACGCCAAACCTTGGGGGCACGGATTCCACTGACGACGTTCGTCCGGGGATCGGCCTCGAGGGGATGGGCGCGTTGAGCCAGTGGCTCGATGCCGGCGGCGTGCTGATCACGGAAGGCGGGACGTCGGCGGTGTTCACCGATTACGGCGTGACCCGGGGCGTGGAGATCACGCCGGCCCGGCAGCTGCGCGCGACGGGCGGGATCTACCGCGCCGTTATGAAGGACGCCCGCAGCCCGATCGCCTATGGCTACCCGGATACGCTGGCTGTGTACTTCAATCAGACGCCCCTCTTCCAGGTGGATACGAGCACCGAGGTCCCTGAGGACCAGGATCCAGCCCTCACTGCCGCGCAGGCCAGGGCCCGCCCGAGAGTCGTCATGAGCTTTCACCAGAAGCGCGACTCGCTGAGGCTGTCCGGGCTGCTGGTGGGGGGAGAGGAGCTGGCAGGACGGCCCGCGGTGCTGGACGCGCCGGTGGGCCAGGGCCACGTCGTCCTGTTCGCGATCCGGCCGTTCTGGCGCTGGGAGACCCAGGGGAGTTTTGCCCTGGTGTTCAATACGATCATGAACTGGAACGACCTGAACGTCGCCTGGCCGACGGACCTGAAGCCCAGCAGGCGGTCAGTGGCGGAGGGGGAGGAAGGACCTTAGATTCCATCAACCAAACGGTTGACGGAATCGCCATTTGCCACCCAAGCTCAGCAATGACAGAGCTTTAAGGATCGTCGCCGCGGCCCGCGAAGAGTTCGCCCGCCGCGGCTTCGCGGGCGCGCGCGTCGAGCAGATCATCCGCCGCGCCGGCGTCAACAAGCAGCTGCTGTTCTACTACTTCCACTCCAAACGCGGCCTGTTTCAGGCAGTGCTCGAGCAATCCGCGAGCGATCTGGAAGGCGCGTTAGCCAGCGTGGCCGTCCCTCAGGGCGGGCCTATCGAGCGTCTCCGCGTCACGCTGCGGGCTCAGTTCGAATTCCTCTCCAGAAATCCGCAGATCGTGGCGCTGCTCGGCCAGGGATCGCGGGGGACGGCCTTCGCCCCGGCGATCAAGCGGCTGGTGGTTCTGCTGGCTGAAGGCCAGGGGCTCGGCCAGGTGCGGGATGATGTCGATCCGCACCTGACCGCGGCCCAAGCCCTGATCCTGATGGTGGGCTATCTCAACATGGAGTCCGTCGTGGTCGCCAGCGCTCGCCCGCTGGGCGTCGACGAGCCGGCGCTGCGCGAGCGCTGGCGCGATGCGGCCGTCGACCTAGTGGTTGCCGGCGTGAGCGCGCGCTAGGACCGGCGCTTCCGTCTCGAAGATCAGGTGACCGGCTTCGAACCGGGCACCCCGCAGCGCCAGACTGAGCACGTCGCCCAACTCCTCGACCAGGTGCACGTCCAGCGTTTTGCGGACCTCCTCGGGCAGATCTTCCAGATCCCGCTCGTTCTCCTTCGGCAGAATAACCGATGTAATGCCGGCGCGCACGGCACCCAGGACTTTCTCTTTCACGCCGCCGATCGGAAGCACGCGCCCCCGGAGTGTGATCTCGCCGGTCATGGCAATGTCGTGCCTGGCCGGGCGCCGAGAAAGCGCCGAGACCAAGGCGGTCGCCATCGTAATACCCGCCGACGGACCATCCTTCGGAATTGCGCCTGCGGGGACGTGGACGTGCACATCGGTGTCGACGAACGCGCCCTCAGGGATCCCCAGCAGGTCGGCGTGAGACTTGGCGTACGTCAGCGCCGCGCGCGCGGACTCCTTCATGACGTCACCCAGCTGGCCGGTGAGCACGAGCTCGCCCTTGCCGCGCATCACGCTCGCTTCGACGAACATGATGTCGCCGCCGACCGGCGTGTAGTACATCCCCGTCGACACGCCCACCTGATCTTCCCGGGCCATCCGTTCGGGATGCACCTTGGGCCGGCCGATGAGATCCGGAATGTCGTTGGCGTCGACGCGCACCTTCTCCGCGGCGCCATCGGCGATTTTGCGCGCGACCTTGCGGCCGAGCTTGCCGATCTCCCGCTCGAGCTGGCGCACACCGGCTTCGCGCGTATAGCTCGCGATGATTTCACCCAAAGCGCCGTCGTTGATCGACAGCTGCTCGGCCTGCAGGCCGTTCTCATGCAGCTGCCGCGGCACGAGATAGCGCTTGGCGATCTCGAGCTTTTCGCGCTCGGTGTAGCCCGCGAAGTTCACGGTCTCCAACCGGTCGAGCAGCGGACCCGGAATGTTCTGAATGAAGTTCGCGGTCGCGATAAACAGGACCTCGGACAGATCGAACGGTACACCCAGATAGTGATCCGTAAACGAGTCGTTCTGCGCCGGATCGAGCACCTCGAGCAGCGCCGCGGCCGGATCTCCCTGGAACGACACGCCGAGCTTGTCGACTTCGTCGAGGAGGAAGATCGGATTCTTGGCACCCGCCTGCTTCATGCCCTGGATGATGCGGCCGGGCATCGCCCCGACGTAGGTGCGCCGGTGGCCCCGGATATCGGCTTCATCCCGTGCGCCGCCCAATGAAATGCGAACGTAGGGACGGCCCATCGCGCGCGCGATCGACTTGGCGATCGAGGTCTTCCCGACACCCGGCGGGCCGACGAACAGCAAGGTCGGCGCGCGAGCGGCGCGATCGTCTTCGTTGCCAGGCGCCTCTTCCTTGGGCTGGCGCTGGCGCAGCTGACGAACCGCGAGGAACTCCAGCACCTGGTCCTTCACGTCTTGCAGACCGTAGTGATCTTCCTCGAGAATCTGCTCGGCGCGCTTCAGGTCGAGCGACTCCTCGGCGCGGTTGTTCCACGGCAGCTCCGCGACAGTCTCGAGATACGTGCGAATGACCTGCGCTTCCATCGACTCGCGTCCCGCACGCTCGAGGCGCGCGAGCTCGCGGTCGACTTCCTTGCGCGCGGCTTCCGGAAGATCGAGCGCGTCGAGTCGCTTCTTGAGATCATCGGCTTCCTTGGCGTCTCCCTCTTCGCCGAGCTCCTTGCGGATTGCTTTCATCTGTTCGCGCAGCAGCATCTCGCGCTGGCGCTCGCCCAGCTCTTCCTGCACCTGGGTCTTGATGTCTTCCTGAGCGTCGAGCACGGCGATTTGCCGCTGCACGTGCACGAGCACGCGGCGGAGGCGATCCTCGACGGCCAGCGTCTCGAGCAACTGCTGCCGATCGAGTGATAGGATGTCGAGATGACCGGCCACGAGATCGGACAACGCGCCCGGATCGCTCACGCCCTGAAGGACTTGCTGGACCACCTCGTTGGG
>DATMZX010000155.1:0-2618 GCA_035573235.1 Gemmatimonadales bacterium
GCGCGAGCTCAGGATGCGAGATCGTGCCATGTGGGGTTGGAGCGTTCGATCAATTCTGTTTTGCGCGACCGAATCCAGCCCTTGAGCTCTTTCTCGCGGGCGATCGCGACTCGAATGTCCGTGAACTGTTCAAAGTAGACGAGCCGCTTGACGCGGTACTTTTTGGTGAATCCTGGGTTGACGCCGTTCTTGTGCTCCTGCACGCGACGCACCAGGTCGTTGGTGACTCCGACGTAAATCACTCGCGACCGGCTGGCCATGATGTAGACGTAAAACCTTCGCATCCCTTCGAGAATGGCCGATCCCGCTCGCGGGGCCGCACCTTTTTTTCCCATAGCGGTCCCGAATCTTGCGTCTTGCTTCCCTCTCCTTTCCTTCGTTTTTGTGTAGAGAAGACGAAGCAGGGGCGGTCATCCTGAGCTCGCGCGGGAGCGCGAGCGAAGGACCTGCTGTTGTACGCGCGCAGCGCCCTCAGCGAAGGACCTGCTTTCGGAACCTGTTTCTGGCGCGATGCGAACTCAGGGCCGGTGGCGGCGTCCGCGATGATGATAGAAGGTCAGCGCCGCACCCGAGAGCGTGTCCACTTGCGCCGTGTCGGTGGCGGACGCGTAGACATGGTCGCCATAGCGGTCCTGCACTTCCACGCTGTCCAGTCGCACGCCCCCCGGCGCCGCCACCTCGGTGACGATGATGTCCTCCAGCACCCCGCCCGGGAGCGGGGTCTCGCGTCGCCACGGCAGCAGGCACTCGCCGGGATTCATAGACCGCGTCGTCGGCGAAACGTCCTGGAAAATGTCGCCTGGCTGTGTGTTCTGGATGATCCAGCTGAACGTGTACGTGCCGCTTGGGCTGCCGGCACCCAGGCAGATGCCGATGGTGTCCGGCCACAGGGGAACTACGGTGAAGCTGAGCCCAGTCGCCCCGATCTTCGGTGACGCCGCCTCGCTGCAGGCCGCCGTCGCCAGCAGCGCACACAATGACCACTTCGCCAACGAGCTCGACATGTTCTCTCCGGGTGAATGCTCCGGGCCAAATGTACGTGTTGCTGGTCTGATGTCGAACCGGGTCTACGCTCTGCTAGCGCACGAAGCGAATGACCTGCTTCATTATGGATATGACCAGGCTTGCCTTTGCCGCGCTGCTCCTCGTGCCCACGCTCGCCAGCGCGCAGCGCCCGACACTCTCGGCTGCCGTCAAGCAATACGTCAGCGTCGACACGCCGGTTGTGGCCCTCACCCACGTCCGCGTCATCGACGGCACCGGCGGGGCGCCCAAGGAAGACCAGACGCTCATCATCCGTGACGGGAACATCGTCGCGCTCGGTCCCGCCCGCTCGACCAAGGTGCCGGACGGCGCGCAGGTTCTGGATCTCATGGGGAAATCAGTGATCCCCGGGCTCGTGATGATGCACGAGCACCTCTACTACCCGACCGGCCCGGGCGTCTACGGTGCCGCTTATGTGAGCTTCTCGCGGCTCTACCTCGCGGGCGGCGTCACGTCGATGCGGACCGGCGGCAACGTCGGCGGCTACGCCGACTTGAACCTCGCGGCGGCGATCAAGTCCGGAGCTCAAGTGGGACCGTGGATGGACGCCACCGCGCCCTACGTGAACGGCCCGTCCCAGTTCACGCAGCTGTACCCGTTGAAGGACTCGGCCGACGCGCGCCGGTTCGTGGCGTTCTGGGCCGACGCGGGCGCGACGTCGTTCAAGGCGTACCGGAACATCACCCGCGCCGAGCTCGCCGCGGCGGTGGATGAGACGCACCGCCGCGGGCTCAAGATCACCGGTCACCTCTGCTCGGTCACCTACCGGGAAGCCGCGGAACTCGGCATCGACAATTTGGAGCACGGCTTTTTCGTCGCCACCGATTTCATCAGCGGGAAGCAGCCGGACGTTTGTCCGGCACCAACCGGAGGGATGCCCGCGCTCGTCGGTTTCGATGCCAAATCGCAGGAGTTCACGTCCCTCGTGCAGCACCTGATTTCCCATCACGTAGCGGTCACGTCGACGCTGACCGTATTCGAGACGTCCGCGCGCGGGCAGCCGGTGCCGCCGGGCATCGACGTGCTCGATCCAATTCTCAAGAAGCAGTTCGATGAGCACTACGCGAGAGTGCAGCAGGACACGACCTTGCCCCTCACCAGGTTGTTGCCCGTCGACCGTGCGATGGAAGTGGCATTCTTCCGCGCCGGTGGGCTGCTTCTAGCGGGGACCGACCCGACGGGCGCCGGCGGCGTTATCCCCGGCTACGCAGACCAACGCGAAGTCGAGCTGCTCGTCGAAAGCGGCCTGACGCCGCTCGAAGCGATCAAGGTCTGCACCCTGAACGGCGCAACGTATCTCGGCCGGGCGGATCGCATCGGCTCGATCGCGTTGGGCAAGCAGGCGGACCTGGTGGTGATCGACGGCAATCCCGCGACTACGATTGCCGATATCCGGCATGTAACTCTGGTTTTCAAACAGGGCGTGGGGTACGACCCGGCCAAATTGATCGAGTCGGTCCGAGGGAGGGTTGGACTCTTCTAGTTCACCCCTTGAGGATGCGGATCGCGAGATGCGCCGCGTTCTTCGCGTTGTCGATCCCGACGGTGGCGACCGGCACTCCCGGCGGCACCTG
>DATMZX010000156.1:0-4241 GCA_035573235.1 Gemmatimonadales bacterium
CGACGTCCCACCGGCTCGAGATGCTGGGTGAGAAAGCGATCCGCTCGACCACCTCGCGCTACAACTTCGTATACCGGGCCGATCGCGGCTGGGTGTATGCGATTCGATCGCTGGACCTGCGCACGCGGGAGATGAGCGACGTGCTGCTCGAGCGCGAGGGCACGGGGCCCGACTATCCGACGATCATTCTCGCCGCGCAGCGCGCGGTCTATGCCGACACCGGCAACGCCGCCAAGCGCGACGCGGCCCGCTGGTCGCTGCAGCGCGGCACGCTGCGCTACCTGCCCGGCAGCAAGCCCGAGGGCGAGATCGCGTTCGAGTTCGATTCCCTGCGCTCGCGCACCCTGCAGGAGCGCCCCGTCGATCTGCTGGCCGAGCCCAAATCGCCGGACGAGATGCGCTATGCCGAGCTGCGGCGCTATGTCGACGCGTTGATGCGCAGCGGCTCGAACGCGAAGAAGCTGCAGGTCGAGCTCGCGCTGAAGATCGCGATTCCCTTCATTTGTCTGCTGATTGCGCTGTTTGGCGCGCCCCTCGCGATCTCGACGCCGAAGAGCGGCGCGGCGTGGGGGGTCGCCGCGAGTCTCGCCACGACCTTCATCGTGCTGCTGATGTTTCAGCTGGCCAAGGCGATCGGCGCGGGCGGGGTGATGCCGCCGCTGCTGGCCGCGTGGGCGCCCAATATTCTCGTTGGTGTCGCATCGGTGTACCTGCTGCGTAAAGCGCCTACGTAGCGTCCTTGACGTTACCCCAACCCGGGAACACTTTTTTCCCGGTCGCAATGAGTCCCCAAACCCTGCATTCGCCTCCTCCCAGGAGAGGTTCATCCATGCGTTGGATCGTTCGTGGCAGCCACGCCCTCGTGGCGGCGGCGCTGTTTTCGGTGTTTGCGGCGGGGACGGCACTCGCCCAGGGTGTGACGACGGGCGCGATTTCGGGGAAGGTCACCGATCCGCAGGGCCAGCCGGTCGCCCAGGCCGCGGTGCAGATCACGCACCGCCGCACGGGTTATACCACCGCGGTCCGGACGCGCGATAACGGCCAGTACCTGGTCCAGGGCCTCGAAGTCGGCGGGCCCTACAGCGTCACGATCCGCGCGATCGGCTTCGAGCAATACACGCGCGACAACGTCGACGTGAACCTGTCCGAAGCGACCAAGGTGAACGCGCAGCTCATCGCGCAGGCGGTCGAGCTGTCGGCCGTGCAGATCGCCGCGCCCGCCACCGCCGACTTTACGCCGACCCGCACCGGCATCGCGACCCAGATCTCCGACACGCTGGTGCAGCGCATCCCCACCTTCAGCCGCGATTTCATCGATCAGCTCAAGCTCACGCCGCAGGTCACCTACCCGGCGACCGGGGCAGCGTCGGGTGCCGGCGCGTACAACCGCTACAACACGATCACGATCGACGGCGCGAACCAGAGCGAGCGCTTCAACCTGAGCGCCACGGGCGGCGTGCCCGGCGGCAGCGCGGGCGGCAAGATCGTGTCGCTCGACGCGATCAAGGAATTCCGCGTGATGTTCACGCCCACCGACGTGCGCCAGGGCAGCTTCGCCGGCATGCTCGTGAACGCCGTCAGCAAGCAGGGCACGAACGAGTGGCACGGCGGCGCGCTTTACACCTACCGCAACAGCGACGATCTCGCGGGCGTGGAGCTCGTCGGCGCGCCGATCCGCACGCCGTCGTTCGACGTGTCGCAGTACGGCTTCAACCTGGGCGGCCCGATCATCAAGGACCGGCTGCATTTCTTCGTCGCGCCCGAGTGGCAGCAGCGCCAGGATCCGGCGGCGGGGCCGTACTACCTGAACGGGCTGCCGTCCCCGGCGCCCGATGATCCGGCGGTCTCGATCGACAGCCTGAACCGCATCACGCAGATCATGCAGACGCAGTACGGGTTCAACGTCGGCTCGATGGAGCCCGTGCAGAAGGAGACGCCGCTCACGAACCTGTTCGGCCGGATCGACTTCCAGATTTCATCGGTGCACCGGTTCGTGTTCCGGCAGATCATCAATCACGACGTGCAGGACGACTTCTTCCGCAACGTCAACAACTTCAACGCCGATCCGACGGTCCAGAATTCCGGATTCCGCTACAGCACGAACGCGTTCGAGCGGGACGCCAAGAACACGTCGTCCACAGGGCAGCTGTATTCGAACTTCGCCAACGGGATGTCGAACGAATTGCTCGTCGGCTACAACACGATCAAGGACGAGCGGATCGTGCCGCAGCAGGCGCCCGAGGTCACCATCGGCGTGCTGGCGGGCGGCACGCGCCGCTCGGTCACGTTCGGCACCGAGCAGTTCTCGCCGGGCAACCTGCTGGATCAGAAGGTGTTCGAGCTGGTCGACAACGTCACGATTCCGAAGGGCCCGCATACGTTCACACTGGGCGGCCGGCTCGACTTCACGCACATCTTCAACAACTTCGCGCAAGGCTCGTTCGGCGTATACAAGTTCTTCAACACCGACAGTCTCGTGGCTGGACGGGCCGCGGGCTACGCGGTGGGGTACGCGAACAGCCAGAACGCGGCCGACATTCCGGCCGACTTCCACGTGAAGGTGTACAGCTTCTACGGGCAGGATCAGTGGGCGGTGAACGACAAGCTCACGATTACGGCCGGGCTGCGCGCTGACGCTCCGTCGCTGCCCGATACGCCGCCCGAGAACGACTCGCTGCGCGTGAAGCTCGACTCGGCGTCGGGGGGCGCGTTCACGGTGAGCACGAGCGCGAAGCCCAAGTCCTCCGTGCTGTTCTCGCCGCGCATCGGCTTCAACTACAATCTGGGCGGCTCGAGCCGCAATCAGATTCGCGGCAACGTCGGCGTATACACCGGCCCACCGCCGTACATCATGCTGGGGAACGCCTACGCCAACACGGGACTCGGCCTCGTGCGGTTGTCCTGCAACAATTCGTCAGCGACTACTCAGGCGCCCGTATTCACGATGGACGTCGGCAGCCTGCCGACGGCGTGTAGCGGTCAACCCGCGCCTGGAGCAGGTCAGGCTGGGACAATCGGGGTCAACATAACGGACCCGAATTTCAAGTATCCGCAGTACTTCGCGCTCTCGGGCGGCTTCGATAAGGAGCTGCCGCACGGGTTCATCCTGACCATCGAGGGGATGTACCGCAAGGCGATCAACGGCGTCCTGGTGCGCGACGCCAACTTCAAGGGCCCGCGGCTCGCCGACACCGCGAATGGCACCCTCTACACCGACCGCGACGGGCGCGTGATGTATGCCGACACCATCAGCGCCGGGGGCGCCGTCACGAACAACCGGCAGCGCTGGCTGACGTCGATGCGCGGTGTGGCATTCAGCGAGGGCATCATCGAGGTCACCAACCAGTCGAAGGACTACAACTACTCGGTGTCCACGCAGCTGCACCGCCGGTTCTCGAACGCGTTCGAGGGCACGATCGCCTACACGTATCTCAAGTCGATGGACGTGCAGAGCCTCACGTCGGACCGCGCGATCTCGAACTTCCGCAACGGCCGCCAGTTGTCGAACGCCCACGAGGACGTCCAGGCGACCACGTCGATCTTCTCGCGGCCGCACCGGCTCGTCGCCTACGGCACGTATACGCTGCCCAGCCGGACCGACATCACGCTGTATTTCGAGGGGTCATCGGGCGTGCCGTTCGTGTACGTGACGAACGGGGACTTGAACGGCGATCTCGTGAACGGCAACGACCCGATTTACATCCCGCGCAGGGCCACCGATCCGAGCGAGGTGCAGATCGGCACGGGAACCGGCTCGTCGTTCGTGCAGAACGCCGCCGCGGCGCAGGCGTTCGAGCGGTTCATCAGCTCGCAGCCGTGCCTCGACCGGCAGCGCGGCCGGATCATGGAGCGCAACAGCTGCCGCTCGCCGTTCCAGGAGCGCATGGACCTCTCGATCCGCCAGGGGATTCCGTCGGTGCGCGGGCAGCAGTTCCTGATCCAGCTCGACATCTTCAACTTCCTGAACCTGATCAACCACGACTGGGGCCAGATCAAGCTGCCCACGCTGAGCCCGACGTTCAACAACCAGTCGGCGCTGATTCAGACGGGCCGCAACCCGGGCTCGCTCGCGACGTCGATCCCGACGTTCACGTTCGACTCGCGGCTGTACGACGCGACCACAGGCGCGCCCAAGCCGTTCGCCGGCCGGGCGCTGTTCTCGAGCAACTATCAGATTCAGCTGACGTTGCGGTACGCGTTCTAGGGACGGTAGGACGGTAGGACGGTAGGACGGTAGGACG
>DATMZX010000157.1:0-6327 GCA_035573235.1 Gemmatimonadales bacterium
TGCGCCAGATCGTCATGATCACCGACGGCAAGCCGAGCGCGCTCACCATGCCTAACGGGACGATCTACAAGAACTCGATGGGCCTCGATGCGCTCGTCGCCGCGCAGACCCTGCGCGAAGTCGCCGACTGCCGCCGCTGCGGAATCATGATCAACACGTTCATGCTCGCCCGCGACCGGGCCCTCGTCGAATTCGTGAAGCGCGTCGCCTCGATCAGCCGCGGCAAGGCGTACTTCACCAACACTATGACCCTCGGCCAGTTCATTCTCATGGACTTCCTGCGGAGGAAAACCCGCAAGGTTTCGTGAGCGCATCGGGCTCACCGTAAGGGGCGTTACATCGACGGCACCCCGGCGTCCTCTGGCCAGACTCCACCTGGCAGACGCATTCGTGCCCGCCCCGTCCCGAGATGACACCGCCCCGCAACCCAATCGTTGGGTGCGCGCTGTCCGTCGGTTTTGCTCCCGTCGCAGCAACCCCTCCCGACAGCCTCGTTCTCGCTATGCGCGATACTGGCCGATCGCTGTCGCCGTCGCTGCGTCGCTCATTCTCGCGATCGTCGCGTACCGGCTGATCCATCCTGCCGCAGCGCCAATCCCCACCGTGTCGTTTTCCGAGCTCGCGCAGGCGCTCGGGAATCACACGGTCAGCGAGCTTCGCGTCGAGGACCACGGTGGACGGCTCGTCGCCACCCTCAAGCCGCCCAAAAACCCCGTTGCTCGCGGCGCCGTGGCCATCCAGGCCACTGTTCCCGAGCGCGCGATCGCACTTGCCGACCTCCAGCAGTGGAGCGCCCAAGGCGTTCGCGTGACCGTCGAGCCGGGTGGTTCTACGCCGACGGCCAATCTGGTCATCCAGATCCTGAGCCTCGGCGTCATTCTGGGGATCGTGGTCTACGTGGTGTACTGGCAGCGCGGTGCCGTCGCATCGGCGCGTTTTGCGGTCACACCGCCGTCCCGCCACTTGACCCTCGCGGACGTCGGTGGCGCCCGTGAAGC
Organism: Gemmatimonadales bacterium; assembly: GCA_035573235.1. Classification (GTDB taxonomy): domain Bacteria; phylum Gemmatimonadota; class Gemmatimonadetes; order Gemmatimonadales; family GWC2-71-9; genus 20CM-2-65-7. Next base: position 999 of record DATMZX010000157.1, read on the forward strand.
CCGCGCCGATCTCACGGACGTCGTCGCGTACCTCGCGCAGCCGGATCGGTATCGTGCGATGGGTGCCCGCTGCCCCCGCGGCGTGCTCCTCGTGGGCCCCCCGGGTACCGGCAAGACGCTTCTCGCCCGTGCCGTCGCCGGCGAGGCCGGCTGTCCGGTGATCGTCGCCGCCGGATCCGACTTCAACGAGGTATACGTGGGCGTCGGCTCGCGGCGCGTGCGGCAACTCGCCAAGCGCGCACGCGAACAGGCCCCGTGCATCGTCTTCATCGACGAATTCGATTCGCTTGGCGGTCGCCGCGGCAGGCCTAACCGATCGGGCGAGGAGGAAGTGACGCTCAACCAGTTGCTCGTCGAGATGGACGGCATGGAGGCCAACGACGGCGTCGTCTGGATGGCCGCGACTAACCGCGAGGACATGCTCGACCCCGCCGTGCGCCGGCCCGGCCGCTTCGATCGCATCGTGGAAGTCCCGCTCCCCACCGTCACCGACCGCGCCGAGATCCTGCGCGTCCACGCCGCCGGCCGGCCGTTCGACACCGATGTCGATCTCGAGCGCCTCGCCCAGCTTACCGTTGGGCATTCGGGCGCCGACCTCGCGAACCTGCTCAACGAAGCAGCGATCATCGCCGTCCAGCGCGGCGCCGACCGCATCACCAACGAGCACATCGAACAGGCCCGCGACAAGGTCCTGTTAGGCAGGATCCGCTCGGGCGTCGTGGTCGGCGAGGCCGAGCGGCGGTTGATCGCGATCCACGAGGCCGGTCACGCGGTGGTCGGGCTCGTCGCCTGTCCCGAGGACCGGCTGCACAAGGTGACCATCGAGCCCCGCGGACGGTCGCTCGGCGCCGCGCACTTCGCGCCCGAGTCGGACCGTCACGTTCATCCCCGGTCGTACCTCGAAGGTGTGGTCGCCAAGGCCTTGGGCGGACGCGCCGCCGAGCTCGTGTTCCTGGGACCCGATGCGGTCACCACCGGAGCGGGCGCGGATCTCGTCCAAGCCACATCCGTCGCCCGGCGCATGGTCGCCGAGTTCGGCATGAGCGAAGAAGTGGGCTTGATCAGCGCCGATCCGTCGGCGCAGGGCGGACCGCCCAGTGCCCAGCTGCAGGGTGAGGTCGATCATGCGGTGCGGACCCTCATCGCCGCGCAAGCGCGCCGCGCCGAGGCGATCGTGCGCACCCATCGAGCCGCGGTGGACGCGCTCGCCCAGGCCTTGGTCGCGCGCGACGTGTTGGGCGCCCCGGAAATATACGAGCTCGCCGAAGCACACGGCGTGATTCCGTCCCGCGGCGTCGCCTAACGTTAGGCGACGTTCAGAGCCGCGGGGCGACCGCCAGGTCGAGCTCGAAGCTGAAGCGCGTGCCTTCGGCCGCGCTCGTGTCGACCTGGAGGACGCCGCCCATCGCGGCCACCAGCTTCCGGCAGATCGAAAGGCCGAGACCCGCGCTCGAGAACGTGTACTCGCCGGCATTGCGCCGGCGTCGGAACGTCTCGAAGAGGCAATTCATCACTTCGCCCGGAATACCGCGGCCGGTGTCCTTCACCGAAAAGGTCAGCCGCGTGCGCGACAGTTGCTTCGCGGTCAGCTCGACGTGACCCTCGCTGGTGAACTTGAGGGCGTTGGTGGTCAGATTGAGCAGCACCCGATTGAGCGCGCCCGGGTGGCCTAACCGGAAGTCGGCGTCCGGCGTGGTGAGCCGCACCGTTAGGCCCTTCTCCTCCGCCATCGGCAGCACGATGTCGCGCACCGACCGCATGAGATCGGCTACCGAGAACGGCACCGGCGCCGTGTCCACCAACCGGTCGCCCCCGCGCGCCAGCTCGATGACGTCGCTCGCCATCGCGCTCAACCCGAACGCGGCGCTGTAGATGAGCCCCAGCTGCCGCTCCTGCACCGGATTCACTACACCGCTCTGCGCCTTCCGCAGCGTTTCCGCGAGGAACAGAATCGACGCCAACGGCGACCGAAGATCGTGCGCAACCTCCACGATGAGCTCGAGCCCGCCCGCTCCAGAAAGACGCGAGGCGAACCGATGCGCTTCGTCGCGATCCAGCGCCACCTGGACCTCTTCGATCGCGCCCAGCAGCTCCATGACCTCGGACATCGGCACGGCTTCGCGCATGGCCGTGAGCTCGGTCACGAGCGCCGCACGCAGCAGGTTCAGCACCTTCTGCACCGGCACCGCGGGCGCGGCACGCTCGAGCAGCGGCGTCTCACCCGCTGCCGCTTGTGCGATCGCCGCCTGCAACGCCTCGAGCTGAAAACGCAGGTCATCGGCGTGGGTGCCCTGCTCCACCGCGGCTGGCGCAGCGGCCACGTGGTCTGCTGCGCGGCGCAGTGCTTCGCGAAGCGGCTTGGCGATGCGCAGATCGGAAGCGGCAAGAGACACCGCGGGCGACACGGCGCGCACCGCACCGCTGCCACCAGAGGATCGCTCGACGCGCTCTGGTTCTCGCGCCGTCGCGGTCGCGCGCGGAGCGCGCGAGCTCACTCGCCCGAGCCGGTCAACTCGTCACGCCGCACGTTGTGCTTCTCCATTAGGCGATACAGTGTCGTGCGGTCGATGTTCGCCAGTCGCGCCGCGCGAGACATGTTTCCGCCCGCGCGCGCCGATAAGCGCGTGAGGTATTCCTTCTCGAACTCCGCGATCAACCGGTCCTTCGCCGCATGATACGGCTCGTCCATCATCGACATTGGCAACGTGCTCTTCGCCGCCGGAACCGGGCCGTCATCATACACCGGTATATCAGACGGTTGGATCGGCTGTCCTGGCTCACTCAACACCGCAACGTGTTCGATCACATTCTGTAATTCTCGCACGTTGCCCCGCCACGGCCGCGATCGCAAGAAGTCGAGGGCACCCTCGGTCAACTTGGGCTGCGCATCACCCGGCAGACGATGACGAGCCCAATAGTGCGCCAGGAAATGATTCGCCAACAGCGGAATGTCCTCCAATCGCTGGCGCAATGGTGGCAGCTTGATGGGCACCACTCGCAGCCGATAGAACAGATCCTCACGCAACACCGATTTGTTCACCGCGTCCTGCGGATCGCGGTTTGTCGCCGAAATGAATCGGACGTCGACCACCGCGTCCTGCTGCTCGCTGCCGACGCGACGCACCACGCCGTCTTGCAGCACGCGCAGCAGTTTCGCTTGAATCGGGTGCGACATCTCCGTTAGCTCATCCAGGAAAAGCGTCCCGCCGTTGGCCGTCTCCAACAAGCCTGGCTTGTCGCGATCTGCACCGGTGAACGCGCCCTTCCGATGCCCGAACATTTCGCTCTCGAGCAGCGGCTCCGGTAAGGCGGCACAGTTGATCGGCACCAACTTGCGGCTCGCGCGCCGGCTGTGATGATGAATGAACTGCGCGATGACTTCCTTGCCGGTTCCGCTTTCGCCCGTGATCATCACCGACGCATCGGTGGACGCCACTTTGCGCGCCAGTTCCACCGCGCGCCGAAACGCCGGCGACACGCCCAACAACGTGATCTTGTCGCTGTTGCCGCTCTGTTGTACCAGCTGCAAACGGAGGTCGTTGGTCTCGCGCGCGACCATCACGGCATGCGATGCGCGCCCAACGAGCACCTGCAGGTGTGTTGCCGAGAACGGCTTCGGGAGGTAGTCCCACGCTCCGGAACGGAGCGCTTCGATGCTCGACGTCACGCTCGGATTGCCCGTCATCACCACCACGATGGTGTCACGATGCGTCTCCAGCGTCGCCTTGAGAATATCGATGCCCGACACCGGACTCAGATACAGGTCGACGAGCACGATGTCGAACTTGCGCCGGCGAACCATCTCCATCGCTTCGTCGCCGCGGCCGATGAACGTCACGTTGTAGCCATCGATTTGCAGCACGCTCGCGCACCCTTCGCGCAGCGTGCGATCATCATCGACCACCAAGATTCGGATGCTTGCCTTGACCTCTGCTGGGATCGATAGTGGATCGCGCGATGCTGCTTCCGGAACCGGCGCCGGCGCCGGAACGTTTTCCGACTCCTCAACGAACGGCATCGACATTCGACAATCTCCTCTCTTGAACTCGAGCCGGTCCCGTAGAAGCGAGCGGTGAAGTTCCGTTGGTCAGCGGCAACATGGCCTGTAATCCCCACGCTACATCGGTGTTGTCAGTGATCTACATGATGTAGATCACACAAGACGCCTAAAGGTCACCGGGGCCGAAGCCAAGCTAAAGCATAAGTGTGCTGGAGGCACGCCCTGTCGGATCGGAGGGCATCGCCCGGCCGTCGCTGGATGCGGGACAACGTCTTGTCGATTATATACATATGCCGACTGGCGACCATCGCTCAGTCGCGACGGAAGGCAACACACGCGGGCGGTCAGCCATAGAACGCGAAGGCGGCCTCTCCGGTAACGACACGACCACCCTTTTGCCGCAGTGTAGTCCTCGTCCGTGGCGAGCACAGGAGCACGGCCTGTGATGAGCCGCACTCACTCACTGCTCGCAGTTGACACATAGTTGATCAAGTTCCGGAGCCGTCACTCGGTCGCCGTCCACGGGCGCCGTTTGGGCCTGGATTTGCATCCGCTCGACCCGTCGCGCCAAGTCACAAAGAAAACGTTCGCTGAGGCCCGATGTTCGTAGATCAACTCTGGAGAGTCGGTACCGAATGACCGGCAACTACATCCCTTCGAACCTTCCCGCGGAACGCGGTCAGGATCCGAACTTCCCGGCGTTTCCTGCCCAAGGCTGGCCGCCGGCTTGGGGCGCCACCAACGCCGAAGAAGCCGGAATCCCCTGGGGACGCTATTTCGCAGCGCTCAGGCGGTACAAATGGCTCATCGCACTCGTGGTCATTGTCGGCGGGGCCGCGGGCTTCATCGTCGCGAGATACCTGCCGCCCGAGTACGCCGCGCAGGGACAGCTCTGGATCAACGAAACTGGCGCTGCGCAGCGCAGCGAGACGCCCGGCCCCGTTCAGGGTGACGAGCTCCTTGCCGCCGGAGCGTGGGCCGATCTGCTCAAGAGCTCGACCATCATGGACCGCGTGGTCAAGCGCATGTCGCTGTATCGCTGGCCCGCTGAATTGGCCGATTCGGCGATGCTCGACGGCTTCCAGCCCGGTCCCGGCTTCCGCGCCGGGACCTATGGCTTACGCATCGATTCTGCCGGTCGCAAATACACGCTCCTAACGACGCAAGACGCGGCCATCGAAACCGGTAACGTCGGCGACTCCGTTGGGCGGACGGTAGGCTTCCTCTGGAAGCCGCGTCCCGCAACGCTCGGTCGTGGACGCACCATTCAGTTTACAGTTGCCGACCCACGCGACGTGGCCGTCGGTCTCCTCGGCCGCATGGACGTCA
>DATMZX010000158.1:0-4950 GCA_035573235.1 Gemmatimonadales bacterium
GTACGGCGGTCCGTACGTGGAAAAGAGCTTGTACAAAGAGTTCGGCCTGACGGTCACGGGCATCGGCAAGGAAGCCTCGGCAGAAGAGCTGAAGGCGGCGCAGGCGGCATTCACGTCGTCCGCGATCGCCACCGTCGCCCCCGATCCCAATGAGTCCGCGCGCACCGGGTTCGAGCTGACGAAACCGGCTGAAATCGATATCTACGCGATCGGTGAGCTGTCGAAAGAAAAGGACTTCGACTACGGCTGGATCATGAATGCCGACACGCACAAACGGGTGTGGGTGATGACCTATGACGACACCGATCCGGCGGGCGGCGCCGCCAAGAACCGTGTCGCGCACGAGACGCTGCGCCTCAAGCCCGGCCGCTACGTCGCCTATTTCGTCAACGATGAATCGCATCATCCCGATGATTGGAATCGTGTGCCCCCGACCGATCCCGAGTTCTGGGGACTGATGGTGCGCGTGCGCGACCCAGCCGCCCGCGCGGCCGTGAAGAAATTCGAGTATGAGCCCGTCCCGGAAGGACAGACGATCGTCTCGATGATCGGCGTCGGCGATGGCGAGACGCGCTCGGAAGGCTTCGTGCTGAAGCGCGCGATGGACGTCCGCATCTACGCGATCGGCGAGGGCACGAGCCGCATGGTGGACTATGCCTGGATCGTGGACGCCGAGCATCACAAACACATCTGGACGATGACGCTGGACAACACCGAGCATGCCGGCGGCGCGCCGAAGAACCGCGTGTTCGACGGAACGATTCGGCTCACGCCCGGCAGCTACCTCGTGTACTTCCGCACCGACGACTCGCATGCCGCCGACGCCTGGAACGCGGCCCCGCCGGCTGAGGAGAAGTACTACGGCGTCAGCGTTTTCCCGGCGAGCGGCCGGCTCAACCCCGCCGATATCGGCCCGTTCGTGCGCCCGGGACGCGGCACCGGCGTCGCCCTCGTGGAGCTGACGCGCATGGGCGACAACGAGAACGCGCGCAAGACATTCCGGCTCGAGGCACAGACCAGGCTCCGCATTTACGCGCTCGGCGAAGGCCGCGACAGCGAGATGTTCGACTACGGGCGCATCGAGGACGGCAACGGCCGCACGGTGTGGCAGATGAAGTACGAGGAGACCGAGCCGGCGGGTGGAGCCGACAAGAACCGGATGTTCGACGGCGTGATCACCCTTCCCGCCGGATCGTACGTGCTCCACTACACATCCGACGGCTCGCACTCGAGCAGTAATTGGAACGACGAAGCCCCCGATGACCCCGACCATTGGGGCATAACCGTGTTCCGCCTGGGGACCCGCTAACGTAGCTTTCGGGCCTTATGAAAATCGCGGTCTGCATCAAGCGCGTCCCCGATTCGGAAACGCGTGTCAAAGTCGCTGCGGACGGAAAAAGCCTCGACGAAGCGGGCGTGAAATTCGTCATGAATCCGTATGACGAGTTCGCCGTCGAAGAGGCGTTGCGCCGCAAGGAGAAAGCCGGCGCCGGTGAAGTCGCGGTGCTGTGTCTCGGTCCCGCGGCCGCGCAGGAGACGATCCGCACCGCGCTCGCGATGGGCGCCGACCGCGGCATCCTGCTCCAGGCCGACAAGATGCCCGCCGATTCCTTCGAAGTCGCCAAGCTCATCGCCGCCGAGCTCAAGTCCACGAGCTGGGACCTGATCCTGTTCGGCCGCATGGCGATCGACGATTACAACCACCAGGTCGGTACGCTGGTCGCGGAGCTGCTCGGCCTGCCGAGCGTGAGCGCGGTGTCGCATCTCGAGATCGAGGGCGCCACAGGCGTCGCCGAGCGTGAGATCGAAGGGGGAATCGAAGTCGTGGAGTTCCCGCTGCCCGCCGTCGTCACGGCCGACAAGGGCCTGAACGAGCCGCGCTATCCGGCACTCAAGGGCATCATGGCGGCGAAGAAGAAGCCGCTCGAAGTGAAGCCGGTGCAGGCCGGCAGCGGAACGCTGGAGGTCGTCGCCCTGACGCCGCCGGCCGAGCGCAAGGAAGGGAGAATCGTTGGTGAAGGCGCCGCCGCGGTCGGTGAGCTCGTGCGGCTGCTGCGCGAGGAAGCGAAAGTCTTGTGAGCAAAGTCCTCGCGGTACTCGAGCAGCGCGACGGCAAACTGCGCAAAGTGTCGTTCGAGGTCATCACGGCCGCGCGCCGGCTCGGCGATGCCGATGCGGTGGTGTGCGACGCGACGGACCGTGAAGCCTGCGCGGCCGCGCTCGCCGCTCGCGCGAAGTCCGGCGGGTATCGCGCCGTCGTGTTCAGCGCGACGGCGACGGGGCGCGATCTCGCGCCGCGTGTGGCGGCCAAGCTGGGCGTCGCTGTGGTCGCCGATCTCACGGATGTCGTCGCAGACGGCAACGGCTTCCTGGTCACGCGGCCGGTGTACGCGGGCAAGGCCCTTCTGAAAGTGAAGGTGACCGCGCAGCCCGCGGTGCTCTCGCTTCGCCCCAACGTCTTCACGCCCGACGCGGCCGCCTCCAGTGTGAAGCCCGAGACGCTGCCGGTCACGGCGGGGGGCCGCGTGAAAGTGCGGGAGGTCAAGGCTGCGCCGGCGGGCACGCTCGACGTGGCCGAGGCGCAGGTGATCATCTCGGGCGGCCGCGGGCTGAAGGAGCCGGCCAACTTCAAGGTGTTGGAAGAGCTCGCGCACGCGTTCGGCGGGCGCGCGGCGGTCGGTGCATCGCGCGCGGTAGTCGACGCGGGCTGGCGCGCGCACGCCGATCAGGTGGGCCAGACCGGCAAGACGGTCAGCCCGTCGCTCTACATTGCGGTCGGCATCTCGGGTGCGATCCAGCACCTGGCGGGGATGCGTACCTCGAAGGTGATCGTCGCGATCAACAAGGACAAAGACGCGCCGATTTTCAAGATCGCCGACTACGGTGTCGTGGGTGATCTCTTCGAAATCGTTCCGAAGCTCACCGAGGAGATCCGCAAGCTGCATGGCTAAGATCGTCCCCGCCCGTTACCAGCTCCCATTGCCACTCGAGAAGATCATCCTGCAGGACGGCGCCGAAGGCGCGGGCGATCGGATGGAGCTCGACGTACTGATCGTCGGGGCCGGGCCGGCGGGGCTCGCGTGCGCGATCGAGCTGGCGCGGCTGGGGAAGACGGATGGCACGGAGCTCAACATCGCCGTGCTCGAGAAAGCGGAGGCACTCGGCGAGCACTCGCTGTCGGGCGCGGTGGTCAATCCACGGGCGTTCCGGGAGTTGTTTCCCGATCTGAAAGACTCCGATTTCCCGTTCCGTGGGCCGGTTGCGAAGGAAGCGGTCTATCTCCTCACTCCCAATTCCAAGCTCCGCCTCCCAACTCCGCCCACGATGCACAACAGCGGTTTCTACGTCGCATCCCTGTGCGAGATCGTCCGCTGGCTGGGCGCAAAAGCCGAAGCGCTCGGTGTCAACGTCTTCACCGGGTTTCCCGCCGCGCAGCTGCTCGTGAAGGGAGAAGCGGTCGCCGGTGTGCGCACCGCGGCCGCGGGGCTCGACCGCGAGGGCAAAGCCACAGCGGGCGGATCGGCTCCCAACGATCTGGTCGCGAAGGTGACGGCGCTCGCCGAAGGGACGCGCGGGCTGCTGTCGCAGGCGTGGTGCCAGTGGCAGAACGTCGGCTCGGAGAATCCGCAGATTTTCGCGCTCGGCGTGAAGGAATTGTGGGAGACGAAGCAGCCGCTCGACCGCGTGATTCACACGCTGGGATGGCCGCTCCCCAGGGACGCGTTTGGCGGAAGCTTTGTCTATCCGCTCGAGCCGACCCTCGTCGCGCTGGGGCTCGTCGTGGGACTCGATTACGGCGACGCCGCGCTGGATGTGCACGTGCTGCTCCAGCGCTTCAAGCAGCATCCGCTGGTCCGCGATTTACTGGCGGGCGGAGAGATGGTCGAGTGGGGCGCGAAGACGATTCCCGAGGGCGGCTTCTACGCGCTGCCGGCGTCGCGCGCGGGGGAAGGAGTCGTGGTGCTGGGCGACTCGGCGGGGTTCGTCGATGTGCCGTCGCTCAAGGGCATTCATTACGCCATGCAGTCGGGCATCTATGCCGCGCGCGCGATCTTCCAGCACCTCAAGTCGGGCGCCGATCTCGGCGAGTACGACAAGCTGGTGAATCAGTCGTACATCGCGGGCGACCTGCGCCGCACGCGCAACATGCGGCTCGCGTTCCGCGATGGTTTCTACCTCGGCGGGCTCCAGGCGGCTTTGATGACGGTCACGGGCGGGCGGTTTCCGGGCGGGAAGTATCGGATGCATGCCGATGCCGAAGTGGCAAAGAGCTCAGAGGCTCCGGGGTCGGAAAACCGCGTCGGTGTAAGCAAAGTCGATGCTGTTTTCAAATCCGGGAATGCAACCCGCGATACGATTCCCAATCACCTGATCGCGCCAGGCGTGCAGGACATCCCGGCGGAGGTGGCCGAGTTCTATTCGCACATGTGTCCGGCGGGAGTGTATGAGCGGGGCGATGACGGTCTGCGGATCAACGCGCCCAACTGTGTGGATTGCAAAGCGACCGACGTGCTGGGGCCCCGCTGGACGCCCCGCGAGGGCGGCAGCGGACCGAAGTACAAACGGATGTAGCTAGCTGCGGTCGGCGCTGTAATAGACGCGGGCGCGCTCGACGAGCTGCGCCGCAGACATCGGCAGATTCCGCGTCACCCACAGCATCGTGCGCTGGCCGCTCGGAAAGCGACGCGTGCCGTCCTGGAGCGCCGCACCGGCCATTTGCGTCAACGAAATTCCGAACAAGTCCCTGCTCGCTCGATCGAGCGCTGTGGCGAACTGCTCATCCTCTCGCGTTCCCAGAATGTCGCTATGCGTGCGGCCCAGCTCCTCGAGCGGCCCGACGTACGCGTGCTCGCAATGCGTATCCATGGTGTAGCCGCAGAACAGCGAGAAGGTGTGGGCGGCCGCCAGGGCGTTCCACAGCTCCTCGAGCCGGATGGCGGCGTCGGTTTC
>DATMZX010000159.1:0-4834 GCA_035573235.1 Gemmatimonadales bacterium
GTGACGGGCACCGCCAGCGGACTGTTCGCGGCGTCATTGGCCTCGATCGTAATAGTCGCCTGATAGGTGCCGGCTTCCAGCCCGGTGATGTTCGAGGTCAGCGTCATCGTTGCCGGCGCGGCGTTTCCGCTCAGCTGGACCGCCAACCAACCCGACCCATTGCCGTAGCTGACCGTGGCTTTCAGGCCGGGAACGCTATCCTGGTTGTCCGTAGAAATCGCCACCGTCTGGGCGGCGGGACTCGCATTCCCAATCGTATCCTTGAACGTGACCGTTCCGGGGCTGACCTGGATGCTGGCCTTTGGAGGGCCGCCCATCTCGGTCGAACAGGCACCATTCCAGAACGCAGCAGCAACGCACAGAACAAGGGCGGCCTTCAGCAGACCGCGAGTGATAGTCGTCGACATGATCTTGGCCTTCTGCCTCTCGAAGATCGGTTAGTTACCCGGAGAGGTGTACTGGCGAGAATCGTGCCGAACACGAGGTAGGGGGTTACTGACTACCAGTGATCCTCCGCGAGGCGAAGATTAGCCCATGGCCTGTGTCGTTGTGATCGACGATCAGGAGCCGATTCGCCGAATCGTGCGACGCGCGCTCGAGCAAGACGGCCACCAAGTCCTGGATGCCGAGGATGGGGAGCTGGGTCTTCAGCTTCTAGAGCGTCATCCCGTGGATGTAGTAGTCAGCGACATCTTCATGCCTGGTATGGATGGGATTCAGATGCTGCGGCAGATCCGCAAGCAATTTCCGGCGGTCAAGGTGATCGTGATGTCGGGCGGGGATTCATCGGGCATGCTCGATTTGCGGCGGGATGCGGAGCTGCTCGGCGCGGTGAAGAGCTTGTCGAAGCCCTTCACGACGCATGAGATCGTAGCGGTCGTCAACAGCGTGCTGGAGAGTTAGCGAGCTCCCGAGGCAGGACTCGAACCTGCGACCCGCCGGTTAACAGCCGGCTGCTCTACCAACTGAGCTACTCGGGAATGAGGCGCGAAATATCGCGGGGCAGCCGCGCGAGTTCAACCGGCGAGTTGCTGCTCCATGTCTGCGCGCGCCTCCCCAATCACGGCCAGAATCATTCCGGCAAGAATCAGCCCGGCCCCGGCGGCCTGGCTGAGCGTGAATTCTTCGCCCCAGAATTGCCAGGACGTCAGCGCGGCGAACACCGGCTCGACGCACAGCAGCAAGGAAGCTCGAGCCGCCGTCATTTCTCGCTGGGCACGCATCTGCCACACCAGCGCGACCGCGGTTGCCATGACCGCCAGAAACAGCACCGCGATGACGAGGCTGAGCGACCCCGAGAATCGGAGGTCCTCGAAGAACAGCGCGGCAATCAGGGTTCCCGCGGCGGTGCCGGGCAGCTGCAGCCACACGAGCCGGCGGGCGTCGAAGCGCTTGGAGAACTGAGTGACCGCGACGATGTGGCCGCCGAAGACGACCGCCGTGAGCAACGTCCACAGGTCGCCGCGATTCAGGCCGCCGGCATCCGGTGCGGTCAGGAAATAGATCCCAGCGCCGGCGATGACGAGCGCGAGCAGGACCATCCAGCCGGTGCGGTGCTTCAGCAGGACCATCGCGATGACCGGCGCCAGCACGCTCGACATGGCGACAATGAACGCCGACCGCGCCGGGGTCGTGTATTGGAGACCGACGGCCTGCGTGGCGAAGCCGCTTGCCAGGAGCAGGGTCAAGAGGACGCCGGCGCGCAGCTCCGCGGGTGAAAAGCCTCCGCGCAGATCGATGAATGGCGCGAGCACCAGTGCGGCGATCGTGAACCGAATCCCCAGTAACAGCAGTGGCGAAGCTTCACCGAGCGCTTCTTTGACGATGACGAAGCTCACACCCCAGACCGCGGCCGCGGCGATGAGCAGCACGTCACTCCGCCGGATCGTCACGCGAGATCTCTCAGATATCGGCCGGTGACCGACTCCGGGGTGTCACGCAGGTCTTCTGGTGTCCCGGCGGCGACGAGGCGGCCGCCCAGCTCGCCCGCGCCCGGCCCCAAGTCGATCACCCAATCGGCCCGCTTGATCACGTCGAGGTTGTGCTCGATGACGAGGACGGTGTGACCGCCATCCACCAGCCGGTCGAGGACGCGGCAGAGGACGCGCACATCGTCGAGATGCAGCCCGGTCGTAGGCTCATCGAGGATGTAGAGCCGGCGGCCGCCGCGTGCTCGCGCCAATTCGCGCGCGATCTTGAGCCGTTGGGCCTCGCCGCCAGAGAGCGTCGTGGCCGGCTGGCCCAGCCGCAGATAGCCGAGTCCGACCTGCTGCAGATACCACAGACTGCGCGCGAGGCGCGGATGACGATGCAGGCGCTGCATCGCCTGATCCACGGTCCACTCGAGCGCCTGCGCAATGTTGGCGCCCTGCAGCTTCACATCGAGGATCTCGCGCTTGAATCGCTTGCCGCCGCATTGGTCGCACGGCACGAACACGTTCGCGAGGAACACCATTTCGATGAGCACGTGGCCCGCGCCTTCGCACGCCTCGCACCGGCCGCCCGCGACGTTGAACGAAAACGTACTCGGCGTGTAACCGCGCGCGCGCGCCAACGCCTCGTTCGCGAACAACGCCCGCAATTCGTCGAAGGCCTTCACGTACGTCACGGGATTGGAGCGCGGAGTCCGTCCAATCGGCGCCTGGTCGATGAGCACGACGTCTTCGAGATGCTCCCAACCCTTGAGCTCACGCACGAGACCGACCGGCTCACCCAGGTGCTGTTTTGCCGTGTGCTCCCCGCGGAGGCGTGACTCGAGCTGCCGGTACAGCACATCGTGCACGAGCGTCGACTTGCCGGAGCCCGAGACGCCCGTGACCGCCGTCAACGTGCCGAGCGGAATGCGGACATCGACGCCATCGAGATTGTGCAGTCGCGCGCCTTTGAGCTCGAGCCAGCGCATCGCGGGGCGACGCGCGGAGGGCACGCCGATGCGTTTGTCGCCGGACAAATACTGACCCGTGAGCGTCCCCGCTTCGCGCACCTTCGCCGCCGGCCCCTGGTAGACGAGCTGTCCGCCCGCCTCGCCGCTCGCGGGCCCGAGCTCCACCATCCAATCGGCCATTTTCATCGCAGCGGGATCATGCTCGACGACGACGACGGTATTGCCCGCCGTTGCCAGGCGCCGCAGCAGGCCCAGCAGGCGATCGACGTCAGCGGCATGCAGCCCGATGGACGGCTCATCGAGCACGTACAACGTATCGACGAGATGCGCACCGAGCGCATTGGAGAGCGCGATCCGTTGCGCTTCGCCGCCCGACAGCGTGCGCGTCTGGCGATCGAGCGTGAGATAGCCGAGCCCCACGTCGTTCACGAAGCCGACGCGCCCGCGCAGCTCGTCCAGGATGTGATCGGCGACGGTCTGTTGGAACTGGGGCAGCGCGAGCTGGTCGAGCCAGGTCGCGAGATCGGAGGCCGTCAGTGCGGCGGCGTCAGCAATCGTCTTGCCGGCCACGCGCACGGCGAGCGATTCGGGCTTCAGGCGCGCGCCCTGGCACGCGGGGCAAGTCTTGGCGAGCTGGTACTGTCGGAGGAAAACGCGGATGTACTGCTTGTAGCGCTTTTCCTCGAGTCGCTCGAGGAAGGGAAACATGCCGAGATAGCGGCCGCCCTTGTTGTGCAGCAGGAAGTGCCGCTCCCGCGTGGGGATATCCTGCCAGCGCACATCCGTTCCGATGCCGCGAGCCCGCGCGGTCTCGCGGAGCAAGCGCCGCCGGCCTTCGTACCGGGGCTTGGTCCACGGATCGAGCGCACCCTGCGCCAGGGAACGGCGCGGGTCCGGTACGATCAGGGACTCGTCGTATTCCAGGACCGCGCCGAACCCGTTGCAGGTGGGGCAGGCGCCGCGTGGGTTATTGAAGGAAAAGAGCGTCGGCGTGAGCACGGGCGCGGCCGTGCCGCAGGCCGAGCAGGCGGGGTGCTCGGAGAAGCGCCGGCGATGACCATTGTTCAGCGCGAGCGCGATTCCTTCGCCTTCGCTGAACGCGGTGGCGATCGCGTCCGCCAGGCGACTGCGATTCTCCTCGGCAGCGGCGATCCGATCGACGATGACGAGGACATCCTGGCCCGCGCGCACGCGCGCTTCGGCGTCTTCTTCGTCCAGGCGGACGACGCTCCCGTCCACCTGTGCGCGCACAAAGCCGGCGGCGCGCAGCTGCGCGGCGACCTCGACTGCGGGACGATGCGCCGAAGCCGGCAGCGGGAACGCGACGATCGTTTCCCCCTTCGGCGCTTCGCGCCTCAGGGCAGGCTGTTTCCCGTTTCCCGTGAGCACCGCATCCACCACTTCCTGGACGGTGTCGCGCTTCACGTCCTGCCCGCACGACAGGCAGACTTGCGTGCCCGCGCGCGCCCACAGGAGGCGCAGGAAATCGGCGATCTCGGTGGCGGTGCCGACGGTGGAACGGCTCGACGTGGTGGGATTCTTCTGCTCGATCGCGACCGCGGGCGACAAACCCTCCATCGAATCGACCAGGGGCTTCGGCATCCGCTCGAGGAACTGCTTGGCGTAGGTCGACAGCGACTCGATGTAGCGCCGTTGCCCCTCGGCATACAGCGTGTCGAACGCGAGGGAGCTTTTCCCCGAGCCCGACGGGCCGGTGACGACTGAAAGCGCCCGGCGCGGGAACTCGACGGTGATGCCCTTCAGATTATGCTGGCGTACGTTGCGAAGCACGACGCGCTGGGGAGGAACAGGCATAACTGACTAAGATAATCAGGACCTGTTCAAATCAGCCATTTTTCCATAGCTTCGCGCCGTGCCCCTCGCGCTCACTCCACGCCTACTCCGCCGCGGTCTCGAGCTGTTCGCCCTCATTTCCCTTTGCGGGGTCGT
>DATMZX010000160.1:0-3860 GCA_035573235.1 Gemmatimonadales bacterium
CAGCGCTCGAGCCAGACCGCCGTTCGCGACGTGTGGGTCGCGCCGATCGACGGCCCCGGTCCTGCGAAGGTCTTCCTCCCCGAGGCCGAATCGCCGATCGTCGTGCGCTAGCGCCCGGCGATCGTGCATTTCTTGCGTGCAGCAACTACCCGCGCACGCAATATTTGCGCGCCTTCTCTCGCATTCGTGATCGGCGGCTTGACCGTCTGGCGCGAAGCGTCCGCTAAAGACCCAAGCTGAAACGCCTGACACAGTGGCATGTCGAATGCTCGCACGCATTCGTGATGGATGTTATTCGGCGAACAGAGAACCGGGCTTTCACGCGCTCGAGAGCGATGGCGGATTGCCTTCGGCGGGAACTGCTGTACTCGGAGAAGCGGCCGCGGGACACCGTCTTCCGCACGATCGAACAGATCCTGGCCGAGCAGGATCCGACCGGTGAGCACCGCATCTTGTCGCGTCTGACCCGCGACGCGATAGCGCGCGCCGCGCGTCAGGCGTCGAACGCGGCCGTGCGCTGGGACGTGGCGGGGAGGACCGTGGTGAAGGCGATGGTCGGCGCAGGCGTACTGCTCACGCCGAAAGGGGAGCCCGTTCCCGCGGGGATCGCCGCCCAGGCGACGCCAGTCGCCACGGTCCGCGATCAGTTCGAGGATATTACTGAGGCGTTTCTCCTCGAGACGCTGATCCGGCGTCTAGAGGACGTCACGATTCACGATCATCGCGCGCTCGCGCACGCGCTCTTCCGGCAGTTCGATCGCTCCGTCCCCCTCGACGATCTCGAGGATCGCGTCGTCGTGCTGCTGGCGCGGCTCGCTGATCGCGTCGAGCTGCACGGGGAGCGGTACGTCGCCCGCGACGTCCCCGTCGGACGTCCGCCCAGGCGAGCCGCGGGGCGCGCGGCCGGGCCCTGCTGACGCCGCGCGAACGGCAGACCTGACGCCGATCTACACCCCGAAACAGCGGGTCGCGTAAGAAATGCCTGATCGCGGAGGCCATGGCGCCGCGTCGGCGAACCGAACCCGGAAAAACCTTCGGTATTTCGTGGAACAGCTATCGTGGCATGGACAATGCTAATTAGGGGTGGCGTGAACCCCGTGGAAGACCGGGCTGAGGCGCGGGGGTTTGCTCGTTCGCGTGAAATGGCGGCGTGCCTGCGCAAGGAGCTGCTGTATTCGGAGAAGCGCTCCCGCGACGCGCTCTTCCAGATAATCGAAGCGATTCTGACGGAACAGGAGCAGACCGGCGAACACCGCATCGTGTCGCAGCTGACGCGCGAGGCCGCGGCCCGCGCCCAGGCGATGCCGGCGGCCGCCGATTCCGTGCGCTGGGACGTGGCCAGCAAGACCGTGATCAAGGCGATGATCGGCGCCGGCGTGCTCCTGCGCCCCGACGGCCGGCCGGTGCCCGCCGGGATCACCGCGCTGGCCTCGCCCGTCGCCAGGCTGTGTGACGGCTTCCGCGATCGCACGGAGGCCTTCCTGCTCGAGGTGTTGATCGAGCGCCTGGACGACGTGACCGTGCGCGATCATCGCGCGCTCGCGCACGTCCTGTTCCGTCAGTTCGATCCCGAGGTGCCGATCGGGGACCTCGAGGATCGCGTGGTGATTCTTCTCGCCCGGCTCGCCGATCGCGTCGAGCTGCAGGGCGATCGCTATGTCGCGCGCACCGTGCGCGCGCACTGAACCCGGTTCCAGTTCCGGGTTCGTTTACCGCCGTTCCCGCCGTTCTCGTGCTTCCCGCTGATCACGCCTGATGCCATTCGTCCGTGCGCTGCCCGCACGAGACGGCCATTCAAGGAGGGGTCCAATGGCAATGCACCACTGTCAGCAGACGTGTGCCGCGATCGCGATCGCGGCGCTGGTATCCACGGCCACCACGGGGATCGCGGCGGCACAGGCGCCGGCGGGCGCGTTAACGCCGGTCGAGGTGCGCGGAGGGACCGCGAGCTTCGACGTCGGCACCAACGTTCCGGCGCTCAACGTCCACGGCAAGTCCACGTCGCTCGAAGCGCGCGGCACGATCCGCCCCGGCGCCAACGGGCCGCAGCTCGAACAGATCGAAGCCACCGTGCCGGTCAAGACGCTCGGGACCGGCATGGGCCTGCGCGACGAGCACATGCGGAAGTACGTCTTCACCACCGCCGACGGCCAGACGCCGGACGTGAAGTTCAGCGCCAGGCAGGCGGCCTGCTCGAAGACCGGCGCCAGCCAGAGCACGTGCGACGTCACCGGCGATCTGTCGATTCGCGGGACCGCCCGTCCGTTCTCGATCTCGCTGAAGGTCACCGAAGATCGGGATTCGTACCGCGCGTCGGGCGACGGGATCGTCAAGTTGAGCGCCTACGGTATTCCGCAGCCGTCGCAGCTCGGCGTGCACACCGACGACGAAATCAAGCTGCGGCTCGAGTTCACCGCGCGGCCGGCGCCGGTCGCGACGACCGGGGTGAAGTCCGCAGCCAGGCTCGGAGAAAAACGATGACCGGCGCGGTCCTCGTGCGCGGCATCTACGCCGCCGGTGTCACGGCGGCGCTCGTGCTTCTCGCCGCGGCGCCTGCCTCGGCGACGCCGAACATGATTCGTCTCGGTTACCCGACGTGCTCGTCGTGTCATCTGTCGCCGCAGGGCGGTGGCCTGCTGACGAACTACGGCAGGGGGATCGACGCGGCGCAGACGCTTCGTCCCGTCGATCTGTCATCGGAGGCGGGTGCCGAGGATCAGCGGCTCCTGCCCTACGACATGAAGTTCTCGCTCGGTGTGGATCGCGATCCGCCGGCCGCCGCGGGATATTCGTTCAGTTCCTCGGCGCGTGCCGCGCTGGCGGTCAGCCATCGCCAGTACATCGTGTACGGGTTGAGCGTGGGCAGCCCGACGCTGGCGCGTACTCGGACGAGCGGGGCCGTCTCCGTTCGCATGTCGAAACTGTACTGGCTGTATCAGCCGAAGGATGGCGTGTCCTTCACCGTCGGCCGCGACGATCTGCCGAGCGGAAGCGGACTGCTCGGCTTCTCGCGTGCCACGACGAGCCCCAACGTCAGCAGTACTCCGACTCAGGCCAAGGTGTTCCTGTGGAACAAGCGGTACCAGGTGACCGCCTACGGGTTCGGACCCGATGGCAACGAGACCGACAAGCGCTACGAAGCGCGCGGGGGCGGCGCCATCTTCGGCATGAACGTGTGGAAGGACCGGGCCGTCGCGGGTGTCACGAGCCGGGTCTCATATGCGGATGCCTACGATCGGAGGAATGCGGGCGCGTTCCTTCGCCTCGGTCTGACGGAACACTGGGGTGTGCTCCTCGAGCACGACGTCACGGCGCGCACGACGGACAAGGGAGAACATCTCACCCACGTGGCCGGGTACTCCCAGCTGTTCTACGTGCCGTTCGACTGGCTGCAAACGGGCCTTGCCGTTGAAGACGTCGCCACCTTGCGAGGCGCGCATACCTACAGGCTCACCCCAAGCGCTCAGGTGCGCCTGAATCGCAACGTGGCGGTCTCGTTCAACACGCGCGACGTGTACACCGGCATCGCCGCCGGCCGCTCGCGTACGTACTCAGTGCAGCTCTCACTGAAAGCCGTCGAATAACTCCGCGCTCGCGCAGTCGTTCATGGAGAATGCCTCGCTCACGCAGGCTCGTGATGCCGGCAACGCCTGTTGCCGGCATCGCGTCGAGCTGCGTGGCGATCGCCATGTCGCGCGCACCGATGCGCGCGCACTGAGCCCGGTTCCAGTTCCGGGTTCGTTTACCGCCGTTCCGCCGTTCCCGCCGTTCTCGTGCTTCCCGCTGATCACGCCTGATGCCATTCGTCCGTGCGCTGCCCGCACGAGACGGCCATTCAAGGAGGGGTCCAATGGCAATGC
>DATMZX010000161.1:0-9293 GCA_035573235.1 Gemmatimonadales bacterium
TGTACCCTAACGACGAACGGTGCGGGAGAAAATCGACTCGGTAAGCGCCGCTCTAGACCTTGAGAAGCTCTCGCCCCCACCGCTCGATCGATCGCGCGAGCTCGCCGAATGCGCGCCCCGCTTCGGTCAGCGCATAGGTCACCCGCACGGGAGGACCCGCATCGACCTGGCGCGTGAGCAGCCCGCGCTCCTCCAGCTCCTTGAGCCGGGCCGAGAGTACCTTGTCACCGGGCCCCTGCGCCCGCTCGGAGAGCTGACTGAACCGGAGCGGTCCGTCCTGCAGGACGTTGAGTATCAACGCATTCCAGCGGCTCGCGAGGATGTCGATCGCGGTCTGGAACGCCCGGCACTGGGAATCGACCCGTCTGGGCATGGAGGGAACTTACTCATGACGCTTCCCGTTGGATAGTAGCACTCCAACAGAAAGTAAGAGGTTCTGCTATGGCTCTCGGTCTTCTCATCCTGCGGCTCGTCGTCGGCCTCACCATGGCGGCGCACGGCACGCAGAAGCTGTTCGGCTGGTTCGGCGGGTACGGTCTGCAGGGCACCGGTGGATTTCTGGAGCAGCTCGGCTTCTTCCCCGGGCGGCGCAACGCGCTGTTTGCCGGCTTGGCGGAGTTTGGAGGTGGGGTTCTCCTGGCGCTCGGATTCGCCACGCCGCTCGCGGCGACGCTGATCATCAGCGTGATGTTCGTCGCAACCGCTACCGTCCACCTCAAGAACGGCTTCTTCAATCACGCCCAGGGTTATGAGTTCCCCCTGACCTTGGCAGCTGTAGCGCTGAGCGTTGCCATCATCGGCGCCGGTCCGATCTCGGTCGATGGGGCATTGCATCTGCGGGATGCGGGCACGGTGTGGGGGCTTGGCGCGCTGCTCGCCGGAGTCATCGGCGGGGCGATCCAGCTGGCCGGCCGGCGCGCGCCACAGCCACAGAAGGCCGGGTAAGTCGAGGGCGTCACGGTATCCCGGCCGCCACTATCGGCGGCCGGAACAGGTATCCATGTTGCTGGGCGCAGGAAGATTCGTTACTCGTCACGAGGAGAAATAGATGGCCCGCAAGACTGTGCCCGAGAGTCGCGCGCGAGACAGCGCGCGCCTGTTTGAGACCAAGAACGATCTCGCGAAAAACACGCGCGTCGAAGTCATCGCTCTGCTCAATCAACGTCTCGCCGAGGCGATCGACCTGCAAACGCAGTGCAAGCAGGCGCACTGGAACGTGAAGGGCCCATCGTTCATCGGACTCCACAAGTTGTTCGACGACATCAATGAGGACGTCGAGAGCTACGTCGATCTCATCGCCGAGCGCGTCGTGCAGCTCGGCGGCGTGGCCGAGGGGACGATCGGGGCGGCCGAGCAGCGGTCGAAACTCCCCGATTACCCCATCGGGATCGCGACCGGGCCCGAGCACGTCGCCGCGTTGTCCGACGCGCTGAGCGCGTTCGGCCGGGCGGCGCGCATCACGATCGCGGAGATGGACGAGCTCGAGGATGCCGGCAGCGCCGACATGCTGACCGACATCTCGCGCGGCGTCGACAAGTGGCTGTGGTTCGTCGAGGCTCATCAGCAGGCATGAGCGGCACCCTTACCCAACCGGTGGGCGACGCAGACCACGTCGCGGGTGCGGCGAACGCCCCGGTCACGCTCGTCGAGTACGGCGACTTCGAGTGCCCGTCCTGCCGCAAGGCGTGGCCGATGGTCAAAGAGCTCCAGCGCCGGCTCGGCAGGAATCTGCGGTTTGTGTTAGGCGGCGAGCGCGCTCGGCCTCGATGCCGACCGGATGCGCGCGGCGCTGGAAGGCGGAACGTACCGGGCGAGCGTCAAGGAGGATGTCCTCGGCGGCTTGAAGAGCGGCGTGAAAGGGACGCCCACCTTCTTTATTAATGGCGAACGCTACGACGGTCCCCACGGCACCGAGCCGCTGTTCGAGGCACTACAGGGCCAACTCGGCCTGTTCGATCGCGGCTAGGAGTGTTGCAGTGTCGTAGCCGGCGTCGTGCCGGACGTCGTTGATGTAGAACGTGGGTGTGCCATTCACGCCGCTCTTGATCCCACTCATGAAGTCGTCGCGAACCCGCGCGCGGTAGGTCCCGTCCGCCAGCGCGCGGCGCACCGATGCCACGTCCAGCTCGAGCTCGCCAGCGCCCTCGAGCAACGCGTCGTCGTCCAGCGCGAACTGATGGCGGTACAACCAGTCGTGCATCGGCCAGAACTTTCCCTGCGCGGCCGCCGCCTCGGCCACTTCGGCCGCGTGCTCGGCGTGCTCGTGGATTTGGGTCAGCGGGAAATTCCTGAACACGAACCGCAAGCGGTCGCCCAGACGCCGGCGCACCTCCTGCACGATCGGGAACGCCCGGCCGCAGTAGGGGCACTCGTAGTCGCCGTACTCGACCAGGGTGACGGGCGCGTCGGCGGGGCCAATCGTGTGATCGCGATCGGACACCGCCACGGTGAGTTGGGCGACATGGGCATGCTTGCTCACTTCGAGACCCCCGCGTTCAATGCTTCCAGTGCCTCCAGAATGCCGTCGGCCCCGGGGTTGACGTCGATCGGTGATACGTAACGCCAGCGAATGAAGCCGTCCGCGTCGATCACGAAGAGCGCGCGCTCCGTCGTGCCGTCGCGCTCGCGATAGACTCCGTAACGGCGCGCCACGTCACCTTTGGGTTCGAAGTCGGCGAGGAGCGGGAAATGCAGCTTCCGGTTTTCGGTGAACGCCCGGTGGCACCACATCCCGTCGACGGAGATGCCGAGGAGTCGAGCGCCGTAGCGCTCGAACTCGGGCAGGACTTCGTTGTAGAGACTCATCTGGTCGCCGCAGACGGGACTCCAGTCCGCGGGATAGAACGCAAGGATCACCGGCGATCCGCGCAAGTCGCGGAGGGCGATGCGCTGTCCGTCGGCGCTTGGTAACGCAAAGTCTGGTGCTGGTTCACCGCGCATTGAGTGAAGACTGCGGTTTCGGGCGCTGAATGTCCACCACGTGGTTATAATCCGCGGCGTGCGATTCCCCCGCATTGTGGTCCCCACCCCCGAGGCGCTGGCCGACGCCGCCGCCCAACGATTCGCTAAAGCGGCGCGCGAGGCGGTCCAGGCACACGGGGAGTTCGTCGTGGCACTCTCGGGCGGCGCGACTCCGCGAGGCCTGTACTCGCGTCTGGCCGCTCCGCCCTACGCCTCGACTGTGCCGTGGTCACTGGTGCAGGTCCTATGGAGTGACGAGCGATGCGTCGCGCCGAACCATGCGGCTAGTAATTATCGGATGGCACGCGAGGCGCTGCTCGATCACGTGCCGATTCGTGCGGAGAACGTGCACAGAATCCGTGGCGAGGATGACCCCGTTGTGGCCGCACAGGTGTACGAGCGCACGCTCCGCACCGTGCTTCGAGGAGCCCGCATAGACCTCGTCCTGCTCGGCCTCGGCGATGACGGGCATACGGCGTCGCTATTCCCAGACGCTCACGACGTCCCGGACAGCGAGGCGTGGGTGGTTGCCCGTTACCACGTGGCAAGCTCGCTGTGGCGAGTCACGCTCACGCCGGTCCTCATCAACGGGGCAGCTGAGGTCCTGTTCTTGGTCTCTGGGGAAGGGAAGGCCGCGATCGTTCGCCGAGTGCTCGAAGGACCGCGGCAATCCCAAGCGCTGCCGGCGCAGCTGATCGCGCCGGCCGACGGGCAGATACTCTGGCTGCTCGACGCGGCCGCGGCGCGCGACCTCGAGGCCCGCGGATGAAGCGGTCGGACGCGCTGGTCTTGTTCGGCGTGACGGGCGACCTCGTCCACAAGATGATCTTCCCCGCGCTGTACGCGATGGCCCGGCGGGGTGCCCTAGACGTTCCCGTCGTTGGCGTTGCGTCTCGACCCTTGAGCCAGGCGCAGCTGCGCGCGCGGGCCACGGACGCGATACGGAGCGCCGGCCGAATCGATGACCGCCGCGCCCTGCGCCATCTGCTCTCGCTGCTCCACTATGTGAGTGGTGACTACAACGACCCGCAGACATTCACGGCGCTCAAGCAAGCACTGCAGAAGGCGCGACGTCCGGCGCACTACCTCGCCATCCCGCCCCTGTTGTTCGAAACGGTGATCAAGGGGCTCGGCGCCGCCGGGTTGGCCGAGCATGCGCGCGTCATCGTCGAGAAACCGTTCGGACGCGACCTGGCCTCCGCGCGGGAGCTCGATCGCGTCGCGCGATCGGTCTTCCCGGAGGACGCGATCTTCCGCATCGATCACTTCCTTGGGAAGGAAGCGATCATGAACATCCTGTACTTTCGCTTCGCCAATTCGTTTCTGGAGCCGATCTGGAACCGCAACTACGTCGCGAGTGTCCAGGTGACGCTCGCCGAACAGTTCGGCGTGAACGGCCGCGGAGCGTTTTACGAGACTGCCGGCTGTCTGCGGGACGTGATCCAGAACCATCTGTTCCAGGTCGTCGCCCTGCTGGCCATGGAACCGCCGGCCTACCGGGGGTTCGACGCCGTACACAACGAAAAGGCGGCGGTGTTCCGGGCGATGCGCCCGCTGAAGCCCGGCGACGTGGTCCGCGGCCAGTATGCCGGCTACCGCAAGGAGCCGCACGTGGCGCGGCATTCGGACGTCGAGACGTTCTGCGCCCTGCGACTGTTCATCGACTCCTGGCGCTGGGAGGGCGTCCCCTGGTATCTCCGCTCCGGCAAAATGCTGGCCGAGACGGCCGTCGAGGTACTCGTCCAGCTCAAGCCGCCGCCGCAGCGGCTCTTTGCGGACTCCGCGCCGGCACACGGTCGCGCCAACTACGTGCGCTTTCGGCTCTCGCCCAACTCCGCGGTCGCCCTCGCCGCCCGCGTCAAGCGCGCCGGAAAGGACTTCGTCGGCGACCAGGAAGAGCTCTACCTCGTGGAAGGGCAGCCTGGAGACCAACCGCCCTACGAGCGGCTGCTCGGCGATGCCATGTCCGGCGACGGTGCCCTGTTTACTCGCGAGGACGCCGTGGAGGCCGCGTGGGCCGCGGTCGACGACGTCCTCAAAAACCACTCCCGCGCTCGTCCGTACAAGCCGGGCACGTGGGGGCCCAAGGAAGCTGACGCGCTCATCGCGGCGGACGGCGGCTGGCACAACCCGATCACGGCCAGGTGAAGATCGTCGAGGGTGCGGCGCCGGCCCGTGCGCGCGCGACGTAGCTCGGCTCGCGCCAGAAGTCGCGCGCCCGCCTGACCGTCAACCGGAGCTCCCAGCCGGCGTGAGCGTCCGCACTCACGGGCACCGCGACGTCCAGGCGCCACAGCTGGCGGGACTGCGGTGGGATGGCCGCCAGCAGTCCCACGCCCACCCCGACGTTGACTCGGCTATCGACGCCGAATGGTGCGCCGGCCGCCCATACTCTGCCCGCGGCGGCAAAGCCCGCGAGTCCCACCGCGACGTGCCGACTGAGCTGACCGATCGAGCGGCGCGCCTCGAGGTGCCCCACGGTGCGCACTCCGCCGGTGACGCGTGACGCGGCGTACCCCGGTACCCCTCCGTCGCGGTCCCCGAGCCGGAGCTGAAACGGGAACCGCGTGAGCCGCCCGCCGGCGAACTCGCCGCTGCTGATGAGGACGGACCCGGCGGACGGTTTGAAGTACCAGGCCAGCCGTCCGCTGCCGATCATCGAGCCCCAGCGATCCGTGTCCTGATCCCGGCGCGTCTCTCCCTCGACCCGCACCGCGGCGAAGGATCGGGCCGAACCCAGCCCCGCATAGAAATCGGCGGCGAAAAACAGGTCGTGGTCGTCCGCGCCGAACCAGGGGACGCTCCGGCCGGCGACGACGCCGACTTGCGCGCCCGTCGCGACGTCCTGGGCGCCGTTGAGGGCGTCGAAACCGCGGACCGTCAGGAAGGCGACCGAGCGCACACCGACGACCGCGTTGAGCCGCACGTTGTGCACGGCGGCGAACGGGCCGGCGATGGGCGCGCTCGTGTCCGCGACCAGCCCGGAGTCGGACACGATCACGGGTTGCGCGGCCACGGTCATCCGTTCCTCGGTCAGCAGGGCGCCCAGGAACGCGCTGTGCCCGCGGACGCCGATACGCGCAACCGCGCCGACGTCCGCGAAGCGGCGCCGCGCGCCGAGCGCAATGGCTTGGCCATCGGGCCGCAGGAACGCCGTGTAGTCGTGCAGGTCGCGGAAGCCGACGTGCCAGGCGTTCCGCTGCAGGTCGGTGATGAACGTGTGCCCGAGGGCGAGGATCACCGTGCTGTTCAGCGGCGTGCGGTCGGCCACGAACTCGAACGTGTACGGCCGGCCGAACGTCTGATACGCGAGGAGCTGCACGCCCATACCGTTGCGATAGGCGAACCCGCGCTCCCCGCGGATCGCGAGGAGCACGCCGCGGCCGCCGACGTTGCTGTTCCCGAGCCGCAGCGCCACGGGACGCCCGTCCCGAAACCGCAACGTGAAGACGGTCGGGATTTCGTCGATGGTCTCCACTTCGATGCGCACGCCGCCGGCGTCGTCGGGGAGCGCGCGCACCGTCGCGTCGGCGAGGAACGGCTGGAAGCGCAAAATGCGCTCCGACTCCGTCCGCAAGCGCTCGGTACAAGGCTGTCCCGCGGATAACAGCAGAAAGTTGCGGATCACGTCCTGCTTCGTCGTCGTATGATGCAGGCCGACGGCGCGAGCGAGCGGTCGCAGCAAGCGGGGAAACCGCAGGAACGAAGGGTCATGAGGAACGACATCGATCGCCGAGACGATCCGGCCGTCACACTGGGCGAGGGCCCGTTCGCTCGCCAGGAGTGTCAACACCCCGAGCAGACACGGGACGTACCGCGAGGTCAGCAATACTTCGCGAGCGTGGCTTTCAGCTCCGGCACTTGAATCGGTTTTGCGATACGGGCAGCGTAGTCGCCGAGGTCCCGGTGTTTCCAGTACCCGGCCGTCATGGCTACCACGGGGATCGCGGCCAACGTCGGGTCGCGGCTCTGCTCGGCCCGGAAATCCCAACCGGTCATGCCCGCCATCTGCATGTCGAGCAGCACGACGCAGGGCCGCAGGCCCCAGCGCAGCTTGTCGAGGGCCTGCATTCCGTTCGTGGCGGTCTCGACCGCAAAGCCTTCGTTGCGGACGATGTCCACCAACGCCTCGCGAAACTCCGGATCGTCGTCCACGATGAGGATCGTCTTGGTGGATTGCTCCGGGGTGGCGCCGGACGAGCGCTGTGCGTTCATGGTTGTCGTTTGGCCCGCCTTTCTATCACCCGACGTCGTTGCACGAGGGCGTGTAAGGCCTCCGTCAGCTCGTCAAACCCGATGGGTTTCGCGAGATGCATGGTGAACCCCGCCGCGAGGGCCTCTTCGCGGTCCTTCACCGAGGCCATCGCCGTGAGGGCCAGCGCGCGCACATCTCCACCCCGGGCGGGTCCCAGGGCGCGAATCCGGCGCATGAGACTCAGCCCATCTTCTCCCGGCATGCCGATGTCGGACACGATGAGCTGCGGGCGGAATTCTTCAAATATCTGCATCGCGTCGGCCGCGGATTTCGCGGCGCGGATCTCGGCGCCGGTGCTGCCCAGCATTTCGACCAGCGGTTCGCGCGTATCCTCATCGTCGTCGACCAGGAGGATCCGCAGGCCATTGAGGTCCAGCGGCTGAGCGTCGTCGCGCGACTCGGTGCCGCTACGTACGCGTTCCAGGCCGAGCCCGCCGCCGCGGACGGCATCGCCAAGGAACAGCGGCAGCGTCACCATGAACGTAGCGCCTTTGCCCAAACCAGGGCTCGCCGCGTGCACGGTCCCGTGATGTTGCTCCACGACATGCTGCACAATGGCCAATCCCAGGCCCAGTCCACCGGCCTGATTCGCTTGGGCCTGGGTGAAGACCTCGAAGATGTGCGGCAAGAAGTCCGGGGCGATCCCCACGCCCGTGTCGGTCACCTCGAGGCGCGCCCGTCCATCGGCGCGCTCCAACCCGATCGTGATCCGCCCACCCGCAGGCGTCGCCTTGATGGCATTGGTCAACAGGTTCCACACGATCTGGCGTATCCGGGTCGGATCGCCGAGCACCGATCCTACGGATTCTCCAACGAGGGTCTCGAGGACGACAGGCTTGGCGTCGGCCATTGCGCGCACCATTTCAAGGCCCTCGCGCACCACCGTCGCGAGATCGACGCGCTCGAGGGTCAGGTCAAGCTTGCCGGCGACGATTCGCGATACATCGAGCAGGTCGTCGGTCAGGCGCGCCTGAATCCGAGCCGATCGCTCGATCGCATTGATACTCCGTTCAATGTCGACTCCGTCGGCGGTCCGCCGGCGGAGCAGCTCCACCTGCAAGAGCAAGGCGGCCAGCGGCGTGCGGAGCTCGTGGGACAGCACGGCGAGAAAGCGGTCTTTCGCGCGCGTCGCCTGCTCGGCTTCTGCTTTGGCCGCTTGCGCCTGATGTAACAACTTTTCCCGCTCACGCTCTGCCCGTTCGCGAACCGTGATGTTTTCGATCGCGAGGACAAGCAGGGGACCCATCCCGGGTCCGGACCGGATGGGACGCGCGGACAGCGACATCGTCTGCCGGCCCAATTGTGGGACGTCCACTTCGACCTTGACGTTCTGGAACCGTGTGCTGCCCACCGGCATGGTGCCAAGACTGCTGCGCAACTCCGTGGCGTTCCAGAGTCCCTTGCCCAAGTCGAACAGACTGGTGCGCTCGGTCTCGGCTGGTGACATGCGGAAGGTTTCGTAAAACGCCTCATTGGCGGATCGCACGACGAGCCCTTCGTCGAGCACGATCAGGGGTACCTGAACCGCTTCCACGATCCCGGCGGAATACGCGCGCCCCCACTCGGCCTCCTGTTGTGCCCGCTTGAGCGTATCGACATCGACCAACGTGAGGAAGGCTCCGTCGATCTTGTTGTCCACGGTCTTGTACGGCCGGATTTGCATGCGATACCAGCGCCCCTGGGCATCCTGCACCTCCAGCTCTTTCGGCGCGACCGTCTGCATGACCTCCTTGATCAGCGCATCGAGGCGGGCCACGCTGACGTTCGGCCTGATGTCGGAGATCGGGCGTCCGATGTCGCTGGCCAGCAGATTCAGCGTCGTGCTCGCCTGGGGCGTGAACCGGCGGACGCGCAGCTGGGCATCGACGATGACGATGGCGATCTCCACCCCATTCAGGAGATTGATGACGTCGTTGTTGAGCTGACTCAGCTCATGATTGCGATTCTGCATCTCATCGTTGAGCGTGGTCAGTTCTTCGTTTGTGGATTGCAGCTCTTCTTTTGCGGTTTCGAGCTCCTCATTCATGCTCAGGAGCTCCTCGTTGCTCGACACGAGCTCGGCGTTGGTGGAGGCGAG
>DATMZX010000162.1:0-2715 GCA_035573235.1 Gemmatimonadales bacterium
GCCTAACGAGAATTAGACATACCGGTCTAACATATATATCACGCGCTTTCTCCGCAGCATAACATCGGATTTCGTGCGGGACCGGGCATGTTATGCTGACAGCATAACATGTTTATTAGAGCGAATCAGCCGGGCTTTTCACACCCAGTCCACCGCGATTCAGGACGTGCGTGTAGATCATTGTGGTCTCCACGTTGCGATGGCCCAGCAGCTCCTGAACGGTGCGAATGTCATACCCCGACTCCAGCAGATGCGTCGCGAACGAATGCCGCAGCGTATGACAGCTCGCCGGCTTCGCAATCCGGGCGGCGCGTACCGCCTCCTTGAAGACCCGTTGCATCCCCGACTCGTGCAGATGATGGCGACGGCGCTGGCCCGTCTGCGGTTCCACATACCCCCGCCCCGCGGGAAACACCCACTGCCACCCCCACTCTCGGCCCGCCTGCGGATACTTGACCCCCAATGCTCCCGGGAGCTCCACCCAACCGGCACCCTCCTCGAGGTCGCGCTCATGCTGCGTCCGAACCTCGGCGAGATGGCGCAGCAGCGGTCCTTTGAGACGCTCCGGCAACATCGTCCGCCGATCCCGATCGCCCTTCCCCTCCCGGACCGTGATCTGATTCATCCCGAAATCGATGTCCTTCACGCGCAAGCTCAACGCTTCGATCAGACGCATCCCTGTGCCGTACAGCACGCCCGCAACCAACGCGGCCGGCCCGCGACCCTTAAGCCGCGCGAACACCCGCCGCACCTCCTCGCGCGTCAGCACCACGGGGACTCGCACCGGGCGTTTGGCGCGCACCAACGCGTGCAGCCAAGCCACCGGCGCTTGCAGGACTTCACGATACAGAAACAGCAGTGCCGCCAACGCCTGATTCTGCGTCGACGCGCTGACGTTCGCCTCCACCGCCAGACTCGACAGAAATCCAGAGACCTCGGCTGCCCCCAGCGCCCGCGGATGACGCATCCCGCAGTGCTTGATGAATCGCCGGATCCACTGGATGTAGACGTCTTCCGTCCGCCGACTGTAGTGCCGCAGGCGAATCGCGTTGCGAACTTGTGTTATTAAGGAAGGAGATGGCGCAGTCGCGGTCACCAGTGATTATAGATAGGGAACACGTGACGCGCGGTTCAAAAAAATGCGAGGCGGTGCTCCCCCAATCCGCGCAGCGTGTCGCGCACAACAAGCGTAACCCTGCCCATCCAGACCGGGCCCGAAAAACGCAACGTGTCGTCGAGACTGAGCTGCGTCTGAAACGTCAGCACGCCGTCGCTCATCCAATACCGGCCGAGATAGCGCAGCGTGTCGGTCGTGACACCGCCATCCAAGGCCGTGCAGTCCTCCTGACGAGCCAACGCCAGATCGGACCAGTCCGGCGCGGGAAGCAGCGCGAGCCGCCCTCCCACCAGCAAATTGACACAGCCGTTTGCGCCGTCGAGCAGCAGCGGCGGCTGGTGGTTGTCGATCGTCGCCAGCACATAGGTGCCGACGACCTCGTCCGATGTGAGATCGCCGGCACAACCCACCGCCCCTAGCGCAGCGGCGCACGAGATGATAAGACGGAGCCTCATGTACAGATACCTCACATCACTCTCGCTATTGTGCCTGGTTTGCGCCACTGCCTACGGCCAGCAACCACGCGTCCTCGTCTTCTCCAAGACCGCCGCCTACCGCCACGCCTCGATCCCGAACGGGATCGCGGCGATCAAGAAACTCGGCGCCGAGAACGGCTTCACCGTCGAAGCGACCGAAGACGCGACCGCGTTCACGCAGAAGAACCTGCGCCGCTACGCCGCGGTCATCTTCCTGAGTACGACCGGCGACGTGCTCGACGACGCGCAGCAGGACGACTTCGAGCGCTACATCCAGGCCGGCGGCGGCTACGTCGGCATCCACTCGGCGACCGACACCGAATACGACTGGCCCTGGTACGGCCGGCTCGCCGGCGCCTGGTTCAACGGCCACCCGCAAAACCCCAACGTACGCACCGCCCGCTACCACACGATCGACTCGACCCACCTCTCGACGCAGGGCTTTCCCGCCCAGTTCGAGCGCACCGACGAGTTCTACAACTTCAAGTCGATCGACCCGACCATCCACGTGCTGGTCGAAATCGACGAGTCGAGCTACGAAGGCGGCACCAACGGCGCGCATCACCCGATGAGCTGGTATCACGACTTCGGCGGCGGCCGCGCCTGGTACACGAACATGGGCCACACCGAAGCGACCTACACCGAGCCGCTGTTCCTGCGCCACCTGCTCGGCGGCATCCGCTACGCGATTGGGAACGGCACGATCGATTTCAACCGCGCGCGTCCCGAGGAGAACCGCTTCACCCGCGTCGTGCTCGCCGAGAAGTTGAATGAGCCGATCGAGCTGGCCGTGCTGCCCGGAGAGCGGATTCTGTTCATCGAACGGCACGGCTACGTGAATCTGTACACGCCGTCGGACAAGCAAGTCCATCGCATCGCGACGATTCCCGTGAGCACCAAGTATGCGGACTCGAGTCAGGCCGAAGACGGGCTGCTCGGCCTCGCCGCCGATCCGAACTTCGCGACCAACGGCTGGGTGTACATGTACTTCTCCCCCGCCGGCCCCGATGCGAAGAACGTGCTCGCGCGCTTCACGATGAACGGCGATTCGCTCGACCTCGCGACGCAGAAAACGATCCTCGAAATCCCCACGCAGCGGCGCGCCTGCTGCCACACCGGCGG
>DATMZX010000163.1:0-2000 GCA_035573235.1 Gemmatimonadales bacterium
CGATCAAGGCCGGTGACGAGCAATGCATCGTCGCGGGCGGGTTCGAGTCGATGTCGAACGCGCCGCACTACGTCTACGGCATGCGCGGCGGGATCAAGGCGGGGAACACGCAGCTTGTGGACGGGATGATTCACGACGGGCTGTGGGATTCGTTCGGCAACACGCATATGGGCAACCTCGCCGAGTACACCGCGAAGAAAGCCGGCGTGTCGCGCGAGGAGCAGGACGAATTCGCGTTCAAGAGTCATCAAAAAGCGGTGAAGGCGATGGAGGCGTGCTTCTTCAAGAACGAGATCGTCCCGGTCGAGATTCCGGGGAAGAAGGGCGTGACCGTCATCGAGAAGGACGAGTCTCCGCGCAAAGACACGACGCTCGAGGCGCTCGCCGCGCTCAAGCCGTCGTTTCAGAAGGACGGGTCGGTCACTCCGGGAAACGCGCCGGGGCTGAACGACGGCGCGAGTGCGTTGGTCGTCGCCTCGCTGGCGTTCGCAAAAACCCACGGTCTCAAGCCGCTGGCGAGGATCACCGGCTACGCGACCGGCGGCGGCGAGCCGAAGGACCTGTTCTTCGCGCCGATCGTCGCGGTGCAGAACCTGATGAAGAAGTCGAACACGAAGATCAACGACTACGATCTCATCGAAGCGAACGAAGCGTTCGCGGTGCAGGCGCTCGCCGACGGCAAAGCGCTCGGCTGGGACTGGTCGCGCGTGAACGTGCACGGCGGCGCGGTGGCGCTCGGGCATCCGATCGGCGCGTCGGGCGCGCGCGTGCTCACGACGCTGCTGTATGCGCTGAAGCAGTATGGAAAGCAGACTGGCCTCGCCACCCTCTGTCTCGGTGGCGGCAACGCAGTCGCTCTCTCTGTGGAGATGATCTAATGGAGCTATCGGCTATCGGGTATCGGGTATCGGGTATGTGGATTCGAGCTGGCGCGGTCGCACTAGGAGCGCTGCTTGTCGCTCTGGCAGCGCAGGTTTCGATCCCGCTTCCGGGCACACCAGTCCCGATGACGCTGCAGCCGATGGCGGTGCTGCTCGTCGGCGGGCTGCTCGGCGCGCGGCTCGGCGCGCTCAGCATGATCCTCTATCTCGCGATGGGCGCGGCGGGGTTGCCGGTGTTCACGCCCACCGTGCCGTTGCCGGGCATTGCTCGTTTGCTGGGACCGACAGGTGGGTACTTGCTGGCGTATCCGGTGGTAGCCTGGGTTACGGGTTGGTTAACCCCGGGCTGGCAGCCCGGGGTTAACAAACCCTGGCTGCGGACGGCGCTGGCATTGGTTGCGGGCTTGCTCCTCATCCACCTGGGCGGCTTGGCGCAGCTCGCAATACTCACCGGAGACATCTCGAGCGCGGCGCGGCTCGCGACTTGGCCCTTCCTGCTGGGAGACCTGCTGAAGCTGGCCATACTCGTGCCGGTCCTGACCAAGCTGACTCCTGCGGTTCGCGCGCGCCTCTAATGGCGCGCGTTTCGTTTGCGCGTCTGAAACCGATCGCGGTCGCGCTCGGCTGGGTCATCCTGTTTTGGGTGATCGGCTTCGGCCTGACGATCGGCATCGCCGCGGTGACGCCCGGCTGGGGCGGGCAGGCGTGGGAAGTCGTCCGCAGCGGGACCTACGAAGTGCTCGCGTTCGGCGCCGCGACGCTGCTCATCGGCCGGCTGCTCAACAAGCGTTCCTGGAGTGAGATGGGCTGGCAGCGCCCGGTCGTGGCGCCGTGGCTGCGCGGCGTGCTCATCGGCGCGCTCATGGCGGCGCTCGCGATCGGCCTGGCGCTGCTGTTCGGCGCGCGGCTCGCCGTGACGAACGACGGCAATGTGTGGGCCCGCATCGCGCTGCCGCTGATCCTCGGCCTCGTGCTCGCCGCGTTGGCGGAAGAGCTGGGGTTCCGCGGCTATCCGCTGCGCCGGCTCAGCGACGGCCTCGGCGTCGTGCCCGCGATGATCGTCGTCGGCCTGCCGTTCGCGCTGCTGCACGCCGGCAATCCCAGCGTGAGTGTGTTCAG
>DATMZX010000164.1:0-4611 GCA_035573235.1 Gemmatimonadales bacterium
CAGCGTGTACTGGTAAGGTGTGTGGAATTCCCAGAACTCGGGATCGCCGGCCTGCTCGCCGATTCCGAGCTGCGTGCAGATCGGATTTCCGAGACATGGAGCTGAGCCCGGCGCGACCATCTGGTCCGATCCGGTTTCGTAGATCTTGAAGAAGGTTGCTCCCTCCTTGCGCTGCCTGCGAATCGTCTCGATCAGCTGCCCGGTGTCGTTGGCGTAGTCTGCGTTGCCGAGTACGTGCTGCTCGGGATTGAAGCCGATCGCGTCTTCGTGTCCGCCGAGGATCGAGATCGCCATCCCGCTTATGCGCAGCCGCGGCCCGGGAATCTCGCCGCTCTCGATCGCGTTGCGTACAGCTGCGTCTGCCGGCCCCGCGCCCTCCGTCCCCATGTCGCGCTCGGCGGTGAACCCCGCCATCAGATCTTCTTTCGCTGCAAGCACGGCTTCGATCGTGCGCTGCGGCGCCGATTCGTCCACCGTCTGCATTCCTTCTGACGGAGGCGCCGGATGCAGGAAGAGATGCACGTGCGCGTCTATGAGACCCGGCATCAGCGTCATGTCACCCAGGTCGATCACCTTCGCTCCCGCCGGATGCGGCACGGATGTGCCCGCCGCCTGGATGCGTCCACCTTGCACCAGCACTTCGCCGGGACTCACGATCCTGCCCGGCACCACCTCGAACAGTCGTGCCGCGTGCAGCACGATCGGGTTGGCGTTTTTTGCCGGGACGGATCCGCCGGCCTGCGCCGATGCAACGACCGGTTTGGCACCAAGCAACACCACGGCCGCAGCCAGACACATCATGCTTTTCATTCAATCACCGAAAGCAGTTTGTTTTGAAGTGCAGCGTGGAGCTCGCAGTCTAATATGCGTTGGATTTCCATCGCTCTGGGTTGCTTACCATTCGGTACACGCGCGAATCGCAGCGTCACTCCGCGCGGATCGGCACTCTGAAGATAAGCTTGCCATCCGGCCCCCGAAGCTCGAGGCGGAGTGTTCCTTTGCGGAGCGGTGTGTATGCGAAGTCGTATGTCTCGCCCATACTCACAATCTGCCGCGCTGTACGGGGAAGCTGCTGATTCGCGGGTAGATCGAAGCCGTCCTTGGCAACGGGCCGCCAGCGGACGAGCAGTGTGTCGTTCACAAGGCGGAGCGCGCTGTCCGGTCTCGTCGTCAAGGAGAAGGACGTCAGCACTTCCCAGTTGGCGAGGTTGAAGAACCGGAGCCGGGTCGGCCGGCCAACTGGGAACACGAGCGTGTCCGGGTTCGCCTCGCCGTTGATGCCGCCGCCTTTGAAAAAGAACATGTGGTCATCGGGCGACCGCGTCGCACCGGGGTCTCGCACGATCAGCGCGCCCTCGAGGCCGGCCTGCTCCTCACGCGGCTCGTCCACGTGCGCGTGATACATGAACGTTCCGGACCGCGGCGGCGTGAAGCGCGCTTCGAACGAGTCGCCCGGCGCGATCTCGGGGGTCAAACGCGTTCCGTCGCCACTCACGCCTGCGACGCCGTCCATGTAACTGTCCTCGACCTCGATACCATGCCAGTGCACGGTGGTCGCTTCGGGAAGATGGTTCACGATCATGATCGACACCGGCTCGCCGCGCGCGAGATCGAGCTCGGGACTGAAGGCGCGCTTTGTGTCGACCCGGCGACCGTGCTCCTCGAGCACGAAATGCATTGCAGGCTGGGGGACGTAGCGGCCGGGCGGCTCCATGACAGGAATTCTTACGAGACTGTCGACGGTGGCTACGAGCCGGAGGTGACGTGCAGGCTTGAGATCTGCCGTGCGGGCGCCTGGCGTGCGCGCGACTGCCCGACCAGCGACGTTGACGCCGAGCACGAGCCCCACCATGCCGGGCATGCTCCCGCCGGTCGGCGCGGGCGTCATCGAGTCCGGCATCGTGTGGAGTGCAAAATGGCAATGGAAGATCCAGTTGCCCGGCCGCGTCGGCGACCACGTCATGGACATCGCTCCCCATGATGGCAGCAACTGTGTGACGACCATCTGTCCTGGTGCGGGCCGCACCGACTCGTAGGCGCTGGGCGCGTCGAATGCGTCGACGCGGTAGTAAAAGCCATGCAGGTGCATCGGGTGCGGCAGGATTGACGCATTGATCACGCGCCAGTGAAGCGAGTCTCCAACGGTCGCCGGGATTCGTTCTGTGTTCGGCCATGCGCGCCCATTGATCGTGAACGCGATTCCCTCGAACCCGTTGGGGCCGCCGGACGCGAGGAGACGACTGCGCGTCACACCGATATGCGCGGCCGCGTCAGAATCGGGGGTCGCCATGATCACGAAGACGCGATCGTTCGGCCGGGCTGGTGCGCCTGCTGTGTCCACTACCAGCGCGCCGGCGAGTGCTCCGGCCAGCCCTGTCACGCCATCCACGTTCGCCGGCGTCGTCGCTCGGTAGACGTAGTTGCCTGGCGACGTTGCCTGAACGACGAGCTGGCCGACTGCGCCCGGCGCCACCAGCACCGAATCCATCGCCGTCATCGCATCTGGCCCGCCATGCACCGAGGCCGGCACGAGCAGCGTAAGCGGCGCGGAGAGCGTGTTGCGCACCGAGAGACGTATCTCCGTCCCCTGGGGCACACGCAGCAGTGGGCCTGGCAATTGGGGCTTCTTACCCGGCTCCGAGAAGGCCTCGATGGTCGCAGGCGGTCGGTTCGGACCATGGGTCCAGAAGCGGCTATCGTGGGCTTCGAGCGTGACGGTCAGCACGCCATCGCGCAGCACGCCCGCGCGTTCGAGATTTGGATTTGGCTCGACCGTGGGCAACGGAGCTCGGAAGGGAGTCGTGCCCATTGCGAACACGCTACCGAGAAGTCCGAGTGCTGCGATCGATCGTAATCCGGAACTGCGGCCAATGGCGCGTGCCACGGCCCTGGCTGTTCCCGCGCCCGCTTCGCGCTGCGTGGAAAACATGCGACATACCTCCGACCAGATCACTGAGCGGAATCAGTCAACGGCAAATATAATGCGCGTCCATGGGTGCGGAGACAAGTCTCGCAGTAGCGCGACTCATGCGACCGTCCCTGCTTCTCGACAGCCTCGCACCCCCGCGATGGTTCCATGCTTTTCGTTCAATCCCCGATTCGAGAAACAGCGGTCGGAGTGCAGTTCATCCAACTCTGTCCCGACGCCGGGACTCCGGGAGCTGCACCCTGACCGCATTGCTACTTCTGCGCCGCTGAGTAGACCACCTTCCCGCCGACGATCGTGTAGAGAACGTTTGTGCCGAGTAGCGAGTCGTCAGGCGCTGTCATGATATTGCGGGAGAGGACTGTTATGTCGGCCCACTTGCCGGGTGTCAGCGATCCGGTCTTGTGCTCGTGGAACTCGACATAGGCGCCGTTGGTGGTGTACGTCTGCAGCGCCTGCTGCCGGCTGAGCTTCTGCGCGGGGAGAACGCCGAATCGGTGCCGACCATGTCGCGCGTCACGCTGCAGTGGAATGATGCGATCGGACTGATGTCCTCGACCGGAACGTCAGTGCCATTGGTGACGACGGCGCCGGTCTTCCACAGCGATTGCCAGACGTAAGCGCCCTCCTGCGCGCGCTGCATGCCGAGTCGCGGGAGCACGTACGGCGCGTCGGAGCAGGCGTGGATGCCCTGCATCGATGCGACCACGCCCATCTGTGCGAAGCGCGGGATGTCGGCAGGATTCAGGTGCTGGGCGTGCTCGATGCGCCAGCGTAGCGTGTCGCTCTTCACGTGATGTTCCTGGAAGACCGACTGAAACGTATCGAGCGTTTCCTTGTTGGCGCGATCGCCGATGGCGTGCACCGAGATCTGGAAGCCGTGCGCGATGCCGATCTCCGCAATCTCCTTGATTCTCGGCATCGGCGTGACGTTGAGTCCGGTGTTCTTCGGATCGTCGTCGTACGGCTGGAGCATCCACGCACTTCTGGAACCGAGCGCGCCGTCGGCGGTGATCTCTCCTATTGCGCGCACGGTGAGGTGTCCGTTGCCGTCATCGATGATGCGGTGCGCCGTGAGCGAGTCGACGTCGTCCGGGCGCGCCTCGTTCCCGCTCACCAGTATGTAGAGGCGGAGCGGCATGTCGCCCGCGTCCACCATCTTTTTGATCGCGTCGATCGTCGCGAACGACTCGCCCATGTCCTGAAAGGTCGTGACACCGTTGGCGAGCGCGTTCTGCGTCGCGAGGTGGATCTCATTGGTGAAATCGGCGCGCGCCTCTTCCGGCGATCGCGCCGCGAGGCTCTTCGCCAGTGCGGCGCGCAGAAGCGACTGGGCGCCGTCGACGAGAACTCCGGTTGGCTGGCCGCTGGCGTCCTTGATGATGCGCCCGCCCGGGGGATTCGGCGTCGAAGAGCTGATTCCCGCAAGCCGGAGCGCCGCCGCGTTAGCGATCAGTGCATGGCCGCTGGCATGGGTGAGCACGACCGGATTGTTCGGCGCGGCCTGGTTGATGAGGTCGTTGGTCTGGAAGCCCTCGACCACGCGCCCCGGAGAGACGTTCCACTTTTCCTGATGCCAGCCGCTTCCCTGGATCCAGGCCCCCGGTTTCGCGGTCTTCGCTGCGTCGCCGACCATCGTGGCGATCTGCTGCCATGACGGCACACCCATCAGACGCAGCTCCGTG
>DATMZX010000165.1:0-7255 GCA_035573235.1 Gemmatimonadales bacterium
TACGCGTACGGCCCGCCGCTTTGGGCGACGCGACTGCCGGCTTCCGCCGTACAGAGGGCGATGAACGCGGTCGCGACGGCGCAGACGAGATAGGCGAGCGGCGCGGCGGCGCCCAGATTGGCGGCCACAAATGCCGGGAGCACGAAAATCGCCGCGCCGATCGTGATGTTGAAGATCGCTGCGGCGAGGCCGGCAGGGCCTATGACTCGGCGCAAACTGGGTGTAGTCATGTCGCAAAGCTACGAATACTTTTGCCGCCATGAAAACGATCAAAGGACCGGCCATCTTCCTGGCACAGTTCGCGGGTGACAAGCCGCCATTCAATAATCTGAAAGCGATCGCCGGGTGGGCCGCGGGACTTGGCTTCAAGGGCGTCCAGATCCCCACGTGGGACGCGCGGCTCTTCGATCTCAAGAAGGCCGCCGAGAGCCAGACCTACTGTGATGAAGTGAAAGGCACGCTGGCCGAGCGCGGACTCGAGGTGACGGAGCTGTCGACGCATTTGCAGGGCCAGTTGGTGGCTGTGCATCCCGCGTACGACACGGCATTCGACGCGTTCGCGGCGCCCGAGGTGCGCGGCAAGCCGGCGGCGCGGCAGGCGTGGGCCGTCGAGCAGGTGAAGAACGCGGCGAAGGCGTCGCGCCGGCTCGGGATCACTGAGCACGCCACGTTCTCGGGCGCGCTCGCGTGGCCCTACATGTATCCCTGGCCGCAGCGACCGGCGGGACTGGTCGAGACGGCGTTCGACGAACTCGCCAAGCGCTGGCGTCCGATTCTCGATTTCTTCGACGAGCAGGGCGTCAACGCCTGTTTCGAAATCCATCCCGGTGAAGATCTGCACGACGGTGTGACGTTCGAGATGTTCCTCGAGCGGCTCGGCGGTCACAAGCGCTGCAATCTCTTGTACGATCCAAGCCACTTCGTGCTGCAGCAGCTCGACTATCTCGAGTACATCGACCTGTATCACGACCGCATCCGCATGTTTCACGTCAAGGACGCCGAGTTCAATCCGACGGGACGGCAGGGCGTGTATGGCGGCTTTCAGTCGTGGATCGATCGCGCGGGGCGGTTCCGGTCACTCGGTGATGGGCAGGTGAACTTCAAGGGCATCTTCTCGAAGCTCGCGCAGTACGACTACCCGGGTTGGGCGGTGCTCGAGTGGGAGTGCTGCCTGAAGCATCCCGAAGACGGCGCGCGCGAAGGCGCGCAATTCATCGCGGATCACATCATCCACGTCGCCGAATACGCCTTCGACGATTTTGCCGGATGACACAACCTCTCAGGCTCGGCATGGTCGGCGGCGGGCGCGGCGCGTTCATCGGGGGCGTACATCGTTTGTGCGCCCGGATGGACGGCGAGTATCAGCTCGTCGCGGGCGCGTTGTCGTCCGAGCCCAAGCGCGCCAAAGAATCAGCCGCGGATCTCGGACTCGCGTCCGATCGCGCGTACACGGGCTTCGCCGACATGGCCGCCGCTGAGTCGAAGCGAGCCGATGGGATCGAAGTCGTGAGCATCGTGACCCCCAACGACAGTCACTATGCGATTGCGAAAGCCTTTCTCGACCGCGGCATCGACGTGATCTGCGACAAGCCGATGACCACGACGATCGCGGACGCGCTCGACCTGGTGCAGATGGTGAAGCGCACCGGACTCGTCTTTGGCGTGACGCACAACTACACCGGCTATCCGATGGTGCGGCAGGCGCGCGAAATGGTGGCTGGCGGTGAGCTCGGTACGATCCGCCTGGCGCAGGTGGAATACGTGCAGGACTGGCTCACGACCAAAGTCGAAGACACGGGGCAGAAACAGGCCACGTGGCGCGTCGATCCCGCGCGCGCCGGTGTCGGTGGCAGCCTCGGCGACATCGGCACCCACGCGCACAACCTCGCCTGCTTTGTCACCGGCCTTGGTCTGCGCGAGCTTGCGGCGGACGTGAGCCGGCTCGTGCCGGGCCGCAAACTCGACGACAACGCGCACATCTTGCTGCGGTTCGAGAGCGGCGCGCGCGGCATGCTGTGGTGCAGCCAGGTTGCGCCGGGGAATGAAAACGGGCTGCGCCTGCGCGTGTACGGCGAGAAAGCGGGCCTCGAATGGCAGCAGGAGCATCCCAACCAGCTGCGCTTCGCGCCCGTCGGTCAGCCGCCGCGCGTGTTATCGCGTGGCGGTCCGAGTCTCGGCGACGCCGCGCCGCGCGCGACCCGCATTCCGTCAGGGCATCCCGAGGGCTACCTCGAGGCGTTCGCGAATCTGTATCGCGACTTGGCAGAGCAGATCCGGGCGCGCCGCGCGAAGCGGAAACCCGATCCAGCGTCGTTGCTCGTGCCGACGGTGGAGGACGGCGCGGACGGCGTGCGGTTCATCCATGCCGCGGTCGAATCGAGCGCGAACAACGGCGCATGGGTGCAAGTTATGCGCTCCGCTGTGTGCCTCGCCGCAGTCCTCAGCCTTTGGTGCGCCATCGCCGGCGCGCAGCGTCGGCCGTACACGGTCGCTTTCAAGAGCTTCGCGCCGAACAACACCGATATTTTCATCGGCGAGCGCGACGGGAGCGCACGCCCGCTCGCCGCCGATAGCGCATTGGACTACAACGCGTCGTTTTCCGCGGACGGTCGGTGGATCGTCTTTACGTCGCATCGATCCGGCTCGGCCGACATCTACCGTGTCCATCCCGATGGCTCGGGACTCGAGCGTTTGACCGACACTCCCGCGTTCGAGGATCAGGGCGCCCTGTCACCCGGCGGGCGATCGCTGGCCTTCGTCTCGAGCCGGAGTGGCCAGGCCGACATCTGGATTCTCGATCTCGCGACACACGCCGCGCGCAATCTCACCAGTAACGCTGCGGGCGATTTCCGGCCCGCGTGGTCACCCGATGGTCGCCGAATCGCGTTCTCCTCCGATCGCGGACCGGCGCGCGGCCCGTGCCCCAACTCGACACGCCCGGGGCCCGGCCCGTTCGTGACGCGGCAGTACACGGCCGTCTACGTCGTGGATGCCGATGGCACAGGTCTGAGAAGGGTCTCTGACTCCACCGAGATCGCCGGCACGCCCCATTGGTCGCCCGACGGCACGCGGCTCGCGTTTTACGTGGGTGACACGGCGCAGGTCTGCGATGGAGGCGGCCCGATCCGCGGCACCGGCACGACGCAGATCGTCACTGTGGAATTGGCCACCGGCGCGCGAAGCACACTCACGTCCGACCAGGGCCTGAAGGCCTGCCCGCGCTGGACGGGTGGCGTGGTTGCCTACCAGACGAGTGACAGCATCCGGTTCGTGAATGGCTCGCCCGGTCTCGCCGGCGAGTACCAATGCCCCGACTGGTCACCGGACGGGCGTACGTTCGTCTTCCATCGCGAGCGCGATCCGCGCGACGATCGTGATCGCGATTTGCAGCGGTGGAGCAGCCCCGACTCACGGTTCACGTTGCTGCGCGTGCCGGATGCGACGTCGTTCTCTCCCAAGGGCGACCGGTTTGTGTATATGCTGACGAACTTCGGCGGCGCGATCCGGAATGGAAAACTCGTCGTCGCAAACGCGGACGGCTCGGACCGTCGCGTGATCTACGAAGGGCCGGTGACGGAGGACGCCACCGCGCCAGCCTGGTCACCTCGCGAAGATGTGATCGCTTTCGGGGTCGGCGGCTATTTTCAGCGGACCCAGATCAAGCCGGCGCGACTCATGCGGGTCAGGCCGGATGGTACAGGGATGGCCCCACTCACGAGCCCTGACGAGAACAGCGGCATGGCGAGCTGGTCCCCCGACGGCCGGCGAGCGGTGTACCGGGTTGCGCGTGGAGCGCTTCGAAATCTCTACATCCTCGATGTCCAGACCGGGGAGCGCCGCAAACTTGAGACCGGATCGGATTATGACACGTTTCCGACCTGGTCGCCGGCGGGGGACTGGATCGCGTTCTGCAGCAAGCGCGACGGCGACTATGAGATCTATCGGATCCGGCCGGATGGGACGGGACTCGAGCGGTTGACGCGCTCACCCGGGAACGACGCCCATCCAGCGTTTTCTCCCGACGGCGCGTGGATCGCGTTCGCGACCGCGCGCGGAGGATTCAAGGACGAAGGCATGCGGCTGCTTCTGGTCTCGACGTTTCAGCCGTACGGCGAAATCGGGGTGATGCGTGCCGATGGCTCCGACTTTCGCCTGTTGACGGACAATTCGACGGAGGAGGGCTGGCCCTCATGGCGCCCTTAGCGCTTAATCGAGGCCGCGGTCGCGCAACCGGATCACCTCGTCGAGCGAAGGCGTGCCGTATCCATGTGCCTTCACGCGCGAGATGAACTGGCTGGTCACGCCGTGATCGCGCGCGCGCCGTAAATCCTCCAGCGAGAGGTTCGGGTACCCAGCCGCTTTGATTGACCGGACGTAGAACGCGTCCACGCCGTGATCGCGCGACATCACGAGCTCTTCGGGATTGGACGGCGCGTAGCCGGCTTCTTTCATATCCGCGATGTAGTCCTCGCTCACGCCGTGATCGCGCACGCGCACGAGCTGCTCGGCGCTCAGGT
The DNA here is from genome assembly GCA_035573235.1 of Gemmatimonadales bacterium. GTDB lineage: Bacteria > Gemmatimonadota > Gemmatimonadetes > Gemmatimonadales > GWC2-71-9 > 20CM-2-65-7. The sequence goes on from DATMZX010000165.1 coordinate 4,518, forward strand.
TTTTGTAGCCCGCTTTGCCGAGCGCGTCGATGAATTCCGGATCCACGCCGTGATCGCGCATCCGGATGAGACTTTCGGGTTCCTGCAGGCGGTATCCCTTTGCACCCAGATCCTTGACGAACTCGAGATCGACGCCGTGGGTGGCCATGCGCGCGAGCTCGCGGCCGGTCGGCTTGTCGTATCCCTGGCGCTGCAGCTCGTCGACCATCTCGAGGCCGACGTTCGCCATCGTCATCTGGAACTGCTCCCAGTCCGTCGGGGCAGGGGTGATGCCGCGCTTTGCGAGCTGGGCGACGAAGTCGGGATTCGGCTCGTAGGTGAAGTGACCAGAACCCTTGCCGCCGTCGAACCAGCCCTCGCAGGTGAGCGTGCCGGCCGATCGCACGATTTTGAACTGTACGCGGTGTCCGGCGCCGCCCATGTCCGCCGCGGTAAGGCCCACCAGCTCGCTCATGGCGATGTCGCGGCCCCAATTACTCGAATAACGACCGTCGCCATAACGCACCGTGAGCTGGACTTTGCCGGCCTCGTCAGACGAGTCGATCAGCCACTGACCGCTGGAGGGAACCTCATGTTGGGCCGAAAGTGAGGGTGCTGCGAGAAGGGCTGCGAGGAAAAGGACGGCTAAGCGCATGGTGACCCCGGAGATGGATTCAGGGGGTTGGATGGCCCGGACGCCCCGAAGGTTGTATCAGCTCGAAAAACTTCTCGAGATCGATGTTCCCGCCGGAAACGATGGCCACGATCGGTCCCTGACCGGCTTTGCCCGTCAGCGCCGCTGCCAGGGCCAAAGCCCCGGCCCCTTCGGCAATTACCCGGACCTTGTCGGCCATCAATCGCATGGTGCGCTTCACCTCTTCGAGGCTGACCACGATGCAGCCGTCCACCAGGGGCTGCATGCGCTGCCACATGCGCGGGAAGACGCTCTTGCCGCCAGCGCCGTCCACGAACGTCGCTTTCCATTCGGGAAACTCCTGCGCCGACCCTTTCGCGAACGAACGCGCCGCGGGCGCGGCGGTCTCGGGCTCGGCGCCCCACACCTTGATCTGAGGCTTCAGCGCCTTGGCGACCGTCGCGACGCCGGTGATGAGGCCGCCGCCGCCGATCGCGGCGATGATGGCGGCGGTGTCCGGGGCGTCCTCGAGAATCTCGAGGCCCATGGTCGCATGACCGGCGATGAAGTTGTGGTCGTCGAACGGGTGGATGAACGTTCCCTCGACGCCGGGATACGAGCGGTCTTCGAGCGCCTGCCAGGCGCGCGCGTACGACACCAGCACGAGCTTGGCGCCCAGCGCGCGCATGCGGTCGAGCTTGGCGGTGGGCGCCGTCTCGATCGCGACGACAGTGCAGGGGACGCCCGCGGCGCGCGCCGCATACGCGACGCCCTGGCCGGCGTTGCCGGCGCTGATCGTCCACACACCGCGGCGCCGCTCGGCGTCCGATAGCATCGCGACCGCGTTGGCCGCGCCGCGCAGTTTGTACGCGCTGATCGGCTGCAGATTCTCGAGCTTGAGCCGCACATCGGGCTGTCCCGGGCCGAGATCCAAACGGATCAGCGGCGTGCGCATGATCGTCCCGGCGATGCGCCGCTGCGCATCGCGGACTTCGCTCAACGCGATCGGACGGACCGATTCAACCACGCAGCACCAGCGCCCCGGCGGCGACGTCTTCGACCGCGACGCCCACCGATTTGAACAGCGTGATCTCTTGATCGTTTCGCCGTCCCGGAGCGGTTCCGGAAACGACGGCGCCGATCTCGGTGATTTCGCCCTTCGACGCGATGATATCGCCCGATTCTTTCGTCGCCGCGTCGCGCGAATCGACGAAAACGCGCGCCGTCGTCACGAGCTGATCGTCCAACTCGCGCCAGTTGGGGCGCGTCGCGCCGATCGCGTTGACGTGAGCACCCGGCGCGAGCCAGCGCCCTTCGAGGATCGGCGTCGTCGCGCTCACCGCGACCACGACGACGTCCGCGCCGCGCGCCGCCTGCTCGGCGCTCGCCACCGCTTTCACGCCGTGCTTTTGCGCGAAGGCCGCCGCGTTGCGCGGGCTCCACACGCGGACTTCCTGGAAGTCCCGAACGTGGCGCAGCGCGGCGAGATGGCTGCCCGCCTGCACGCCCGATCCGATGATGCCCAGGACTTTCGCGTTCTTGCGCGCCAGGTGCTGCGTCGCGACGGCGGATGCCGCGGCGGTGCGCATCTCGGTGATGAGCCGCCCGTCCAGGACCGCGACCGGTTCGCCGGTCTCGGGCTTGAGCATCACGATCAGAGCGTGGTGCGTGTGCACGCCGACGTTGTGCGGGTAGAACGTGACGAGCTTGGCACCCATGGCGCCGGCATACGCGGGCATGACGGCGAAGAAGCCGCGATGCGGCTCGATGGGCAGGACGGTGCGGACCGGCTGCACCACTTTGCCCGCGGCCAGTGCCGCGAGCGCATCCGCGACGGCGGGAATGAGCTCCTCGTAGCGCAGCCGTTGCTGCACCGCGGCTTCGTCGAGGACGGCGATCTGTGGTGGACGGCCTGACATCCGGTTAAATCTTCCCGATGACTTCCCCCCGCGCCACCACCGGCGATCAGAACGCCGCCGTCGCCGCCGGTTTCCTCGGCTGGATGCTCGACGCGTTCGACTTCTTCCTCGTAGTGATGGTGCTGAAGCGACTGGGGATCGATTTCCACACCGACATGACGAGCGTCAGCAACGCGCTGTTCGTTACGCTGGCCATGCGCCCGTTG
>DATMZX010000166.1:0-2990 GCA_035573235.1 Gemmatimonadales bacterium
GAGACGCGCGAGATGGCGCGGGAGCTGGGGCTGAACCTCGTCGCCGAAAAGCCGGAGAGCCAGGAGATTTGCTTCGTGCCGGACGGCGACTACACGAAGATCCTCGAGGAGCACCTCGGCGCCGCGGCGCCGTCGCTTTCACCGGGGCCGATCGTGCTGAGCGACGGCACGGTTGTGGGCATGCACAACGGGTTCGCGCACTACACCATCGGCCAGCGCCGCGGCGTGCCGGGCGGGTATGACGAGCCGATGTTCGTCACGGCGATTCGCGCGGCGGATCGTGCCGTGGTGATCGGGCCGCGTGAGGAGTTGATGGGCCGCGGCGTGATCGCGCGCGGGCTCAACTGGCTGGTGGATCCTGCGCCGTCCGTGGGTGACCACGTTGGAGTTCGGGTGCGGCACCGCGCGCCGATCGCGCCGGCTGAGATCGTACGCATCGACCGTGATGAGATCGAACTCGCGCTCGACGTGCCGGTGCGCGCGATTGCGCCGGGGCAGTCGCTGGTGCTCTACGACGGCGGCCGCGTGCTCGGCGGCGGGTTCATCGAGGCGTCGCGGCCTGCTCGCGCGATGCTTCCGGTGATCGCCGGATAGCGCCTACCGGACGCGCGTCACGCCGGGCAAGCGAGCCAGCGCGCGATCGAACGTTCCGATGGGCAAGTGGGCCGTTCTCCGTGCCTGCTCGACGATCAGGCAGTCAGAGAAGCCGATGGATGGATGCTTCCGGAACTCCGCAAGCGCCCGGCCTACGAGATCGGCGTCCTGCACGACGACGGTCTCGTGATCAAGAAGAAGCTCGATTCCCGCCGCGATCTGCGCTGACGTTCGCTCGTACACGCTGCGCAGGACCCACGCCGTCTCCATCAATACGAGCAACGAGACCCACGCACCGCGGCTGACGAACGCATCAGCCGCGGCGGTTTGATCAGGTTCGTCCCTGACGAGTATCCGGACGAGGACATTGGTATCAATCGCGCGCATGCCGGGACCGGATGTCGCGCGCGATGCCTTCCTTCAGTTCTGCGAGCGACCGGGCCCGAGGCGTGCGTCCGAACATGGCGGCGTGAACGTCCTCGCTCGTGTTCAGTCCGACGCGCCGAACCATTGCGACTCCGGCTTCGGTGTTCCACTCGAGGACGGAGCCGGTCGATAGGCCAAGGCCTTCGCGCACCCGGGCAGGCACAGAAATCTGCCCTTGGGCGGTCACGCGGGACTGGGGTTTCCGAGGCTTGGCCATGCCTGGCATAGTACCACGGTAATGTAATCTTGGCAAGACACACAATCGCCCGCGCACAATCTTCTATTGCCTTCGACTCCCGGTCCAGAACGCAACGACGCCGCAGCCCGTATCCTGGAACTGGAAGCCGACCGGCATGTTGGCGCCTCTCGCGTAGATTTCGATTGCAGCTACATCGCTGGCGTCCAGAAGCATGTTGATGTCTACGCCCGCGCCTTTGGACGGATGCTGTTGCTGGCCATCGATCACGATCGTCATTGCGCAATTCTGGCCGTTGTTGAATGCGACGAGCCCCATCACGCAGCGGTGTGGATCTCCGGGCATCACGCACGCTCGACTCACGTGGATCCCGTTCACTCCATACAGCATGTTCGTGATCTTGTCCGGATGCCGAAACTCGATCTCCTCCGGCCCGATGAACGTCGCTGACAGCACTCCCTTCTGTCGCATCAGCCAGCGGTCGTAGAATCCCGTGAGGGCGAGCGGCGACTTGATCTCCCGTCCGTTTACCGTCACCGGCGCCAAAGTTTGCGCAAGACGCGGGAGCGTGACCGTCAGCACGGCCGCCGTGTCGGGAAGCTCGAGCTTCCCGAACCACGGCGTGTAGCCAATGCGCCGGATGTTCAGCGTGAGCGTTTGATGCTTGCCGGCGCCGAGACTTACGTCGCCCTTCTCGTCGGTGATCTGCGTCTGACCGCCTTCGACGCTGACGTTCGCATACGGAATCGGCTGCCCGTCGCTCGAGACGACGCGGATCACCCGGACCTGGGCGCACAGCACCGCGGGTGCTGCCGCAGCGATTACTGCGACGAGGTGCCGCAACTTCGAACGCATCGAACGTGCCATTGCTCCTCCAGTCCCAAGTCGAACACGGCGAGCGGAACCACTACGGTTTTCGGCTCCCCGTCCAGAACGCGAGTACCCCGCAACGCGTGTCCTGAAACTGGAAACCAACCGGCATATTGCCACCTCTCGCATAGACCTCGATGCCCGCCACCTCGCTGGCACCCAGCAGCCGGTCGAGGTCAATGTACGCGCCCGCGGGCGGATACTGCTGCTGCCCGTCGACCACGATCGCCATCGGACACTTCGTCGGCTGGCTCGAGAATGCGACCTGCCCTTTCAGGCATCCATGACGCGGAGTCGGCGTTTCAATGCAGTCTTGGCTGAATCGGACCCCGTTCAGTCCGTACAGCACGGCCGTGATCCTGTCCGGATGACGGAACTCGAGTTCCTCGGGCGAAATGAACACGGCGCTGAGCACGCCTTTCTGCCGCATCAGCCAGCGATCGTAGAATCCCTTGATGGCGAGCGGGGATTTTATCTCCGCGCCGGTAATGGTTACGGCCGAAAGGGTCTGCGCGAGACGAGAAAGCGTGATCGTCAGCACCGCGGCCGTGTCCGGCAGCTCGATCTTGCCGAACCATGGCGAGAACCCGATGCGCCGGATGTTCAGCGTGAGGGTTTGACGTTTGCCCACACCGAGGCTCACGTCGCCCTTCTCGTCGGTGATCTGCGTGAGGCCGCCTTCGACGATGACGTTCGCGTACGCAACCGGTTGACTGTCGCTCGAGACGACCCGTATCACGCGGGCCTGCGCTCCGAGAATCGCCGGCATGAACGCAGCAGCGATTGAGGCGAAGCACAGCCGCGCCCTCGTGGGATGTGACATATGCCCTGAGGCACGGGAATCGTCGCACACCCCTAACCTACGCGGGGCCGCCCTCCACGCACCTCGCGCAGGGCAAGGTCG
>DATMZX010000167.1:0-9677 GCA_035573235.1 Gemmatimonadales bacterium
GGCGGGCGACGTGGAGATCGCCGTACAGGTCAACGGCAAGCTCCGCTCGCGCCTGACGGTGGCGCGCGGCATGACGCAGGATGAAGTGATGAAGATCGTCTTATCGGACCCGGCGGTGCAGAAGTTCGTCGACGGACAGAAAGTGAAGAAGGTGATCTACGTGCAGGATCGCCTGGTGAACCTCGTCGTCTAAAGAACTTTCGCGATCAAATCGCCGACGAAGTAGCCCACCCCGGCGACTCCCACGCCGACGACGAACATGTCGATCCCGCTGCGGATCACGCCGCGGCCGGTGAAAAAGCTGCGCGCCGCGCCGACCGCAAAGTGCGACAGCATCGCGATCGCGAAGGCCAGCCAGATCGCCGCGCGTCCCTGGAGCACCAGAAACGGAAACACCGGGATGAACGCGCCAACCGCCGTCGCGACGCCCGTGATCCAGCCCTCGCGAAACGGCGTCGCGTGCGCCTCGCCGATCTTCAGCTCCTCGCGTACCTGCTCGTCCAGCGCGCGCGCCGGATCGCGCATCATTTCCTCCGCCATGCGCCGAGCGGTGCGCGGATCCACACCCTTGGTCTCGTACTGCAGCGCCATCTCTTCCATTTCCACTTCAGGCATCAGCCGGATCTCTTCCTTCTCCATCGCGATCTCGTGCGCGTAGACCTCCTGCTCGCTCTTCGCCGCGAGATACCCGGACGATCCCATCGACAGCGCGTCGGCGATCATCCCGGCGACGCCCGAGATCAGAATCACGTGCGGCTGCACCGCCGCGCCGATCACGCCTGCCACCAGCCCAAAGTTGGCCGTGAGGCCATCGTTGAAGCCGTACACGACGTTGCGCAGGAATCCGCCCGATCCCGTCTTGTGCCACGGCTCGGCGCCCTTGCCGGCGAGGTCGGCGAGGGTACCCGCATGCGCCGCCGATTCCTTGGCGAGCTGCAGCGACACTTCCTGCGCGTCGGGCTCACTCGATTCCCGATGGAGGTTGAGGTAGCCCTTCACCTCTTGGCCTTCCTCGCGCAGCAGCATCGGCAGGAGATAGCGCGTCCCAAAGCGGCGCCCGAACCAGGCGCGCAGCTTCGCGTTCACCGACGGCCGGGCCGTTTCCACGTTGTGGCCGTGCTCGGCGAGCAGCTTGCTCCACATCTGCACGTGGCGCTCTTCGACTCCGGCCAGCTTGATGTAGACGTCTTTCCGGTGGGGGTCGGTCTCCTGGCCGGCCAGCGCCAGATAGAGGAAGGCGGCGTCAGCCTCGTCCTGCCAGTGATGGAGCCACTGTTTCACGTCGGCGGTGGGCATGCGGCAAGCTACTCCCTCGCAACGCCTTATGGAACCATGCGTTTGCCGAGGATCAACCCGCGACCTTCTACGTAGTTATGGCATCTAACTTTTTGGACATGACCGTGTCACTTGCCGTCCCGGACGTCCTCGTCGCCCGCGCACAAGCTGGGGATGAAGAAGCGCTCGAAGCGCTGTTTCGCGCCTTCGAAGTGCCGGTCTACAACCTCGTCCGCCGGATGCTGCGGCGGCCCGAGGACGCCGAGGATGTGCTGCAGGAGACGTTCCTCGAGGTGGTGCGCAACATCAAGCAGTATCGCGGCGAGGGACATCTCTGGGGCTGGGTCAGGAAGATCGCGTCGACCAAAGCGCTGATGCGGATCCGGCGCGATCAGATTCGGGCGACCGAAGAGCTGGACGACGAGCCGGGCAAGCCCGGGATCCACGTCGGGGCGAACATCGATCTGGAGCGCGCCTTCGAGCATTTGTCCGAGACATCGCGCGCGGTGGTGTGGCTGCACGACGTCGAGGGATACACGCACGAGGAGATCGCGGAGCAGATGGGCAAATCGGTGAGCTTTTCAAAGTCGCAGCTGGCGCGAGCCCATACGCGTTTGCGGCGAATGCTGGATGAAGGAGCGACGACATGATGCATTGCACGATGGACGATCTGGGAGCCCTGCAGGCGGGTGAGGCGTCGGTGTGGGCGCGCCGGCACATCACCACCTGCGAAATCTGTCAGCAGGAGCGCGAGAAACTGTATCAGCGCGTGGCGCAGCTGAAGGCGCTGCCGGCGCTGCGACCGCCACGCGACCGGTGGCCGGCGGTACAGTCGGTCCTCCGCGCCGAGCGCTCGCGGAAGCGCCGGACGTGGGGAGCGTGGGGCGGCAGTCTGGCGCTCGCCGCGACGATCGCCGCCGTCATGCTGATGCAGCCGTCGAATCCAACCGTGCTGCACGCCGAGCTCAGCCAGGTGAAGCAGCAGTCCGCCACACTCGAAGACTCTCTGAAGCAATTCGACGTTGAACGCAGTGTTCTGAGCGGTCAGGAAGCCGCCACGATGGCGGCGCTCGAGGACCGCATTTCGCTTCTCGACGGCACGCTCGCGCAGCAGGTGGAAGGCGCGCACGAGCAGGATGCCGAACTCGTCAGGCTGTGGCAGGAGCGTGTGGGCCTGATGCGCGAGCTGGTGAAGGCTCGCGCCACGCGCGCTCGTTACGTCGGGCTCTAGGCCCCATTAAGGAGATTGGTAATGAATAGGAATTTGGCGATTGCAGCTCTCGCCGTCTGTTTGATCTGGCCGTCGTCCGCACAGACTCAGGATACCCGTCCGCGCAGCCGCGTTCGCGTCGAGGGCAGCCCCTATGGCGTGTTCTCGTTCTCCGACAACCGCGGCCGGATCGGCATCATCGTCGATACCCGCGCCAACGCGACCGGCGATAAAGTCGGCGCGCGCGTCGAAGGCATCACGCCCGGTGGACCGGCGGAGAAGGCCGGGCTCAAGGCGGGCGACGTGATCACGCGCTTCAACGGCACCGCACTGGGCGGCGTCGCGGCGGAGAACGATGAGGACTCTGGCCCTGGCATGAAGCTGATCGAGCTCGCGCGCGAGCTCGATCCGGGCGACTCGGTGCAGGTCGAGTACAAACGTGGGACGGAAGCAGCCAAGAAGTTGACGCTCGTCGCGCAGGATCTCGGCGGCGACATGATGGTGCGCACGTTCCCGCGGATGCCCGGGATGGGCGGCATGTTCCCCGACATGCAGATGCGTATGGGCCCGGACCTCGACTTCCGCTGGGGCGGCCCCTGGGGCGGCATCGAGATGGTGAAGCTGAACCCCGAGCTCGGCGAGTACTTCGGGACCCGCGAAGGCCTGCTCGTGGTGGATACGCCGGAGGATTCGGCGCTGAAGCTCAAGGCCGGCGACGTGATTCAGACGATCGGTGGCCGGAAGCCGACGTCACCGATGCATGCGATGCGGATTTTGCGGTCCTACGAGCCCGGCGAGACTGTGGCGATTCAGGTGTTCCGCAAGAAGGCGCAGGTCACCGTCTCGTACAAGGTCCCGGAAGAGAGCGAGCATTTTTACAAGACGCCGCGCGAAGAGCCCAGCTGGTTCGAGCAGCGGCCGAAGATAGAGGCGCCGCAGTGGAAGATCAGGGATGTGGTGCGGGTGCGCAGAGAGATATGAGACGGTAGGACGGTAGGACGGTAGGGACTCGCTACCGTCTTACCGTCCTACCGTCCTACCGATTCGCTCCCATCAGTATCGCATTCGTCAGCATCTTCGCCGGCCCTCTCCAGAAGCCCCTGAACAACGGATCGCCCAGGAACAGCACCACTCGGCCGCTGCCCTGATTCTCGACCACGGCCCACGTCGTGCCCTTGAGCAGCCGGGCGGTATTGTCGGGCCAGGTGAATCCGGACAGGACGAGGGCGTCCGCCGGATCGGTGAACGTGGCCACGTTCGCGCCGCCCTTGGACGGCTTCCAGAACACATCACCGTCGATGAAGACCGGCATGCGGTTGCGTTCGTAGCCCAGCGACAGCCATTGCGTCGTGTCGAGCGTCGCCTTGAAGATCGCGCCCGGAATCCACTCGACGCGGTCGCGCGCCGCGGCGGTCCCCGAAATCAGCGCGGGCTCCGTACCGCCCACCGTCGTATCAGGCTTCGCGCTACTGTCGGGCGAGATGCTCGCGACACTCGTGAGCCCGAGATCCTTGTTCGCGGCGAGATCGCCGGCGCCGCCGTAGCCGATCAGCACGCCGCCCGAGCGGACCCACGCCTTCAGCTTCTCCGCGCCGTCATCGCCGAGCTCGCGCCGCATCCGGCTGCCGCTGCCGTCCGGAATGATGAGGACGTTGAACGAGCCGAGGTCGGCCATGCGCGCGATCGCGCGCAGCGGCACGGGGGTGAAGGGGGCGTGGAGCTCCTTGTCCAGGAAATACCACAGCCAGCCGTAGCTCGTTTCCGAAATCCCGTCGCCGGCGGCGACGAGGATCGTGGGCTTCTGTAGCGCCCAGACGTCGCCTGAGCCGATGCCGATGTCGCCGGTGTCGGGGAACGCGCTCTGCAATGGCGAGACCGTCACACCGAGTGACGGTCCGAGGGCCGCGATCCGGTCGTGCAACGCGGCGGCGTTGCGTTGTGGACGCGCCACGAACGTGCCGCGCGGGAACGCGCGCGTGCCGGACTGAATCGGCTTCGTCGCCACCGCGAGCCGGAAGCCTTCGCTTTCGAGGGCGAGCGCGAGGCGCGCGGCGCCGGGACGGTCGTTGGGGAAGACGTAGGCGCTCGCCGCGCGCGCCGGCGCAGGGGCGGCCGGCAGCGTCGTGTCGGTTACCGCTTCACCGGCTGCCCCGGCATCCTCGGTCCAGTAGGCGTCGAGATTGAACGTCAGCGGCAATGACCACGCCGTGATGTCGTAGAAGCCGTACTCCTCTTTGTCGGCGTCCTCGCCGCGGCGCCGGTTGCGCTGGAATTTGCCGCGCTCGCGGTCCACGAACGACCGCTGCATCTCGGCGTCGGGCTCGAGCATGCCCTTGGCGATGCGGCGCTGTGGCTGGTTCAGGTCGATGACGTAGCTGCCGGTCGGGAACGTCCGCGCCGCCGCCGCGCCCCGCGGATCGATGTAGGTGTGCGCCGAGCGCGTCGACAGCGGTTGGGTCGTGCGCTTGACCTCGATGCCGTTGCGCAGCAGCAGGCCCACGACGTGCATGGCCGACTGCGGATCGTTGCCGGGCACGATCACGACGCGTTTCAGCCGGTCGGTCGCGGCTTCCGTCATGGCCGTGCGGCGGAATTCGTAGTAATCGGTGAGGCGCGCCTGGCGGTTCTTGGCGGTCGTCTCGAGCGTGGCCAGCGACGCGATGAAGTGATGCGCGATGCCGTCGCGGAACGTCGTGATGCTGCCGTCGTCGCGGCGCTTGTTGAACTCGGGGCCGCCGTCGGTCTCGTACGTCATCCCGGTCGCGCCCTGGAATGTGGACCACTCGTCCCAGTAGCCCACGTAGAAGAAATCGAAAACCCCGCGCACGAAATACTGCCAGCCGTACTTGTCGAATGCCGCGGCGTTGCCGCGCCCGTAGGTGTCGAACCACTTCGTCGTCTGCGGCGGGAGATTCATGTTCACCGCCTGCGCGACGGGCGGGAAGAAATAGGTCGGCGTCGTGGAGTGGTGATCGACGAAGACCTGCGGCCGCCAGCGCAGCACGCCATCCATCATCGCGCGTACTTCCGGCTGGCTCTGCGCGAGCAGATCCCGGTTCATGTCGAAGCGGTAGTGGCTGTAGCGGCCGGTGATGCTCCACGGCTCGTTCTGCTCGAACGCCCACGGATGGTCGGCGCCGACCGCGACGGAGTTGTACCAGGCGGCAAAGCGCTCGTGGCCGTCGGGGTTGGCGGACGGATTCAGCACGAGCACGACCGACTTGAGGATTTCGAGGGTCTGCGGCTCCTCGGAGGCCGCCATCTGGTAGGCGACCTGCATCGCCGCTTCAAAGCCCGCCGGCTCGTCGCCGTGGACCGAATACTGGAACAGCGCGACCGCGGGCTGATCGGCCGCGATCGCCGCCGCGCGCGCCGCCGACGTCTTCCGTGGGTCGGCCAGCTCGGCGAGACCCGACCGGATCTGGTCGAGCTTCGCGAGGTTCGCCGGGTCGGAAATGATCAGCGCGCGAATCGGCCGGTACTCGCTCGTGCGTCCCCACGTCTCGATCCGCACGCGGTCGCCTGCCGTTGCCACCAGCGTATCGAGATAGTGCTGCATGACCGCGTACATCGTGTGCTGGTCGCCCGCGTTGTATCCGGTGATCGCCTCGGGGCGGGGCACCGCCGGGCGAAAGGGGCCGCGGGAGTAGAAGTCGAACTGGTCTTGGGCCGAGAGTGGTGTTGTCAGCAGAATGGCGAGCAGAAGCGGGCGCATGCGTGTCCTTTAGGACAATGAATTGCCGAGCCCACCCTTCAGGGTGGGGATAACCGAGCGGCAAAAATGGGTGGTTTTAGGCCCGGCGGCGAGCGGCGGGCAATGCCTGGTCGAACGAAGAAAACTCGAACGGCTTGGGTACGCAGGGACGGCCCGTCCCGTCGAGGAACCGGCGCATCTGCTCGTTCACCAGGTCGCCCGTCGTGAAGATCACGCGCTCGGCATGCGACGGGTCGTTGCTGCGCAGGCGCTCGAACAGCTGTTCACCCGACAGGTCCGGCATGCGCATATCGACGATCACCGCGTCGTACTTGGAGATCTTGAGCCGGCTGAGCGCGTCTTCCCCGCTGGCGGTCGTTTCCACTTCGTGGCCCTTGCCGGCGAGATAGCGCTGCAGCGACACGCGCACCGACGCTTCGTCGTCCACGACCAGCACCCGCAGGTTGTCGATTCCGTGCTGGGCCACGGGCGCGAGGGCGGCATGCTCGCCCGAGGTGCGCGGGGCCGTGATGGGGATTTCGACGATGAACCGGGCCCCGCCCGAGGGCGGGTTTTCCGCCCAGATCCGGCCTTCGTGCTCGCGCACGATGCCAAGCGAAATCGACAGTCCGAGACCCGTACCCGAGCCGGTGGGCTTGGTGGTGAAAAACGGGTTGAAGATCCGCTCGACGAGATTGGCGGGGATCCCGGCGCCCGTGTCTTCGACCTCGATCCGAATCGTGTCGGCATTGCGGCGCGTGCGCACCGTGAGGCGATGATGGTGCCCGTCGCGCTGCTCCATTGCCTGTTCGGCGTTCGTAATCAGGTTCAAGAACACCTGTTGCAACTGGTGCGCGTCCGCCATCGTGTCTGGGAGCGACTCGTCGTACTCGCGGCGCACGTCGATCCCGCGCACGCGCAGCTCGTAGCCGCGCAGCTCGAGCGTATCGTCGAGCACCTGATTGATCGACGTCTGCACCTTCTCCGCTTTATGCTGCCGCGCGAAGGTCAGCAGGTTCTGCACGATGCGGCTGGCGCGCCGCGCTTCGCTGTAGATCGTCTCGGCGGCCGTGCGCTGATCGGGCGGAAACCGCTTTTCGGCGAGCAGCAGCTGCGCGAACGCCGAGATTCCCGCGAGCGGGTTGTTCAGCTCGTGCGCGACCCCGGAGACGAGCTGGCCGATCGCGGACATTTTCTCCGACTGGATCAGCTGCTCCTGCAGCATCTTCTGATCGGTGACGTCGCGGATGAGACAGAGCACTTCTTCGTCTTTCTGCGGCGTCGAATAGGTCACGGAGATGATGCGGGTCTCGCCGTCCTTGCGATAAAACTGGGTTTCGAACAGGCCCGTCTCGCCGGCGAGCGCCTGCTGGAAGTGGCCGAGCGCTTTCGGGAGATCGTCGTCGGAAGCATGGGAGCAAACCACTGGCCCACCAGCTCTTCGCGCTTGTAGCCGGAGATGTTCTCGGCCGCGTGATTGACCGTGGTGAAGCGGCCGTTCGCGTCGAGCGTGACGATGGCGTCGGACGCCGATTCGACGAGATGGCGGTAGCGGGCCTCGGAGCGCGCGAGGGTGTCGGCGGCACGCTTGGGATCGGTGATGTCGCGCAGCGTGGCGACGGTGCCGATCAGCTCGCCGTTGACGCGGAAGGGGCCGCTCGACACCGCGACGTCGCGCTCCTCGCCCGTGCGGTGATTGATGATCTTCGTTTCGTAGCGCTGGGGCTCGCCGGCGAGGACCTTGTCCTCGCGCGCCGCGACGTGGGCGTGCTCGGCCGGCGAGACCGCGTCGGCGATCAACTGCCCGGCCACATCGTTGGCGTCCCATCCCAGCAACGCGGCGCCGGCCTCATTCGTGGCGAGGACCCGGCGGTCGGTCGCGGTGACGACCACTGCGTCCGGGAGCGCCGCCACGATGTCCGCCGCGGCCCGCAACAAATCCAGTCGCGGTTCCTTGGCGGTCGCGGTGCTCTCACGAGTACCCCGGGTGGGCGAGGGGCGGCGTGCTTTACTCACCGGTAATAACAATCCTCCATCGAGATCTTCATCAGTTTCAGACTCTCGTCCGCCGCGCCGGTCACTTTCTCGGGCGTGTCGCCCCCGCGCTTCACGCAGTCCTTGATGATCTCGAGCGCATGAATCGGGTGCTCATCATCGTACTTCGCGTGCTCTTCGAGCCACCAGCGGCCGCGCGGCCCGATCTTTTCGTTCTTGCCGAGCCCGCGGAGCGCCTTCTCGGAGATCTTCTGGGCCACACCCTCGACGGCGTAGTTGGTCGCCGAGACCGCCTGGCCAAAGTCGGCGTTGCGGCACATGTCGGTCAAATACTCGTGGAACAGCTTGACGGAGGGAAGCATCGGCTCGGGTTCCTGGAAGCGCTTTTTCTGGACCTTGAACCCGTCTCCCATGGCGCGCCACATCGCGTCGTGCCGGCGCTCGACCCGAATGTTGTCGGTGAAGAACTCCCGGCCCATCGCGGGAGAGCGATCGAGCAGCATCTGCAGCCACTGCGGGAAGTCGCGGATGATGGGATAGAACGAGACCAGGAAGTTCTGGATCTTACCTTCGATTAGCTGGTTCTCGGACGCGTCCACGATCACCGGTGTGTCGAGAATCGCCTGGCGGCTCGGCTCAAGAGTCGCGTCCAAATCGGCGACCCAGGCTGGGTGCGGGGTGATTTCGACTGCCATTGCTGCTCCTCTCGCGGGCGCGAAGTAGGGGCCGAAAGCAGGGATTACGGGTCAGGCGTGGGCCAGAATGTAGGAATGAAGGCGAAAACTGCAAAACTCAAGTAGAATCGTGAGTTGGCGCACGGAATCGACCCTGGGCCTTGACAAGATATATCTTACCAGAATATCGTGGCGTAACATCTCACAAGAGGAAAAGATGGGCGGCAAGGGCTGGGAAGGGTTCGGCTTCGCCTTTAGTCCCCGAGGCTGGGGCTTTAAGGCCGGCCGAGGCGGTCATCGGCGGCGCCAGTGGTTCGGGGCCGGCGACATGAAGTACGTGATCCTGAAGCTGCTGCGCGACAAGCCGCGCCATGGCTACGAGGTGATGAAGGAGCTGGAAGAGCGCATGCACGGCTGCTACTCGCCGTCGCCAGGCACCGTCTATCCGACGTTGCAGTGGCTCGAGGACGAAGGGCTCGTGGTCGCGCGCGACGTCGAAGGCAAGAAGGTCTACGAAATCACCGACACAGGACGGGCATTCTTGGACGAGAACAAAGACACAGTCGAAGACATCTTCGATCGCGTCCGGGAGACGGTCGAGCGCACCGTCGGCGGCTCGATGGTGGAAGTGAACCGGGCTCTCGGGCAGTTGGTGAAAGCGGTGTACCGCACTGGGTGGAAAGTCGACAGCGATGAAGCGCGCAAGCGCGTCGCCGATATTTTGGCGAAGGCGGCGGCTGAAATCGAGGAATTGGCGAAAGCGCCGGCAGGCGCGTAGTTACTTCTGACGGGCCCTCAATTCAGCGAGGGCCCGTTTTACGTATACGCG
>DATMZX010000168.1:0-13022 GCA_035573235.1 Gemmatimonadales bacterium
CAGATCGGTGTCGATGTGGTGCTGCTCATCCGCACCCGCCATCTCGTCGATCGTGACGGCGTGTTCGGTCACGACGGTCGATTCGGGCGGCATGCGCATGTGCATCATCGCCGCTTCGTCGCCTGCCGGGCCGTACGTCGCGGCAACGGTTTTCGGCGCGAACCCCGCATACAGTCCCACCATCCAGGCGCCGAACAGATACGACACGCCGAGGGTGGCGAGCAGCAGCGTCACGAGCCAGCGGACCCGCAGGTCGCTCGAGCGCAGATCGTAGAGCACACGTCCTCCTAGAACAGGTAGACGAGCTCGACCAGAGCAGTCACATTCGATTGCTGCAGCGTTCCATCCTTGCTCTCGAACACGGGCTGGTCCGAATGATCGAACCGGATCGCGGGCCGCAGCGAGAACGCGGGCAGCCGGAACGTGGTGAACTCCACGTTGCTGAACACGCCTTCCTGCGCCTCGCGGAAGAAATACCAGGGCGAGATCGTCACCGAGCTCAGCGTCTGGCCGGTGCCCGTCGTCGCGCCGTCGCCGTCGTCGAGGATTTCGCCCCGCACGGTCACGCCGGTCTGCCGGCCGACTCGCCAGAACGCCTGGCCCACGACGCCGGTCCAGGTGGCGCCGGCTTGCGAGCCATGGTGCGCTTCGCCCTGCAGGATGAACCGATTCAGCGGCTGCCACGTGGCATCGCCGGTCAGCAGCGTGCGCGGCGAGGCGTTGGTCGAGTCCTCTTCAGGACCATAGAAGACCCCGCCCGCCACCGCGAGCGCGGACGCCGGGAACAGCTGCAGCTTGAGCCCCGCCGTCTTGCCGCTGTTGTTGTCCAGCTCCTGATTCCAGCCGTTGGCCACGACGCCGATCAGGCTGATGCGCGGATTCAGCGCGTAGCGGCCCATGATGCCGCTGAACTTGACCGGACGCGCGTTCTCGAACGTGAACGACGTCGTCGGCACGAGATTGAGCGGCTCGTCGTCGCGCTCGAAGCCGATCGGCGCATCGAACCGGCCGAACGACAGCGACAGCGCGGTGGCGCCCTTGGGCGTCCAGTTGACGAGCAGGTTGTCGATCTCGATGTGCGTTTCCGCCGGCGCGCCGGCTTCCGACTCGAGATGCGTCGTCAGCTGGCCGAAGAAGTACAGCTGATCCGACCAGGGCCGGAACAGGCTGAGCGCGAGCTTGGACGCGAGCGCGCTGTTCTGCGCGAGATTGCGATCGTAGTTGGCGCTGCCCACCGCGAAGCCCGACACCGTCAGCGGCGTCGTCTGCTCCGGGATCAGGTCGTCCTGCGCCGCGCTCCGGCGCGCGAGCGCGCCACACAGCACCACGAGACATGTCGTGAGTTTCCCAATACGCATGAGCCCCTCCACCAGGGGAAGACCAAGTTGTGAAGTTGCACAGACGGCGAAGTTGTGAAGCGCTTACGCCGGCAGTGGAGGACCAATCGCGAAGGGGAGGACATGCGCGCGGGAGGGGAGCGGCGCCGCGGGCGCGGCGGCGTAATCGACAGCGAAGACGGTTCCGGAAACGACCAGCCGCGTCGCGGCGGCCGGCAACGCAGCGCCGAGTGCCGTGGGACAGCACGGCTGCGGGCAGGTGCAATGCGGGGTTTTCTGATGACCGCCGGCGTCCTGATGGTGCGCGGGTGCGTGCGTCGCGCTGTGGACGGGACAGGCGTGCGCCTCCGGACCGGCCACGGCGAGGCCGAATACCAGCGCGAGGATCACCCGGAGGCATCGCATCATATCATCTTAAGCTTCCAGCGCCCGCGCCGGAACAGCACGACGCTGGCGAGCGCGAGCGTGGAGAACGCGATCGTGACCGCCCACGCCACGCCGCGGGGTCCCATTTCGAAATGGCGCGCCAGGACGTAGGCCAGCGGGATCTCCCACAGCCAGAAGCAAAACAGATTCAGCCATGTGGGCGTCCAGGTATCGCCCGCGCCATTAAAGGAATTCGTCAGGACCATGCCGTAGGCATAGAACAGGTAGCCGTAGCTGATGATGCGCAGGCAGTCGGCGGCGATCCCGGCGACGGTCGGATCGTTCGTGAACAGGTGCGAGATCGGATTCGCGAACGTGATGAACACGAGCCCGGCGATGCCGAGGAAGACCAGGTTGTAGAGCGCCGCCTTCCACACCGCCTCTTCGCCACGCTCCGGTTTGCCGGCGCCCAGCGCCTGGCCGACCATCGTGGCGGCGGCGTTGGCGAGACCCCACGACGGCAACAGCGCGAAGATGATGATGCGGATCGCGATCTGATAGCCCGCGAGCGCATCGGTCCCGAACGACGCGTTGATCCGCGTGAGACCGATCCAGCTCGCCATCCCGACGAACACCTGGAACGTCCCCGTCCCGGACAGCCGCAGCATCGTCTTCATGACGGCAGGCTTGAGCCGAATCTGGTGGCCGTGAATCACGATCCGGCCGTCGCGCCGCCACAGCCGGTACAGTTGATAGAGCACGCCGGTGCCGCGGCCGATCGTCGTCGCGATCGCCGCGCCCGTGACGCCGAGCTTCGGGAACGGACCGACGCCGAAGATCAGCAGCGGGCCGAGGATGATGTTGATCCAGTTCGCGAGCCAGAGCACGCGCATCGCAATCGCCGCATCGCCGGCGCCGCGGAACATCGCGTTGATCAGGAAGAGCAGCAGGATGACGATGTTTCCACCCAGCATGATGCGGGTGTAGGTCTGTCCCGTCGCGATGACCGTGGGCGAGGCGCCCATGAGGGCGAGCAGATTGGGCGCGAGCAGCGCGCCGGCCACGCCGATGATCGCCGCGACGATCACGCCCAGCGCGATCCCCTGCACCGCCGCCTCGGCGGCGCCCTCGGGATTCTTCTCGCCGATGCGCCGCGCCACCATCGCCGTCACGCCGATCGACAGTCCCATCGCGACCGTGTAGGCGATTGTCAGCATCGACTCGGTGAGCCCCACGGTCGCGACCGCGTCGGGGCCGATGTGTCCCACCCAGAAGATGTCGACGACGGCGAACACCGATTCCATCAGCATCTCGAGCACCATCGGCACCGCGAGCAGAATGATCGCGCGGCCGATCGGCCCCGACGTGTAGTCGTGGTGGCTGCCGCGAATCGCTTCGCGGATCGTCCGCCAGAACCCCGCCGCTTCTACGTGCGGCGGAGCGTGGGGTATGTCAGTGGAGCTCAGGACGCTTCGCCGTGGGCGAGACGTTCAACCTGATCCACATCCCCGCGAGCCCGTGCCCGGGAACGCCGCAGAAGATCATGAACGACCCGGCCTTGTTCGCGACGAACTGGAACGTGTCGGTTCCACCACTCTCGAGCCCGATCATCAGCTTCTGCGTCATCGCGCGCGGGAACGCCGGCGGATCGACGGGCCCCGCGGGCATCGGCTTCGTCGTGTCGACGACCTCGGCCGAGTGCGGCAGGTTCGGGTCCTTGTTGGTGAATTGAATCACGACGTTCCAGTTCTGCGGGACCGTCAGCGTCAGCTTGCCGTCGTTGGAGCCGTTGAAGTTGAGACCGCCGTTCAGCTTGGTCTGGCCGGCGACGAGATGGAACGTCGCGGTCTTCGTGGCGGTATCGACGCTGAGCTGGCTGCTGTCGGCCGGCGCGGGAGTCGTTTGGGCCGGCAGGCGCGCCGCGACCAGCGTGAGCACGCCGGTGAAGAAAAGACAGGATGTTCTCATGGGTCCAAAAAGTACCTAGCGGCCCGCTCCAACCGTAAGGCCCACGTATGCGTTTCGCCCGGGGGCGGGCTCGTAGAAGCGGTCGCGCGCGGCGTTGATCACGACCGAGCTCACGTAGAGATGGTTGAACGCGTTGTTGATGCCGAGGAACGGCGCGACCTGCATCTGCCCCACCTTTCCGTCCCAGCCCAGCCGCACGTTGGTCGCCCACCAGGGCGATGTGCGCGTGGGTTGCACATCGCTCACCAGATAGCCCGACGAATAGCTCTGCTGCACCTCGGCCCACACGCCGCGAAGGGCGGCCGGCTGCGCGCGCAGAATCGTGTGAAACCAGTTCTGCGGAATGCCGGGCAGCGCGCGCCCGTCGAGCACGTGCGTGCCGAGCGAGTCGGTGAACGAGTAGTCGCGGTAGCGATAGTTGGAGTAGGTCCAGATCACGTTGACGCTGAGTCCCGCGAGCACCTGGGCGCTGCCGCTCAGCTCGACGCCGCGGTGCCGCGTGCTGCCGGCGTTGCGATAGTAGAAGCGCGGCGCCGCGATCTCGTAGGGGACGAGCGCGTCGCGCACGTTCGCCTGAAACAGCGCGCCCGTATAGCTGAAGCGCTCTCCGATCGTGCCGCGCGCGCCCACTTCGTAATTCACCGCTTTCTGCGGGTTGAGACCGGTATTGAATCCGCCCGCGCCCGACGGCGAGTTCGCGAGCTCCGTCGTGGTCGGCGTCTCGAACGACGACCCGACGTTCCCATACAGCGTGAGCGCGCGCGACGGATTCAGCGCGATCCCGAGCGACCCCGACAGCGCCTGCATCAGCCGCTCACCCGAATCGTCCGGGTTCGTCCCGGTGATCAAGTGATCGTTCACCGAGAACTTTACCCAGTCGTAGCGCAGCCCCGCGGTCAACGCAACGGTGGGCGACAGATCGATCGCGCTCTGCACGAAGGGCCCTAGCTCGATGACGTGCTCGAGCTGGTCGAGTGTCCGCGTCGTGTCGGGCTTAGCCGAGTCGCCCGGCGTGTTCAGATACGAAAAGTTCTTGCGATCGTCCTGCTGGCGCTGCACGTCGAATCCGAACGTGAGCCGGTGCGGCAGCGATCCGAGCGGCATGGGGTACGTCACGCTCGCGCGCGCGCCGTAATCGACGCGATCGAGATCGATATACGCGGTCGTGATCGGATTCTTGAGGTCTCGGGTCAGGCCGAACAGCGTGAACGACGCCGAGCGGCCGTTCGCCGCGGTGCGGCGCAGCGTCGCGCCGGTTTGAAACTGCGTCACGTCCTTGCCGGCGTCGCGATTGCGATTCAGCACCGGGACCGTGTCGCGATTCGCCATCAGCTCGTTGAACGTGAGCGAGCCGGGATTGTCCGCCTGGGGATTATTCGCTCCCGCCGCCACAACGGCCAACGTCCATCCCCCGACCGGCACGTTCAGGCGCGCATTGAAGACACGCTGGTCGGCCCCGCTGTGGTCGCGCTCGCCGTCGTAGTCGAGCCGCGACAGCGTCAGCTGCGCGCCGCCGCCACCGACGCGCACGCCGGTGGTCGATTGCCATTTGCTCCAATTGCGCGCGGTATTTTGGGAGAACTGCCCCACGACGATGCGCGCGTCCTCCTTCACTTGCGCGACGTCCTGCGGGTTGGTCCAGACGCTGATCACGCCGCCCGACGCGTTCCCGAACAGCGCCGAGGTCGAGCCGCGCAGCACTTCGATGCGCTCGACTTCCCCCAGCTCGAGATTGGTGAGCTGCCCCTGCCCGTCGGGCAGCGTCTGTGGAATCCCGTCCACGAGGATCTTGATGCCGCGCACGGCGAACGCCGAGCGCGCGCCGAAACCGCGAATCGAGATGCGCTGGTCCTGCGAGAAGTTGTAGCGATTGGCAACGAACACCCCGGGCACATTCACCAGGGCTTCATCGAGTCCCCACGTGGGCTTGGCCTGGCTGATCTGGCGGCGATCCACGGTCTGAATCGAATTCGGGATTCGCGACAACTGCCGCTCGGAGCGCGTGACGGTGACCGTCGTGGGCGCGAGCGTGACGGGCTTGGTGGTGTCGGGAGCTTGTTGGGCCGAGAGCGCGACGGGGATGAAACAGAACAGGATGGTTGCGCGGAGCATGCCTAAATGTGAGGCAGTTCACAGGCCGAGTCCACGACGCCCGCTTAGATTCGCCACGTGAGAATGCGAGTCGCTCTTCCAGCGATCCTGGGGATCATCGCCGCCTGTGGCGACGGCGGCGGTCCGAGTCTGCCGCCGCGCACCTACCTGATGGGGTTTTCCGCCATTCCGCCGCGGTTCGACTCTTCGACGGCGAATCTGATCGCGGCGATCGACAACTGGGTTCCGCACGCCGACGCCGCCATCATGCACGTCTCACCGCCGTGGGCGGCGCTGCTCGCCGGACACACGCCGGCGGGCGCGGTCGATACCGTCGAGGTCCCGCTCGCGCAGTACTACCGCGCCAAGGGACTGGCCATCGTATTCACGGTCGACGTCACCGACGGCTTGAATCGCTCGGCCGAGGCTCCCGAGCTGGTCGCCGCGGGCCGCAGCATCACCGACACGATGGTGCAGCGGCTGTACCGCGAATGGACGTTTGCGGTGGCGCAGAAAATCCAGCCCAGTTACCTGGGTCTCGCCGCCGAGACGAACCTGATTCGCGTCGCCGCACCCGATTCGGTCTATCAGGCGGTCGTGACGATGACCAACGCGGTCGCCGCGCAGATCAAAGCGGCGAGCTTGCCGAGCAAGTTGTACGTCAGCATCCAGGTGGAGACGGCGTGGGGCCGGCTGCCGCCCGGGCAGTACGTCGGCATCGCGCAGGATCGCAGCGACTTCCCGTTCATGGAAGCGATCGGACTGTCGAGCTACCCCTACCTCGGCGGATTCGCGGAGCCCGAGTCGTTGCCGCTCGATTATTACAGTCGCATCCGGCAGGGGACCGTCTTGCCGGTGCTTGTCGTGGAAGGTGGCTGGGCGTCGGTCTCGCTCGATTCCATCGTCTCGTCACCGGCCGAGCAAGCGCGGTTCTTTGCGAGGCAGGAGCTGTTGCTGGATAGCGCGCGCGCCCAGGGCGTGTTTCAGCTGACGTTCTACGATCTCGATACGTCCAACAATCCGCCGCCGCCGGGATCCATTCTTCCTCTATTCACGCATCTCGGCCTCGCCGACAGCGCGATGCATCCCAAGCCGGCGCTCGCCGTGTGGGACAGCACGCTCCGCAGGCCGCACCAGGCATACCCACCAGACTAGAACAACGGGGACGCGCCGGACCGAACTGCATCCGGCGCGGACCCCCAAAACATCGATCAGTTATTGACTGCTGGCTGACGTGGTCGCAGTGGTGCTGCCGCCCAGCGACTGCGCGACCTGCAGGTGCGTGCGCAGCGTGGGGAGCGTGCTGGTGATGAACGTCCGCAGCTGGGCGTTCTGCACGGTGCTCTGCGCCTGCTCGAGCATCTTGATGGCCTTGTCGTGACCCTGCGCCATGAAGTTCGCGAACTCGGCGTCGAACTGCGCGCCCTGCAGGGTACTCAGCCGCTGCAGCTGCTGTTGCTCCTGCATGCCGTCATCGCGCTGGCCATCCCGAGCCTGCGTCGTGTCCTGGCCCATGTTCCCGGCCTTCATGCCTTCAGGCGGGAATGTGACGCCGAGGCTCTGGGCCAGCGTCGTGATCTTCTTGTCGGCGGCCTGGTGATCGCGCACGAGCTGCTGGCCGTACTGCTTCACCTTGGCCGTCGAGCTGTTGCGCTGCGCGAGCTGGCCCGCCTGGATCTCCATCTGATTGATCTTGTGGATCTTCATGACGAGCGCATTGTCGCCCTGCAGGCTGTCATGCCGCTGCGAGTTCTGCCAGCTGTTGCTGTTGTTATAGCCCCGAATCGTGTCTCGCTGGGGCGTTTGCGTCGTGGTGGTATCCTGCGCGAGCAAAGTCGCTCCGGGGGCGACCAGCAGCGCAGCCATGATGATATACGACCGCATAGAGTCTCCTGTTCTCCTTGGTATGGCTGGCATACCCAGAGCCGGAGTCGCGGTTGCGGGTTTAACTCTATTTCAAAACGGGCTAGATCAGCGCTTCCGCTCGGGCAGGCTGCGGTAAACGAACTCGACGAATTGATCGGGCTTAATGAACCCGCTGCCCCATTTCGCGTCGAACTGCCCGGTGGGATGCGTGGCCTGCGTCTGCGCGAGCGTGCGGCCCGCATTCTTTTGTTGAGCGACCCGATCGCGGACCGTCTTGAGCATCGCGCGGTACTCGCGCACGGCGGCGCGGTCGCTGAGCGGCCCGTGTCCGGGGACGATCTTCACGCTGTCGTCCCCGAGGGTCAGCAGCACGTCGCAGCCCGCAATCATGCCGTCGATCGAGCCGCCGCTGTCGAGGTCGATGAACGGGAACCCGTAGGTCACGAAGACATCGCCGGCGTGGACCACGTCGGCCTTGCGCCACACGATGAACGCGTCGCCGTCGGTGTGCGCGTGCGCGATATGAAACGCCTGCACGTCATCGCCATTGATGTGAAACGTGATCGTGTCGCTGAACGTGATCACCGGCAGCGCTCCGGCCGGCGCCGCCGGCACGGTATCCTTGAAGAACGCGAGGACCTGCTGGGTCGACAGCCGGCGCCGCACGTTGTCCTGCGCCACCAGCAGCGCCCCGGCCTGCCCCATGTGCTCGTTGCCGCCGGTGTGATCGCCGTGCCAGTGCGTATTCACGACGAAGCGCACCGGCTTGCTCGTGAGCGCGGCGATCGCGGCGAGGACTTTCGGCGTGAGGGGCGCGTACTGGTCGTCGACCACGAACACGGCATCGTCACCGATCGCCAACCCGATGTTGCCGCCGGCCCCGATCAGCATGTAGACGCCGTCCGCGACTTTCTGCGTGCGGACCTGGACCGTGTCGAAGTTCTGCTGAGACAGCACGCACACGGCGATGAACGCAGCAATATTCATGGAGCCTCCGAAAACACGATCGTGGTGCGGGACTGATACCGCCGGCCCGGACGCAGAATGGTCGAAGGAAAGTTGGCATGATTCGGCGAGTCGGGGAAATGCTGCGTCTCGAGACACAGACCAGTGCGGTGCCCGTATGCGCGACCGCCTTTTCCCTTGAGCGTGCCGTCGAGGAAGTTGCCCGAGTAGAACTGAATGCCAGGCTCCGTCGTGCCGATGTCCAGCCGGCGCCCCGTCGCGGGGTCCTCCAGCCGCGCCGCATTCACCGTCTTCTCCACCGGATTGCCGTCCAGCACCCAGTTGTGGTCGTAGCCGCGTCCGAACCGGAGCTGTTCGTTGACGTCGTTGATGCGGGCGCCGATCGCGGTTGGGTGCCGAAAATCGAACGGAGTGCCGTCGACGCCGGCAATCTGACCGGTCGGAATCAGCGTCGAATCGACCGGGGTGTATGCCGATGCGTTGAGCGTCAGCACGTGGTCGAGAATGTCTCCCCGCCCGTCGCCGTGCAGATTCCAGTAGGTGTGCTGCGAGAGGTTGATCGGGGTCGCCTTGTCGGTCAGGGCCTCGTACTCGATGTCGAGCTCGTTGTCGTCGGTCAGCGTGTACGTGGTCTTCACCTGCAGCGTCCCCGGATATCCCTCTTCGCCGGCGCGACTCTCGTACTGAAACACCACGCCGCGCGTGCTGTCGGTCTGAAACGGCTGCGCGCTCCACAGGACCTTGTCGAACCCTTGAGTCCCGCCGTGCAGGGTGTTGGGCCCATTGTTGCGCGCGAGGCGGTAGGTGACGCCATCCAGCGTGAATCGGCCGCCGGCGATCCGGTTCGCGTACCGTCCCACGACCGCGCCGAAATACGGCGATCCCGCCAGGTACCCGTCGAGGCTGTCGAAGCCGAGCACGATGTCGGCGCCGGTGCCGTGACGGTCCGGCGTTCGGATCGAGGTGATGATGGCGCCGTACGTCATCGCGCGCACTGCGATGCCATGGCGGTTCGTCAGCGTGAACAGCTCGACACTCCGGCCATCCGGCAGCTTGCCGAACGGTTCGCGCGTGACGCCTTGAGATCGCGTGCAGGCCGACGCGAGTATGAGCGCGAGGATCCAGGTGGTTTTCATCGCAAGGTAAAGATGATGGTGGGGTCGATGGGATAGCGACCGAAGCGCGCGCCGTAAATCGCCAGCCCGCCGGGCAGCGCCGCGTCGACTTCCAGTCTCACGACGATTTCACCGGCGCGCGCCGCGGCACTCAGCGCATCGGGCGGCAGCGTGATGCGCAGCAGCTGCCCATACGATCCGGCTTCGTAGAGATGGCCGTCGTGCGGCTGTGCCTGCCAGCTGAGAATGCCCCGCGAGTCGGCCGGATCATCCGCGAGCGGCACTCGGCCCGCCGGCACGCCGTTCACACGCACCGTCACCGCGCTTGGGAATGGATGCTCCCCGGTCATCGGGTAGCTGTTGGGATTGCGGCTGGGATCGTGGAAACCGCCGCCGCGCATGTAGTCGCCGCTCGAGGCGGTCGAATCACGATCCTTGCCGTTGAGCCGTTTGGCAGATGCTTCGACGAGGAACGTGGCGCTCTCGACCGCGGAGACATCGAGCCCGGCGGGCCAGGCCCACCGATACTCGAAGTAACCACTCCCCGCCCCGTTCAGCTTCCGATCGCCGAGCACGGTCCACTGCTTGAGACTCCAGTGTGCGTCGCGCACGGCGGTCGCGGGGACTCGGACGACGCGGGCTTGGCGTCCATTCGAAAGCAGCACGGTGTCCGGGGTCGGACCCTCGACGACGAAAGTCGTGAAGTTCTGATGCACGATGAGCCCATCCGCCCCTTCCAGACGAACGGAGAGTACCACCACCGCCGGCTCATTCGGCATCGTGATAGAGAATGGTTCGAGCGGGCCAGCCATCCAAGGTCGATAGGCGATGCGACGGACCGTCGACGCGTAGCGTTTCTCCTCCCCTAACGAATTCCAGCCATGCATCTCGGCCCGCAGCGTCAGCGAATCGCCGTAACGAGCGCCCGTCAAAAAGGAGGCAAACAGCGGCACGCTGATGCGTTCGCGCGGACGCGCGGCGCGAGCGAGCTCCGAGTCGCCCACGGCGATGTAGAGGGGGCTATGTAGGTCACGCAGCGACATTCCTTCGACCAGGTCACCAAAGCCGGTTTCTTTCCGCGTGCGATCGAAGCGCCAGTAGCCGTTCCATTCGTTGATGACGTCGTGGTGCTCGGTATACAACCAGCCCGACAGTTTGGGATTGCGGCGAAACGCGTTGATCGCGCGATGGTAGTCCCAGCTCCAGTCGACGTCGCCGGTGCTGCCTTCGTAGCCCCACACGTTACCGAACTCCGAGTTCAGCATCGGTTGGCGCGCCTGGCGCCATGGGGTCTCGAAGTTCCACGACGATCCGGCATAGGTGCTGTCGCTGACCTGCTTGACGCGCTGTTCCCAGCGCCAGCCCGGCAGGTACTCGTGCCACGAGTTGAGATCAGTCTCCGTGTGGCCTCGGCCGCAGCACGGAGAATTGTCCTCGACGAGCCGCGTGGAGTCGAGCGATTTGGCGAGCGCGTAGTCGCGCGCCACGCGCGCGCGCGCTTCCGGCAGATAGCGCTCGCGATCGCCGTCCTTGGTGAGCAGTCCCCACGTCTCGTTGAACAGCACCCACGAAAAGATCGCCGGGTGATTGAAGTCGCGATCGAGCATGCCGCGCAGCGCGACGTCGTGCTCGTGGAACGCGGCGGAGTCCGGTGGTCCCCACCAATTCGGAATGTCGGCCATGATCAGCACGCCGAGCCGGTCGGCCCAGTAGAGCTTGCGCGGCGCTTCGATTTTGACGTGCTCGCGCAGCCCGTTCAGGCCGATGTTGCGGGCGCGCGCGATCTCGTCGCGCAGGATGCTGTCGGTTGGGAACGTGTAGAAGCCGTCGGGATGATACGCCTGGTCGAGCGCGAGCTGGAGAAACACGGGCGTGCCGTTGATCGCCACGTAGGGATAGGTCGTGCCCGGCAGATCGACGACCGAGATCGTGCGCATGCCGAAGTACGTCGTGACTCGGTCTTCGATCAGACTGGGGCCGGTCACGCGCACCGTCGCCTCGTGCAGGAACGGATCGTCGAGTGACCAGCGACGCGCGTTCGGGAGTGGAATTGCGAGCCGCGCGGTCGATGCGCCGCGGGCGACGCGCGTCGTGAATGACGGCTGTCCCTCGCGGTTGGTCAGCGTGACGGTGAGCGTCAGCGCGCGCGGCGCCGGCTCGAGCAGCCGCGCGACCATGCTCACCGAGTTCAGATCGCGAGCAGGCGTGAAGTGCACCGACGCGAGCGGCGCGCTGCCGCGCGCTTCCAGATAGACCGTCTGCCAGATGCCGCGCGCCGCGCCGTATCCCTGTTTGCCTTCGAGCTTGAACGCGTGGGGCGTGTCGTCCACGCGCAGCACGAGGCGGTGCGGGCCGTTCGTCAGCTGCCGCGGCAGCTCGAACGAGAACGGCGTGTAGCCGCCCTGATACTCGCCGAGCTTCGTGCTGTCGAGCCACCCGGTCGTCCGCCAGTCGCTTGCTCCGACGACCAGGAATACGCGGCGACCGCGCCACGACTCCGGTATCGTGATCTGCCGCTCGTACCAGCCGATATTGCCGCTATCGGGCACCCCGGACAGAGGTGAACCCCAGGAGAACGGTACGAGAATCTCGCGATCTCCTGGAAGCGATCGCAGTTCATCGCGCGGATCGAACGCGAAATGCCAGCGACCGTTGAGATTGAGCCACTCGGCGCGCTGGAAATCGGGACGGGGATGTTCGGGAAGCGGGATTTGTGTCGCGGTGAGCAACAAGAAGAGCAACGATTGCATGCTGCTAGACTACAGAACCCCGGCCACTGTGCAACTGGTCGGGGGCGTCGCCAGCGGCTTAATACCGTTATTCACCTCCTCCGAGCTACCCCTCTGATGCGATTCAATCCTGGTGCCGTTCCAAGCAGGCTTAAGGGCTTCATAAGAGGCTTCACTACGGAAGGGGCTGTTATGCTGCATGAGTTTCTGACGACGAACCGGGAGAACCTGGTCGCACGTTGTAGGGTGAAGGTCGCCAGGCGGCCCATTCCCCCGCCAACGACCGCTGAGCTGACGTACGGCATTCCGATTTTCCTGAATCAAATCATCACGACGCTTCGGCTAGAGGAGACCTCCGATTCGGTTGGGAGTACACGGGTCTCCGGCGCTGCGGTGCCTACGGGCGGCGTCCCTGGCGAGAGCGAAATCGGTACGAGTGCCGCGCACCACGGCGATGAGTTGCACCGGCAGGGATTCACGGTCGATCAAGTTGTGCACGACTACGGCGATCTCTGCCAGGCCGTCACCGACCTCGCCGTGGAAGAGGGGGCGCCCATCACCCCGAATGAGTTCCGCACGCTCAA
>DATMZX010000169.1:0-3336 GCA_035573235.1 Gemmatimonadales bacterium
ACGTTCACGTTCGACTCGCGGCTGTACGACGCGACCACAGGCGCGCCCAAGCCATTCGCCGGCCGGGCGCTGTTCTCGAGCAATTATCAGATTCAGCTGACGTTGCGGTACGCGTTCTAGGCTTGCCCTGAGCGCAGCGAAGGGACTAGTAAAACGAGGGCGCGGGAGAACCGCGCCCTCGTTTTTTATGGGCGTATGGGGGTTATCGGGGGCCGGACCCGCTGCGCGCGTTTCCAGAGCAGATACGCGGGGATGCCGCTGAGAATGATGCCGATATCCACCGCGAAGGCCGTGGTCTCAGACACGAGATAGTTGCCGAGCAGGAGCAGCGCGCCCGCGAGGAACACGAGTGGCACGAACGGATAGCCCCACGTCCTGTAGGGCCGCTCGAGCCGCGGCCGCGTGCGCCGCAGCACGAACACCCCCGCCACCGCGAGCGCATAGAACGGCCAGATCCCGATGATGAACTGATCGGCCAGCGCCGTGAACGTGCGCACCAGGATGAAGATCATGCCCATCACGGTCATCAGCACGATCGCTCCCACGGGCGAGGACGTGCGCGGATCGACGCGCGCGATCGCGTTCGGAAACAACCCGTCCTCGGCGGCCGCGAAAAAGATGCGCGGCGCGGTCATCATCGAGCCGTTGAGCGTGCCGAACGTGCTCACGGCGATCGCGGCCGACACGATCACCACGCCCACCGTGCCGATCGTGAGCCGCGCCACGTCGGCCGCCACCAGCTCGGCGTGCTTCATCTGCTGAATCGGCAGCAGGTGCAGGTACACCAGGTTCGCGGTCAGGTAGAGCACGACCACGATCGACGTCCCGATCAGCAGCGCGCGCGGCAGGTTCTTTTGGGGGCGCTGCACTTCCCCGCCGACGAAGGCGAGGTCGGCCCAGCCGTCGTAGGCCCACAGAATCGCCACCATCGCCAGCAGGAACGGCGACAGCCCGACGTGCGCGCGCTGCGCCAGAATCCCACCGCTGATCGGCTCGGCGGGCTTGCCGAGCGCAAATCCGACCAGCACGAGCAGCGCCAGTGCGCCGACCTTGAACACGGTGCTCAGGTTCTGGAGAATGGCGCCGCGGTGAATCCCGAAATAGTTGACGGCGCCGACGAGCAGGATGTATCCCGCGCCGAGCAGCTGCTCCGCGCGGATCTCGACCGGTCCGATCACGGCGGCGACCGCGGCGGGATCGGCGCCGAGGGTGCGGAGAGTGTAGGCGGACGCGGTGATGCCGATCGCGCCGAACGCGCCGGGCCGGATGATCCACAGCTCGGCCCAGGCGAACAGAAACGCGGGCAGCGGGCCGAACGACTCGCGCACGAACACGTACACGCCGCCCGAGCGCGGGAACGCGGCGGCGAGCTCCGAGTACGTGAGCGCGCCGCACAGCACGACCAGCGCGCCGAGCACCCACGCAAGCAGAAACAGCGGCACATCGTCGATGCGCTGCGCGACCCCCGCGGGGGTGCGGAAGATGCCGCTGCCGATCGTCGAGCCCACCAGCACCGCGACCGCGCTCCACAGGCCGAGGCGCCGGATGAGTCGTTCGCCCCAGCGATCGGCGGGCATCAGAGGTGTGGACATGGGGTCCGGGAATATACATTTCGCCGCCTATGACGCGACGTTTTTCGAGTCTCGCCTGGTCCGCCGCCGTCTGCACCTATCTCCTCATCGTCCTCGGCGCCGTCGTGCGCATCACGGGATCTGGATTGGGCTGCGGCGATCACTGGCCGCTGTGCAACGGCCATCTGTTTCCGCCGCTCAACGACATCGGCACGGTGATCGAGTGGAGCCACCGGCTCGTTGCCGCGCTGGTGTCGATCCTGGTTCTAGCATTGGCGTTCTACGGATGGCTCCTGTCCCGCCGCCTTCCTCGAGACCCCGGGCTTGCGCCCGGGGTTGGAAAACCTACGGCCGCGTACGTCGCGGTCTCGCTCCTGGTGATTCAGGTGCTGCTCGGGGCAATTACCGTGAAGCTCGAGCTGCCCGCGTGGAGCATCGTGCTGCATCTGGGCACGGCGATGTTACTGCTTGCGACATTGCTCTCCGCCGCCCGGGCGCGATCGCCTGCACTCTCTCCAGTGATGGTGCTGGCGTTCGTCACAGTCCTCTTCGGCGCGCTCACGGCGAATCTCGGCGCGGCCGCCGCCTGCCACGGGTTCCCGCTCTGTAATGGCGAGATCTGGATGAGCGCGGGTCCGCTCGCGTGGATTCAATGGATTCACCGCCTGCTCGCCTACTCGCTTGCCATGGTCGCGCTCGTGTGGGCCCTGCGCACGCCCGGCCGCACGCCGAAGATCGTGCTCGGTCTGATCGTGCTGCAGATCACGATTGGCGCCGCTGTGGTGCTCCTGGGCCTGCCGAGCGGCCTGCAGGCGGCGCATGTCGCGATTGGGACGGCGGTGTGGTCGGCCGCCGTCCTGGGTGCGATAGCACCTTCCGAAAAAGAAGCGGCCCCGAGGACGTCCCCGGGGCCGCGAATCGACGCCGCTCCTTGATTACGGATTGTGAATCGTGACCTTGAACAGGTGGGCCGGCTCGCCGTGATCATCGAATGATTCAATCAGCAGATGGTACGTTCCGGCCGGGAACACAACGCTATACGTCTCGGGCTGGCTGGCCGATGCGGCCCCGAGTCCGCCGATTAGCGAGAAGTTCGAGCGCAGGTTGACCATGTCGAGATCCGCGCCGGTATCCCAGTCCAGCGTGAACGTCAGCGTATCGGTCGTCGTCAATGTGAACTGATAGTAGTAGTCGAAGACCGTCGCTCCGGGCGGCGTACCGGCATTGGCACCCGTTTTGAAGCCGTCGTAGAAAACAAGATCGGCCCCGCCACTCGCCGGTGGCGTGATAATGACCGACCCCGGAGTCTCCCGATCTCCAATGGGCTGCACGTCGAGCGCGCTCGCGCTCGGCAGATCGACCAGCAGCGTCGGCGCGTACCGCGGCCTGATCCCCTTGACCAAGACGACGGCAGGCTGGTTCACGTCCGGCTGGGGCACTCGAATCACAAGCGAGTCTTGGGTGACGGAGAGCACCTCGCCCCGGATACCATCCTCGAACTCGACATTGGCGCTATCGGTATCGAACCGGAGGGTCGTGCTCGATGTCAGGATCAGCGTATCCCCGATGATCGGAGTCGTCGTAGAGATCGTACCGTTGAAGGTGACCGGCATCGTCGTGACCTGGACGGTGTCCTCAAGACCACCGCCGCTTACGACGACGCACGAGTTGGCGAGCGACGAAGCGGCCACGTGTGCGCGCGCCGAAGTCACCGGCACGGGATGGTAACTCGTGTCGACCGACACGCTCACGACGGGCGAGC
This sequence comes from Gemmatimonadales bacterium, assembly GCA_035573235.1. Taxonomy (GTDB): domain Bacteria; phylum Gemmatimonadota; class Gemmatimonadetes; order Gemmatimonadales; family GWC2-71-9; genus 20CM-2-65-7. The sequence continues at coordinate 3,334 of DATMZX010000169.1, forward strand.
AGG
>DATMZX010000170.1:0-2417 GCA_035573235.1 Gemmatimonadales bacterium
CGAATGCAGCGCCCGGCGATCCGGGCCCGGCGCGGGCGGTGCAGACCGCGACGTCTCTTCCAGTCAGCACGGGCGCCGCCCGCCCCAACATCGTGCTGCTGACGATCGACGCACTTTCCGCACCGCACATGTCTCTCTACGGATACTCGCGGCCCACGACGCCGAGGCTCGCGCAGTTTGCGCAGGAAGCGGTGACGTTCGATCGTGCCTATGCGAATGCCAACTTCACGACTCCCGGCGTGGCGACGATCATGACCGGCACGCTGCCGTGGACGAACCGCGCGCTGCAGTTGCCGGTATGGCCGCTCACCTACACGCGGCGCACGTCGCTGCCCGCCGTATTGGAGCGGGCTGGCTATCGGACGGGCTACGTGTCGACCAACGCGATCGCCGGTGCATCCAAACAGGGCTTCGGCCCCTACTTCCAGTTTGCCAGCACGGACCGCATTGGCCGCGTGACGCTCTGCGCCGACAGGCTGTCGAAATACCTGAAATACGTGTGCGCGGCGTCCGAGCTGTCACCGCTGCAGGAGATGGATGAGCTCGCGGCGCGTTTTCGCGGTCCGCCGCAGAACCTGGAGCACGACCCGCGCCTGGCCATCGAACCGGCCCTGCAATGGCTCACGCATGTCGACCGTACCAAGCCCGTCTTCCTGTGGGTACACCTCTTTCCGCCGCACTCGCCCTATGCGGTGCCACCACCCTGGCTCGGCCGCTTCGATGCGTCGCGGAAAGACAGGACCGCGGCAAGCACTCAGCCGTACTGGGGCTGGCTGCAATCGCGGCTCACCGAGCCTCAGGTCAGTGTGCTCGAGGCCAGGTACGATGAGGCCATAAGCTACGCCGACGCATACGCAGGTCCGTTCCTGCAGCGCGCGCTCGAGATCCTGGGGCCCGACACCGCCATCGTCGTCTCGGCGGATCACGGCGAAAGCTTCGCCCATGGTTACGGGGCGCACACCGGCCCGGGACTCTACAACGAGATCGTCCACGTGCCGCTCATCGTCAAGCTGCCGGGCGAGACCACCGGCAACCGGTGCGCTGCGCCCGTGCAGCAGGCGGACATCGCACCGACACTGGCGGCGCTGGCCGGCGTGACCGCCCCTGCAGACTGGGAAGGACGCTCGCTGCTCGGTGCCTGCGCGGACACGCAGTCCGACGCGCAAGCGCCGCACCGGGCGATTTTCAGCATGAACTTCGAGCAGAATCCCCGGTTCGGCGCTTTGAAGACCGGCTCGGTCGCCGTCATCGAGGGACGCTGGAAACTCATTCACTATATGGGCGCACTGCACTACCCTGATATGCCGCGGTTGCACGATGAGCTTTACGATGTGGTCGCCGACCCAGGGGAGCGGACGGACCTCGCGGCAGAGCAACCCGCGGTCGTCCGACAGCTGCGCGGCCTCATCGAGGCCGCGCTGGCGCGACACGGCGGGCGAGTGATCCCCGGCGCGCCAGGCCCGCCCCGGCAGCAGGAAGGCGCGGCGATGCCGCAGACCGCCGACAACATCACGCCGTAGCACCCGGGAACGCCGCGGCGGCACCCATTCCACCGAGCCCAGGGGAGTCCAGGCGTCATGCGACTGCTCTACATCGACATCGATACCCTGCGCTGCGATCACCTGGGCTGCTACGGTTATCACCGCGCGACCAGTCCCAACATCGACCGCATCGCAGCCGACGCGCTGGTGTTCGAGAACGTCTACGCTTCCGACGTCCCATGCCTGCCGAGCCGCACGGCGCTCCTCACCGGTCGCTTCGGGATCCACAACGGCGTGGTCAACCATGGCGGCACCGATGCGGATCCGACGATCGACGGCCCGCAACGCGGGTTCTTCTCCCGCCTGCACCTCGACTCTTTTCCCAACCGCCTGAGGGAAACCGGATTGCGGACCGTCACGGTGAGCTCCTTCGCGCACCGCCATTCCGCCTTTCACTGGCACGCCGGCTTCGATGAGGCCTACAACGTCGGCAAGTGGGGCATGGAGACGGCCGAGGACGTCCATGCCGTGGCGGCCGACTGGCTGCGCAGATGCGGCCGCAACGACAACTGGTTCCTGCACGTGCACCTGTGGGATCCCCACGCCCCGTATCGCACCCCCGCTTCCTACGGGGAGCCTTTCAGGGACTCGCCCACGCCCGGGTGGCTGACGGAAGAGGTGCGCGCCCGGCACTGGCAGGGCTGTGGGCCGCACAGCGCGCACGAGGGCCGGGGATTCAAGCCCAACGAATACGATCGCGCTCATTACCCGCGGCAGCCCCAGGAGATCGTCGACATGGCGGCGGTGCGGCGTATGTTCGACGGCTATGACGTCGGCGTACTCGCAGCCGACCGCTGCGTGGGCAGGCTGTTGGAGCTTTTGGGAGAGCTGGGAGTCGCGGGCGATACCGCCATCATGATCTCCGCCGATCATGGC
>DATMZX010000171.1:0-7667 GCA_035573235.1 Gemmatimonadales bacterium
CCGACCGTGCGCGAGCTGGACGGGCTCGCGCTCTCCTCGCGCAACAGCTACTTGAGCCCGGACGAGCGGCGCTCCGCCCTCGTGCTCGCGCGCGCGCTGCGCACGCTGGAGCAGACCTGGCGCGCGGGAGAAGCCGATCCGCTCAAGCTGCAGCGCGCCGGCCTCGAGGCGATGCATTCCCCCGGCGTGATCCCCGAGTACTGCGCCCTCATCGATGAGCACCTGCGGCCGGTCGAGCGCGTCACCGCGCGCACCGTGGCGGTCGTCGCCGCCCGCGTCGGCAAGACTCGACTGCTCGATAACGTTGTGCTCGGCGAAGGCATCGGCGCGGACCCGCGGGTCACGCCGTGAGCTTGCCGGCGTGGGCCGAAGTCTCCGCGTCGCGACGGGCCCACATCGAACGCGTGGTCGCGCTGCTCGGCACCTGGGCCGATGCGATGCGGGTGAGTCCACAGGAGCGCGATCGCTGGATCCGCGCCGGCTGGCTGCACGACGCGCTGCGCGATGCCCAGCTCGGCAATCGGACCGCGCACGGACCCGCCGCCGCAGATCGCGCCGCCGCTGCAGGGGAGCGGGACCGGGGTGTCCTCGATGCGGTCCGCTATCACACGCTCGGCTCGGCCGAGTGGGACGACGTCGGTCGCATGCTCTATCTCGCCGACTATCTGGAGCCCGGGCGCTCGCTTCCGGAGGGTCCGGACCTCGCCCGCCGGGTCCCCGGCGAGCGAGACGCGGTCCTCAAGGACGTGGCGCGGCGCCGGCTCGAGTGGACCATCCGGTCCGGGTGGCCGCTCCGGGCGGAAACGGTGGCGTTCTGGAATCAACTCGTAGGACCGTCATGAAGCCGATCGGCGCGGCGCTGTTGTTGTGGTGTATCGCATGTCGCGGTGGCGATACCGAGGCGCGCGCGATTCCGGGTGATCGCGCCGGCACCATTACCGTGGAAGTGCTCAACGCAAACGGCCGCGCCGGCGACGCGCGGGTCGGCACGCGACTGCTGCGCCGCGAAGGAATCGACGTCGTGTACTTCGGGAATGCCGACGGCGCGACGCTCGATTCGACCACAATCATCGTGCGGCGAGGTTCGGCGGCGGTCGGCGAGAAAGTCCGGAAAGCGTTGGGGCGGGGACGCGTGGAGGTGCAGCTCGACAGCGCGAAGCTACTCGATGTGAGTGTGCTCCTCGGCGCCGACTTTGCGGCGGCGGGATCGGGCCTCGACTTCCACCCGTAGCTGGCCGCACGCCGCGCTGATATCGAGGCCGCGGCTGCGCCGCAATACCGCCTCCACTCCCCGGAGCTTCAGACGCCCTTCGAAGGCCATCATCTGCGCGCGCGTGCTCGGCGTCAAATCGGGCGCGCCGCCGGGGTGCAGCGGCAACAGGTTCACGAGCGCTTCGAGCGGCTGCGCCAGCGTCGCGAGCTGATCCGCCGTCTCCAGCGAGTCGTTCCTCCCGCCGATCAGCACGTACTCGAGCGTCACCCGGCGCCGGAACTGCTTCAACGCGTCCATGAGCTCGGGCAGGGTGTACTTCTTTTCGATCGGCATCAGCTCGCGCCGCAACGCCGGCGACGGCGCATGCAGCGAGACCGCCAGCCGGAACTGCTCGGGGCGGCGGGCAAAGTGCGCGAGCGCCGGCAGGATTCCCACCGTCGACAGCGTGATGTGCCGGGCCCCAATCCCGAGTCCTTCGGTCCGGTTCAGGATCGTGAGCGTCGTATCCACCGCGTCCCAGTTGAGCAGCGGCTCGCCCATTCCCATGAATACGATGTTCGACGGCTTCAGCGCCGGGTCGCGCAGAATCAGCTCGCGCACCTGCCCCGCGATTTCGGCGGGCGAGAGATTGCGCCGGAATCCCATGCGCCCCGTCGCGCAGAACACGCAGCCGAGCGCGCATCCGGCCTGCGACGAGATGCACAGCGTGCGGCGTTTGCCTTCCGGGATGAGCACCGACTCGATCGCTTCGCCGTCGCCGAGGTCCCACAGAAACTTCTGCGTGCCGTCGCTCGACTGCTGATGCGTCTTGAGGCTCAGCCGGCGCAGCGGAAACGCTTCAGCGAGTGCGTCGCGGAGCGGCTCGGGCAAATCGGTTGCCTCCTTCCAGGAGGCCACCGGACGTTGCCACAGGCGGGGAGCGACCTGACGCAGGCGGTAGGCGGGTTCACCGCGCGCCGCCAGCCATTCCTGGAGAGTTGCTTGCGCCGCCTCCGGCGTGAGACTGAGGAGGTCGACGGTCATTTGAATCGCGCTTCCACTCCGACGCGGTAGGCCGAGCCGAGATCGCTGACGCCGCCGTCGCGCGCGAGGCCGATGCGATACTTCCCGATCGCGAGGCCGAGGCCCACCACCGGCCGCCACGAGCCGCCGCTATAGCCGCCCTCGTGCGCGAACAACACGTCGATATTCACGATCTTCGACAACTCCGCTCCCACGCCCAGCTGATGGTCCGCGGTGAAGCCGTGCGCGAACGAAATCCCGTAGCGGCCGCGAACCACCGTGCGATCGCCGCGCTCGGACACCGGGCCGGTCCAGATCCGCGCTTCGACACCGGCGAACACGTCCTGCGCGGGATCGTTGGCGGTGAATGACGAAAAGAAATGCGTCGCCGCGGCAATCCGAAACCGATCGCTACTGAAGGAGCGGCTCGCGCCGATATCGAGCGTCCAGCGATCGTCGTTCTCCTCATCGAGACGCGTCTCGTGAAACGCGACCGTCGCCCCGACGTCCGTTCCGCTCAGCGAGCGCGACCAGTTGGCGCCCACGGCAAAGGTGTACACCGGCACCGCGCTTCCCGTGGGGTCGGGGCTGTCGATGGTCTGCGCGATGTCGCTCAGACCCACGCGCCCATAGACCAGGCCGAGGTGCCCGATGCGTCCCGCGGGAATGCGAATCGTACCGATCATTCCGGTGGCATTGATCGCCGAGGGTGTTTGGATCGCTTCGAGCGCGAGCTGCAAGCGCGCGCTGTCCTGCGTCTGCGCGGGATTCCAGATGGTCGCCGCGGCCCCCTGGGCGAGGGCGGGGGGGGTGGCGAGGGTCGTTGCCGCGACCCGCCAGAGCGTCGTCCCCGTCGCGGCCTGCGCGCCGAGGCGCGCGCTGCCGAGGGTGGACAGTCCAACCAACAGCATTCCAATGCGTTGCATGCCGAACGTTTACTCAAGGCTGTGGCGCCGTCAACTCAAGTCAACTATCTTCAACCGGTTACGGCACTTGGACACACTCCATTGAGACTTTCCGAACTGCTTACGCCTGACCGTATTCGGGTGCCTCTACGGGCCCAGAATAAGGACGGGGTATTGCGGGAATTGGTGGAATTGCTGGTCGGAGGGAATGGCGCCGCTCCGGACGTGCTGCAGGCGGTGCTGGAGCGGGAGCGACAGTTCCCGACCGGGATTGGCTATGGCGTGGCCGTGCCGCATGGAAAGACCCCGGCGCTGACCAATTTGATCGCGGTCGCCGGAACGGCCCCGGCGCCAGTGCCTTATGAAACGGTGGACGGCGAGCCGGTGCGGCTGTTCTTCCTGCTGGCCGGGCCTGAATCGCAGGCCGGTGCGCACGTGAAGGCGCTCAGCCGCATCTCGCGCCTCGTGCGGCGCGAGCCGATCCGCGCGCGGCTGCTGGCGGCGAACGACGCCACCGAGTTTTACCGGATTCTGTGCGACGCAGAGATGGGAGGAGCATAAACGCTCGCGAAGGCGTGACTCGGACAACCCAACGAACCCATCGCTGCGGCGAGCTTCGCAAGGAGCACGTCGGACAGCAGGTGAAGCTGGGCGGCTGGGTCCACCGGCGCCGCGACCTTGGCGGCATCGTGTTCCTCGATCTGCGCGATCGCGACGGCCTGGTCCAGGTCGCCCTTGGGCCGGGCTGGGCGTCCCCCGAAATCCTGTCTCGCGCGCAGTCGGTCGGTCCGGAGACCGTTCTCCTCGTCGAGGGCGACGTCGTCGCCCGTCCCGCGAACATGCGCAATCCCGAGCTGGCCACCGGTGACGTCGAGGTGCACGCGAAGACGCTGCGCATCGCCGGTCCGGCCGAGACGCCCGCGATCCCGGTGGCGCGCGGCAAAGGCGAAGAGCTCGCGGCCGAAGAGCTGCGCCTCAAGTACCGCCACCTCGATCTGCGCCGCGCCGAGCTCCAGGCGAACCTCATCCTGCGCCACCGCCTGCTCCAGCGCGCCCGGCGCGCGATGACCGCGATGGACTTCCTCGAAATCGAGACGCCGAATCTGACGAAGCCGACGCCCGAGGGGGCGCGCGACTACCTGGTCCCGTCGCGCGTGCATCCCGGGGAGTTCTACGCCTTGCCGCAATCTCCGCAGATCTACAAGCAGCTGCTCATGGTCTCCGGATTCGACCGCTATTTCCAGATCGCGCGCTGCTTCCGCGACGAAGACTTGCGATTCGATCGCCAGCCCGAGTTTTCGCAGATCGACATCGAGGCATCGTTCGTCGGCCAGGACGATGTGATCGGCTACGTCGAGCAGGTGCTCGTCGAGCTGTGGGACGAAGCGGGGCACACGATTCCCCGTCCGTTCTCCCGGCTCACGTGGCGTGAGGCGATGGAGCGCTACGGCACCGACAAACCGGACCTGCGCTACGAATTCGCGATCACCGACTGGACGAAAGCGGTCCAGCCGCTCGGCGTACCCTTTTTCCAGTCGGCCACGAATGGCTCGCGCGTGCGGGGCATCGCCGTGCGCGGCGGCGGCTCGCTGTCACGCAAGGATGTCGATCAGCTCACCGAAACCGCCAAGGCCGCCGGCGCCGGCGGTCTCGCGTGGGTGAAGCGGCAAGGCGAGCAGCTCTCGGGCTCGGTCGGGAAGCACTTCAACGCCGAAGCGCTGGGGCAGCTCGGCGTCGGCGACGGGGATGCCGCGCTCATGACCGTCGGGCCCGATCGCGTGACTTCGCCGGCGCTCGACAAGGTGCGCCAGGAAGTGATCAAGCGTTTGCGTCCGGCGCCCAAGATCGCGCACGCATTCTGCTGGGTCGTGGACTTCCCGCTGTTCGAGGCCGATCCGGAGACCGGCAAGCCGGTGTTCGCGCATCATCCCTTTACGTCGCCGCATCCGGAGGACGTCGCGAAGCTCGACAGCGACCCATTCGCGTGCCGCGCCCAGCACTACGACGCCGTGTACAACGGGAACGAGCTCGGCTCGGGATCGATCCGCATCACCGATCCCACGGTGCAGCGCACGGTGTTCCGGCATCTCGGACTGTCACCGGCCGAGATCGATGCGCGGTTTGGCTTCCTGTTGACGGCGTTGGCCGCCGGGGCGCCGCCGCACGGCGGGTTCGCCGTCGGCTTCGATCGTGTGGCGATGCTGCTCGCGGGCGCCGGCTCACTCCGGGACGTGATCGCATTTCCGAAGACCACCGCGGCGCGCGCCCTGTTCGAGGGCGCGCCGGCCCCAGCCCGGCCGGAAGATCTCGCCGCGCTCCACATCAAGGCGGTGCCCTCTCATGACTGACGACGTCGTCCACCGGTTGTCCGTGGAAGGCGTGGATCCGCTGGCGTTGGCCGGCGTGAACGACGCGAACCTGCTCGAGCTCGCGCGACGCATGGGCGTCCGCGTCTCGCTGCGCGGCGACAGCATGTCGCTGGGAGGAACACAAGCCGCCATCGACAAGGCGAGCCCGGTCGCGCAGGCGCTCATCGACCTCGCGCGCATGGGCGAGACCCTCGACGTCCACGATGTGGAGCGGCTGATCGCCGAAGAGGCGCAGGGGGCGCTCGGGCGCCAACAGGCCGACCCGGTGAAGATCATCCTGCCGGGCCTGCGCCGCGTGATTCAGCCCAAGACGACGGGCCAGCGCGAGTACCTGCGCTCCATCGCGGAGCACGACATCGTCATCGGCATCGGCCCCGCGGGAACCGGCAAGACCTACCTCGCCGTCGCCGCCGCCGTCGACGCGCTGTCCCGCAAGCGCGTCCGCCGCATCGTGCTGGCGCGTCCCGCGGTCGAGGCGGGGGAGAACCTCGGATTCCTCCCGGGCGATCTGCAGCAGAAGGTCGATCCGTATCTGCGCCCGCTGTACGACGCGCTCGAGGACATGATGCCGCGCGAGCGCGTGGAGAAGGCGCTCGAAACGCGCACGATCGAGATCGCGCCGCTCGCCTACATGCGGGGCCGCACGCTGAGCGACGCGTTCGTCATTCTGGACGAAGCGCAGAACGCGACCGGGATGCAGATGAAGATGTTCCTCACGCGACTGGGCGTGAATTCGCGGGCGGTGATCACGGGCGACAAGACGCAGATCGATCTGCCCAACCGCGAAGACTCGGGATTGCTGCAGATCGAGCGGATTCTGCCGGGGATCGAAGGCATCGGCTTCGTCTACCTGGAAGAAGGCGACGTGGTCCGCCATCGGCTCGTGCGCGACATCATCCGCGCCTATGCCGAGGACGCGCAGGGTTGAGATGAACGTCCCGACGCAGGAGAAGGTCCGCTACCATGTCGCGCGCTGGATCTGGGTGCCGGCGCTGGCGCTGGTGGCGCATTTGGCCTTCCCGTCGAGCGCCGCGGACGTGGCGCCGCTGCTCGAGCCGGGCGCGCGCGCCGACAAGGAAATCATCGCGCCGTTCAACTTCGTGGTGAACAAGTCGGAAGACGAGCTGCAGCGCGAAGCCGAGGAGCTCGCGGCGTCGGCGAAACCGATCTACGAGTTTCGCCAGCGCGCCTACGACAGTAGCGCCACGACGATGGCCGCGTTCTTCGCCGCGGCCGACGCCGCCGCCGACCAGGGGCCGCAGGTAATCATCCGCTCGGCCGGCGAGTTCGGCATCCCCGTGTCGCTGCAGGAGGCCGCGTATCTGGCCAAGGGCGGGAAGCGCCGCGCGATTCAACAGGCGCTCGACCGCTTGTTCGACCGCACGCTTGCGCAGGGCGTCACCGGTCCGGGCGTGCTCAACGTCGAGCAATCGCGCGAGCTGATCGTGCGGCGCGGCTCGACGGAGTCGTCCGTCCAGCGCGATCAGGTGCTCACCTTCGCGCAGTACCTGAGCCGAGCCAAGCAGCTGCACCCCGACGCCGGCTCGAGCGTGGGCGACGTGCTGTACCTCAAGCTGGTGCGGCAGTTCTTCCGGCCCACGCTGATTCCGAAGCAGCTCGAGACCGAGCGGCGCCGCAACGAGCTGCGCGGCAGCGTCGATCCCAGCAAATACATCGTGCGCGCGGGCGACCGGATCGTGGCCCCGCACGAAGTCGTGACCAACGAGGCGCACGAGCGACTCGTCGCGCTGCATCAGGAGCTGCTGCGCCGCGGCGCCGCGACGACGTACTCGATTCGCGGCGTGATCGGCCCGCTGCTGCGCGACTCGCTGATCATCGCGATCTTCTGGGTGCTGATGGTGTTCTACCGGCGCGAGACCTACCGCGACATCAAACAGGTCGCGCTGATCGGCGGGCTGTTCGCCGTCCTGATCGTGCAGGCGGGGCTCATCGCGCGGTTCTATCCGCTGCACCCCGAGCTCGTGTTCATGCCGTTCCTCGCCATGATGATGACGGTGCTGTTCAACGGGCGCGTCTCGATGATCGCGGCGATGATCCTCGCGGTCGTCATCGGGCTGCAGCCCGTCTTCCACGACGTGCCCGCGACCTTCCTGTGTGTGGTGGGAGGCGTGACGGCCGCGCTCTCCGTGAAGACGCTGCGCAGCCGCAGTAACTTCT
>DATMZX010000172.1:0-2354 GCA_035573235.1 Gemmatimonadales bacterium
CGGGCAAGGTGGTCGTACGCGAGCGGTCCAGGACCGACAACAGGCCGTTCTTGTTGGCGGACGCCACGATGGCCCGCCCGCCGCGCGTGGTGACCACGATGGGCGGACTGTCCACGTCCCAGTCGTGATTGTCGTGCTTGACGAGCTGGTTGTAGCCGAGCAGGCGGCCGGTTCGGGCGTCGAGTGCGATGACGGAGTTGGTATAAAGATTGTCGCCGGTGCGCAGTTCGATATCGAAGTCGGGGGCCGGGTTTCCCGCGGGCACGAACAGCACGCCGCGACGCTGGTCGAGGGTGAACGACGTCCACAGACCGCCGCCCGCTTTCGGCAGCCGTGGGTTGGTCCACGTGGTTCGCCCCACTCCCGTATCGGGAACCACGTCGAACCGCCATACCACGTGGCCATCCGCCGGATCGAGCGCATACACGTGTCCGGTGACGCCGACGATATCCCCACCGGCGGTGCCGATGTACACGAGGCCGTTCCAGGCGATCGGCGCCATCGGCATCAACATCCCGGGGGTCTGCTCAGCGATGACATGCTCCCACAACAGCCGCCCGTCGCTCGCATTGAGAGCAAACACCTGCCCATCGGATGTGCCGCGGAACACCCTGCCGTCGAGGTAGGCAAAGCCGCGATGCACGGCGAGTGGGTGCGGCGTAGCGCTGTGCCGCACGTACTTCCACCGCTCGGCGCAGCTGGCCGCATCGATGGCGTAAGAGATGGTGTCCGTGGTGAAGTACAGCACGCCGGCGATCACGATCGGGCCGGTCTGGAGCGACGTCACCTCAGGCAGCGCGTAGCGGCAGACTTCCCGCAGCCGTCCCACATTGGCACGCGTGATCTCGGTGAGTGGCGAAAAGCGGTCCCCGGCGACCGTCCGGTTGTAAGTGCGCCAGTCCGCGTTTGGAACACCGTTTTGCGCCGGCAACGTTACCGGGATCGTCGCGGCGAGCAGCACTACCCCGCTAGCTTGAATCAGGCGTCCCAGCATCAGGCTCTCTCCGAGGAGGGATTTGCGTTGACTCGCAAGGCAAGCGCCGGGCCACGGCTATGTGTTTGCGGGGCGGAGACTTGGGTTCTCGGGCGGCGACAACCCGTTGGCAATTGCCAACCGGTTAGCGCCCCGTATAACTAACGCCCATGGTTGATACCGTGAGCACCGGCCAGCTTGCAGCCCAGCTGCGGGCCACCCTCGACCAGATCCCGGCCTACACCTGGTACGCGAATCCCACCGGCGGGCTCACGTTCGTCAATACCCGGAGTGCGGATTACCTCGGTCTGCCGCCGGACCATCCCCTCCGGTTCGGTATCGACACCGGCGCGGCGTGGGACTCCCATATCGCGTTGCTGCATCCGGACGATCACGCAGAAACGCGGCGCGTCTGGTCACACTGCCTCAAGACGGGCTCCGCCGGTGAAGTGAGTTTTCGAGTGCGTAACGCGGACGGCGCGTACCGCTGGTTCCTCAGCCGCGCTGAACCACTCCGGGCGACGGATGGCACGATCCTGCATTGGATCGGGATCAATCTCGATATCGACGACCGCACACAAGCGGAGTTCTACCTTGCGGAGGGAGAGCGGCTTGCTCACACCGGGAGCTGGGCATTCACCGCTGCCGGCTTCAAGCACTGGTCGCCCGAACTGTTCGCGATCCACGGTCTCGTGCCGAGCGCCAGGGCGCCGAGCATACCGGAGTACCTGGCGCTGGTACACCCGGATGATCGGGAGTTCGTAGCGGATGAAATTCGGACGATGTTGGCGGACCATCGCGGGTTCGACTTCACGAAACGGGTGGTAAGACCCGATGGCACGATCCGCTACGTCCGTTGTGTCGGCGTCCCGGCAACCAGCGGCGAGGGCTTTGTCGGAACCGGGATCGACGTTACCGAGCAGGAGCACCTGACGGCGGCCCGGCGCAAGATCGAGATCGAGCTCCAGCAGATCCTCGACCTCGCGCCGCAGATCATCGGTGTATTGGGTCCTAAGCGCGAGCGCTTGTATGCGAATCGCGTTGCGCTCGCCTATTACGGCGTCACCCTCGAGGAATGGCGGAAGCGAAGCTTTGGGCCGGAAGTGCATCCGGACGACTTCGATCGGGTCAAGGCGGTGGTCGATCGTTCTGTGGCGAAGCCCGCCGAGTACGAGCTGGAGATGCGGCTCCGGAAGGGCGACGGGACCTATCGCTGGTTTCTGGTTCGGTACAATCCACTGCGCGACGACCAGGGGCAGTTGATTCGGTGGTATCTCGCCTGTACCGATATCGACGATCGCAGGCGCATCGAGGACCGGATGCGCAACGAGACGATCGCGCTGCGCGAAGACCTGGACCGCGCCTCGATGTTCGAGGAGAT
>DATMZX010000173.1:0-3874 GCA_035573235.1 Gemmatimonadales bacterium
GAGGGCGCCCGGCGCGTCCTTCATCAACGGCCCGAGAATGCGCGCGCCGATCACGGTGTGCTCCATGATGTGGCGGTACTCAGCATCCGACAGCTTGCCCGCCTTGTGCAACACGCTCTCGCTCACGCCGATCTTGCCGACGTCGTGCAGCTCGGCGCCGAGCGCGATCGTTTCCACCATGTCGGTGCTCAGATCCATCGCGCGCGCGATCTCGATCGAGTAATGCGCGACGCGCATCGAGTGGCCGCGGGTGTAGGCGTCCTTCGCTTCGAGCGCGTACACGAGCGCGTGCACCCCTTCGAGAAACAGCTCTTCGATGCGGCGCGCCTGCGCTTCGACGCGCGTCTCGAGACCCTGCTGGTAATTGCGGTTCTCGACGATGAGCCGGCGCTTGTCGAGCGCCTGCGCCACACGGGCGCGCACCTCGTCGAGGTGGAACGGCTTGGCAACGTAGTCGAGCGCGCCCATCTGCAGGCACGCGACGGCGCTTTCCACTTCTGCCACGGCGGTCACGACGATGACGGCGGTCTCCGGCCAGCGCGCGATGATTTCGCGCAACAGCGACACGCCATCCATTTCCGGCATGCGCAGATCCGAGATCACGAGCGGCACCGGCACGCGCTCCAGTTCCCGCAGCGCCTCGATGCCGGATCCCGCTTCGGCGCACGCAAAGCCTTCGGTCTCGAGCAGCTTCACGAGCACGCGGCGCAGCCGGGGCTCGTCGTCGACGACCAGACAGCGCATTCCTGAGTAGGGCGGCATGGGCGCGTAACGTATGTATCGCTTGCCCCTGACGGAAGCGGCCCTTACGTTCCGGCCATGACGCGCGTGGCCGATCAGGACCTCACTCGCCGCTTTGCGACGCGTGCCGTGCATGCCGGGCACCTAGGTGATCCCCTCAGTGGTGCCGTCATGACGCCGATTTATCAGACCTCGACCTACATCCAGGACGGACTCGGCAAGCACAAAGGCTACGAGTACGCCCGGACTCGCAATCCGACGCGCGAGGCATTGGAGCGCAACGTCGCCGCGCTCGAGGGCGGCATCCACGGCTTCGCCTTCGGCTCGGGGTTGGCGGCGCTCGATACGGTGATGAAGCTGCTGTCGGCGGGCGACCACGTCGTGAGCGGTGAAAACGTCTACGGCGGCTCGCACCGGCAGATGACGCACATCTGGGCGCGGCTCGGACTCACGTTCACGTTCGTGGATGGCGGGGACACCGCGGCGGTCGCGGCGGCCGTGAAGCCGAACACCAAGATCGTCTACGCCGAAACCCCGACGAATCCGATGATGCGGTTGTGCGATCTGGCCGCGACCGGCGACATCGCGCGCGACGCCAAAGCGCTGTTCGTCGTCGACAACACCTTCGCGACGCCGTTCTTCCAGCAGCCGCTGCAGTTCGGCGCGGATATCGTCCTGCACTCCACTACGAAGTATCTCAATGGCCACTCCGACATCATCGGCGGGATGCTGGTCACGAGCCGCGACGACGTCGCCGAGCGCATCGGCTTTCTGCAGAATTCCTCCGGCGCGGTGCCTGGTCCGTTCGATTGCTGGCTCGCGCTGCGCGGCACCAAGACGCTCGCGTTGCGCATGCGCCAGCACGATGCGAGCGGCCGCCGCATCGCCGAGTGGCTCGAGAAGCACCCCAGAGTCCAGCGCGTCTACTATCCCGGGCTGCGCTCCCATCCACAGCACGAGCTCGCGTCGCGTCAAATGAAGGGGTTTGGCGGGATGATCAGCATCGAGCTGGGCGACCTGGGCGTCGCGCGCCGCTTCGTCGAGCGCACCAAGATCTTCGCGCTCGCGGAATCACTGGGCGGTGTGGAAAGCCTGATCGGGCATCCGGCGTCGATGACGCACGCCAGCGTGCCCGTCGAGATGCGAAAGCGCATGGGACTGACGGATAGCCTGGTGCGGCTCTCGGTTGGGATCGAGGATACCGAAGACCTGATCGCGGATCTGGATCAGGCGCTGGCCGACGACTAAAGCGCCCGAAACACCAGGATTCCCGGGCCGTACGTGTGGGAATCCACTGAGGAGATACGCATGACCCAGCCTACGAACAACCTTCCCGCGGCGCGGCCGCGGAAGACCCTGACTCAAATCGCTCCGCTCTCCTGGGAGCATCCCGCGGATCGCGCCGCACTGCAGTCGCTGCGCGCGATCCCCGGCTTCGACCTCGTCGTCAAGAAAATCTCGGGATTCATCGGCGAGCGCGGGATCCGGCTGCTGTTCCAGGCGGACGCGGTCCGCGTGGGCCCGAACCAGTTCCCCCGGCTCAACGAGCTCTACACCGACGTGCTGACGACCATGGACTGGGAGCCGCGGCCGGAGCTGTTCGTGTCGCAGACCCCGTTCGTGAACGCGGGCGCCTACGGCATGGAGCGGCCGTTCATCGTGATCAACTCGGGCGCGCTCAAGCTGCTCGATGACGACGAGATGCGGACGCTGCTGGGACATGAGCTGGGCCACGTGATGAGCGGCCACGCGCTCTACCACACGATTCTGATCCTCATCATGAACTTCAGCTTCGCGACGCTTCCCTTCCTGGCCGGGATCGCGCTGCTGCCGATCCAGATCGCGCTGCTCGAATGGTTCCGGAAGAGCGAGCTGTCGTCCGATCGCGCGGGACTGCTCGCCGCGCAGGATCCGATCGCCGCGATGCGGATGTATCTCAAGATGGCCGGCGGCGGCGACATGAGTCAGATGAACCTCAATGCCTTCCTGGTCCAGGCCAAGGAATACGAAGAGACGGGCGGCGCGCTCGATCGCATCTTCCAGGTGCTCAACACGCTGGGGCGGACGCATCCGTTCAACACGCTGCGCGCGGCCGAGCTGCAGCGCTGGATCGAAGCCGGCCACTACGAACGGATTCTGAACGGCGAGTACACCCGCCGCGGACCCGACGAAGCGAAGCGCCCTCTCAATAAGGACATCGACGAGGCGACCGATCACTATATGAAGGAAGCAAAAGGCGTCGTGAATGACGTGGTGGATTCCGCTAAGCGGGCCGCCCAGGCGTTCTCGGACGCGTTCAAAAAGAGGTGAGAGTACTGGTCGTCGGAGGGGGCGGCCGCGAGCATGCCCTGATCTGGGCCCTGCACCGCGACGCCCCCCCCTCCTCCGACACCATGCTGTTCGCCGCACCCGGTAATCCTGGAACGGCAGGTCTCGCCACCAATCTTCCCATCGCCGCGACCGCCGTCGCAGAGCTGGTCGCCGCCGTTCAACGCCACAACATCGATCTCACCATCATCGGACCCGAGGCGCCGCTCGCCGCCGGGCTGGCCGATCGCCTGCGCGCCGAGGGGAAAGCGGTGTTCGGTCCCAGTGCCGCGGCCGCCCGGCTCGAGTCGTCGAAAGCCTACGCCAAAGAAGTGATGACACGCGCCGGCGTCCACACGGCCAAGAGCGGCACGTTCGTGAACATGGGACCGGCGCTCGAGTACATCGGCGCTCACGCCGAGCCGCTGGTGGTGAAGGCCTCCGGCCTGGCGGCCGGCAAAGGCGCCGTCGTGTGCAACACGCGCATCGAAGCAGTCACCGTGGCGCGCGCGATGCTCGACGGCTCACTCGGCGAAGCGGGCACAGAGATCGTGATCGAGGAGTTCCTCCAGGGCGAGGAGCTGTCGGTCCTCGCGCTGACCGACGGCGAGAAGGTCCTGATCCTGCCGCCGGCGCAGGACCACAAGCGTCTGGGTGAGGGCGATACCGGGCCCAACACCGGCGGCATGGGGGCGTACACGCCGGTCGGGATCGCGACTGATGCCTTGCTCGACCGCGTCCGCAAGGAAGTGTTCGAGCCGGTGCTGCGGGAGGTCGCCGCGCAGGGATCGCCGTACGAGGGCGTGCTGTACGCGGGGCTGATGAT
>DATMZX010000174.1:0-2291 GCA_035573235.1 Gemmatimonadales bacterium
TGGCCGCTCTGCTAGGCAGCGCGCGCGACGGAGCACTCGATCCCGCGCCGACCTGGATTGGACGTCCCAGCATCGACCCCGTCCTCAGCGAGCGCTGGCAGTCAGCCACCGCGAGCGGCCGGTCCAGCCTCTTCGATCCCGCGGAGCAGGGCAACTTCGACGTCATGTACAGTCTCCTGGCCCAGGTCTTCGAGCACGAAACACACGAGCAGATGGCGTGGACGCGACTGCGCGCGCTCGAAACGTGGACCGGCCCACCCGGCCCGGCCGCCCGCCTCGCATTCGCCGAAGCTCTTCAGGAGGCCAGGTACGAGGCGTGGGACCTGAAGCTGGATGCCGCGCTCGCCCTCGGGACTGGCAAGTCGCTGGGGATCGAGCTGCCGAAAGCTGGCCATGTGACGACTTCGATCTGCCTTCCGCTCAACACGACGCGGGCGGATGCAGTTCGCCGCCTCGGGACTCCGTGGGGCGAGCCCTGAACCGTAGTGTCCGTGTAACGCCTTGCGTCGTCCGCGGCTGCCGCGGATATTCTGCCCGGCGGTGCCACTCATCCTCCTGGGCCGGGCGCACAGATAGACACGTTCGCTGAATCAGGATCTGTATGACGCTCCACGAACTCTTCGAACGGGTCGCGCTCGTTGAGTACGCCGGTGACGCGAGCACTGGACTTCTCACATAGTTATCCCCTAATGGCGTGCAGTTACGAGGTCGGTCGATTGCTCCGCGCGCACCCCGCATGAACGCGGACGCCGTCAACCTCGAGCGTCTAAGGGGCGCCCTCGCCGACCGTTACGCGATCGAGCGCGAGCTGGGGCGGGGTGGAATGGCCACGGTCTACCTGGCACGCGACCTGAAGCACGACCGGCACGTCGCGGTGAAGGTGCTTCACCCGGATCTGGCTGCTGTCGTGGGCGCCACCCGCTTCCTCGCCGAGATTCGGACGACGGCAAGTCTCCAGCATCCACACATCCTTGCACTTCACGATTCGGGTGACGCCGATGGATATCTCTTCTACGTCATGCCGTACGTGGATGGGGAATCGCTTCGCAACCGACTCGACCGCGAACGTCAGATCCCGATCGCCGATGCGGTGAGGATCGCGCGCGAGGTGGCAAGCGCGCTCGATTACGCCCACCGTCATGGCGTGATCCACCGCGACATCAAGCCTGAGAACGTGCTGCTCCACGACAGCAGTGCACTCGTGGCTGATTTCGGTATCGCGCTCGCAGTGCAGCAGGCTGGTGGCGTTCGCATGACACAGACCGGCCTGTCGCTCGGCACTCCGCAGTACATGTCGCCCGAGCAGGCCATGGGTGAGAAGAACATCGATGCGCGCACCGACATTTACGCCCTCGGCGCCGTGACGTACGAAATGCTCTGCGGCGACCCGCCGTTCACAGGTTCGAGCGTGCAGGCGATAGTCGCGAAAATGATGACTGAGCGACCCACGTCGCTCAGCACTCTGCGCGACACCGTGCCGGCGAATGTTGAGGATGCTGTACTGACCGCACTCGCAAAGTTGCCGGCCGATCGCTTCACGAGCGCGGCACACTTCGCGGACGCGCTCGTCGTCGTGGAGGCGCGCGGCTCAACGGGAGTATCACGCGCGCAATCGCCAAGCGCAACGCGCTTGCGGAGCTGGTGGGTGGCCATCGCGGCCGCACTCCTGGTCGGGGCCGCGGCTGGATTCTGGGGATCATGGCTGCGGCGTCCGCGCACTGACAATGGCGTACTCCGGACGATGATTGCCTTTCCACCGGGACAGGACGTCGAGGCTGCGCCTCAGGGGAACAGCTTTGTCCTTTCCCGCGATGGAACCGTCCTCGTCTACTGGGGGCCGTCCACCGGCGATAGCCATCAGCTCTGGTCGCGTCGGCTCGACCAGCTTGACGCAACCCCGATTCACGGCACCGAAGGTGGTGTGCTGCCTGTTCTCTCGCCCGACGCTCGGCAAGTGGCGTTCGAGAGGTTGACCGACCGCAAGATACGAGTCGTTCCGATCGAAGGAGGCGTGCCACGGGTCGTCGTGGACTCGGCCCGTCGCGGCGGACTGGATTGGGCGGCGGATGGGAAGCTGTATTATCGGGCGACGAGCGACGGCCTGAACCGCGTTCCCGCCGCGGGCGGAGTTTCGGAAACGCTGATTCAGCCACCAACCGACGCGGGTGTCGGCACGGGCTACTTCTGGCCGCAGGTGCTCCCCGGTGGCGATGCGCTCATCGCGTCGTTTCGCCCGTCGAGCGGCGACAATGAAGCGTCGCGCATTGTCGCGATCCCGCCGGGCAGCCAAA
>DATMZX010000175.1:0-11055 GCA_035573235.1 Gemmatimonadales bacterium
TCACCGACCGCTACCGCCGCGACGGCCTGATCGGCGTGCGCGTGCCCCAGCTCAATCCGCTCGTGTGGCGCTACGCGTTGCTCGACGCCGGCGAGGGCGCGATGGTGTGGCGCGACGAGCATGGCGACGTCGCCGCGTTCAACGTGGCCCATCAGGGCGGCGTGGAAGGATGGATGGGTCCGCTCGCCGTCCGGCCCGACCGCCAGGGCACCGGCGTGGGCAAGACGATCGTCCGCACGGCTGCCGACTGGCTCATCGACCGCGGCGTCACTACGCTCGGTCTCGAGACGATGCCCCGCACGCCCGAGAACATCGGCTTCTATGCGCGGCTGGGGTTCATGCCGGGATTCCTCACTATCACGTTGACCAACGAGATCACCACCCGCGGCCAGCCCACGCCGCTCGTGCTGTCGCGCCGGTCCGGCGATGAGAAAGAAGCGGCGATGGCGGCGGCCCGCCGGCTGGTCGACGAGCTCGCGCCCGGCATCGATTTTTCGCGCGAGATCCTGCTCACCGCCGAGCTGGGACTGGGCGACACCTCGCTGGTGGAGGGCGACGACGGCCTCGACGCGCTGGCCCTGTGGCACTCGGCCCCACTCGCCGACAGCCGCACGCGGGACGAGGTCCGCGTGCTGAAGCTCGCCGCGCGCGACGATGTGGCGTTCGATGCCGCGATCGCCGCCGTGGAAGCGGCCGCCGCGAAGGCCGGGATTCGCCGCATCGCCGTGCGCTGCCAGAGCCGCTACGACGACGCGTTTCATCGCCTGATTGCGCGCGGCTACCGCGTGCGCTGGACCGATCTCCGGATGACGTACGAAGGCTATCCCGAGCAGCACGTCGCGCGCGGGGTGGTGTTCTCGAATTGGGAAATCTAGGAAACGAAGCGGGGCGCGCCGACCAGAATACGCCGCGCGAACAGGACGATCGCGGCGGCATACAGCAGATGAATCGTGCCACTGGGAACGTGCGACACGAATACCAGCAGGAACCACGCCAGCAGCAAGAGGACAGCGCCCAACAGGGTGAGATTCAAGGTGATTGACCTTTAGGGGACGGAAAGTATTGTAGTACGCAGGGGCGGGGAGATCAAACTATTGAGCCAACAAGCTCGATTGTGGACCCGGATACCGCGGCCCATGTCATGCCCCCGAGTTGGGGAAGATAGAATCCGAGGTGAGGGACCCGTCATTACTTTCGGGCTTCAATAACCCTCTCCGTTCCTGTTGTAGATCGGTCGGCCGGTCCGTGTTATGCGGTCCCGGCCGATCGTTTTTTCCGGACCGTCTCCCAGAACAACGCCGGCGCCCGCAGCGGCTGGCCCTTCACCACAAACCCGATCACGAGCACGACCACCCAGACTCCATAGGCCACCATGATTTCGGCGCGCAGCTGCGGCAGCGTGAACTGTACCGCCCACAGCACGAAGAGCGCCGTCGCGTCCAGCCAGTCGAACTCCATGTTCGCGAGCAACAGCACCCCGAGCATCGTCTGCAGCAGCGTCAACGCCAGCTCGTTGCGCTGGGCGATGTCGAACGTGAAGTCCGCCCAGACCCCGTAGTGCTGCATGTGCGAGAATCCGAACACCAGCGGGATCATCGCGGCGAGGATGGTCCACTGGTTGATGTTGCTCGAGACGATGTTCATCAACGCCATCGGCGCATGCGTCACCCGGCGCGCCCAGCCGAACGTCGAGACGAACTCGGGGAACTCGGACAGAAACGGCGCGACCCATTGCACCAGGAAGAACTGGCTGATCCCCAGCGTCGCGGCGAGCGCGATCATCGAACTCAGGAAGGGGTGCGCGGTGACGTAGAGCAGCGCGCCTCCCACGGCGAAGAGGCCACCGATGGCCGCCTTCTGACGCCACCCCGGCTGGCGATACGCCCAGCGCGACACGGCGGGAGCGTCCGCCACGGACTCCGCCTCGCGGGGTGGATTGCGCATCAGCACCCACAGATACGCGACGTAGAGACCGATGAGCACGCCGGCGTCGATCGCGCCGATGCGCTGCCGCCATAGCACGATCAGGAAGTAGAGGAGTGGCGGTACCAGTCCCATGACTTCGACGGCATGCTCCGGCTCGAGCTGGATGCGCGGCAGCCGCTGGCGGCCAGGGTGACGCCCGGCAAAGGCAAAAACGAAGTAGATCATCGGCCAGCCCAGGCCCAGCAGCAGCCGGATGGCGCCCGTGAGATTCGCGATCGCGAGGTGCGCGCGCTCCGGGTCGCGTCCCGCTTCCCATGCGATCACCGCTTCGACCGCGAATTCGGGAAGCGTTTGGAGCCACGCGAGGATGGCGAGCGCGAGCCCTTGGGAAATGAGGAACTGCGCGGCTTCCGCGCCCCAGGCCACGAGGAATGCGGACAGCAGGATGCTCGGAAAGGTCCAGATGGCCGAGAGGGCGGAGCCTCCCGCCTGCAATGCCGACGCAAGTAGCTTTAGGAATCGCACGGGGGTCCAATCTTACCATGGCACGAGACAAAATGAAGTTGCACACGGAGCCGGCCGTCGAGCGCCCGCCGTTCCAGGGGCTCGTGCACGAGATGCTCGAGCAGCTGGGCGAGGACCCCGCGCGGGAGGGACTGCGCCAGACGCCGGCGCGCGTCGAGGCCTCGCTGAAGTGGCTCACGCGCGGCTACGGCATGAAGGTCGACGAAGTCATCGGCGACGCGCTGTTCGAGGAGAAACACGAGAGCATGATCTGCGTGCGCGACATCGAGATCTACTCGATGTGCGAGCACCACATGCTGCCGTTCTTCGGGCGGGCCCACGTGGCGTATCTGCCGAACGGGCGCATCGTCGGGCTGTCCAAGATCCCGCGGGTCGTCGAGGTGTTCGCGCGGCGCCTCCAGGTCCAGGAGCGGCTCACCGACCAGGTGGCCGAGGCGCTGTGCTCCGTGCTGAAACCGTTGGGCGTCGGCGTGGTCGTCGAGGCGTTTCACCTCTGTATGATGATGCGCGGCGTCGAGAAGCAGAACTCCAAGACGGTCACCAGCTCGCTGCGCGGCGCGTTCCGGGACGACGGCAAGACGCGCGACGAGTTTCTCAGGCTGGTACACGGCGGCACTTTCGCGCTGTGAAAATCGCGCTCGTGACGGGCGCCTCGCGCGGGATCGGTCTCGCGGTGGCGATCGCGCTGCGGGCCCGGGGGATGCATGTCGTGCGGCTCGCGCGCAGCCTGAAAGACGCGCGCGCCGAGCGCCGCACCGACATCCAGTGCGACGTCACGAAACCCGCTGACGTCGAGCGCGCTCTGGATCAGGTCGACAAGGAGCTCGCCGTCCCGGATGTCCTGGTCAACAACGCCGGCATCTTCTTCATCAAGCCGCTCGGCGAGACGACGCTCGAGGACTTCACCGGCACGCTCGCGGCCAATTTGACGGCGCCGTTTCTGTTTGCCCGGCGCATCATTCCCAGGATGGTCGAGCGGGGCAGTGGACACCTCGTGACGATCGGCTCGATTTCCGATTACATCGGCTTCTCCGGATCGACCGCGTACGCGGCGTCGAAGTTCGGGCTCCGCGGCATGCACGAAGTGATTCGCCAGGAGACCGCGAAGAGCGGCGTCCGCACGACGCTCATCTCGCCGGGACCGGTCGACACCGACATCTGGAATGCCGTCGATCCCGATTCGAAGCCCGGCTTCACCAAGCGCAAGGACATGATGAAATCCGAGGACGTAGCGGCGGCGGTGGTCTATGCGGTGACGCAGCCCGAGCATCTCGCCGTCACGGAAATCCGGCTGCTTCCCGCTGTCTATACGCCCCGAGGCTGATCGTGCTACTGTTCCTCGCGCTGCTCCAGAGTGCCGCGATTCCACCTCTTCCCGATTCGTCCGGGTGGGGTGTGCACGTGCTGGCAATCGCGCGCGCGCCCG
The DNA here is from genome assembly GCA_035573235.1 of Gemmatimonadales bacterium. Taxonomy (GTDB): domain Bacteria; phylum Gemmatimonadota; class Gemmatimonadetes; order Gemmatimonadales; family GWC2-71-9; genus 20CM-2-65-7. Next base: position 3,878 of record DATMZX010000175.1, read on the forward strand.
ACAGCGCGATCTGGGTCGGCACCTATGGCCAGGGAATCTTCGTGCTCCGAAACGGAGCGGGGACCTGGGAGCGGATCCGCTCGTCGAGCGATACCGCGGCACACGCGATTTCGTGGGATTTTGTGCACGCGTTCGGATTCGGACCGCGTGGGCAGATCTGGTACGGCACGGTCGGCAACGGCTGGGGACTGTCGACCGATGGCGGCAAGACATGGCGGAACTGGGAATTCGCACAGTTGGGCCCCGAATGGCAGTACGTCACGCCGAAGGGCATCGTCACACGGGGCGACACGACCTACATCGCGACCGCTGACGGCATCAAGGTCACGTGGGATGACGGACAAACATGGCGTGTGATTACGGATTCAATCGGTGCGACGACGGCGCGGGACTCCGTTCTCGGGCTGATCAAGAATCAGTACGTCAAAACGATTGAGGCCGACTCCGAGATCATGATCTCCCACGTGAAGGGCGTGGAAGCGTCAAGCGATGGAGGCCGTAGCTGGCATGCCCCGGCCGGACGGCTCCGCCTGTGGGTGGATTCCGTCCTCGGAGCGCCGAGTATCCCCCCATGGACTCGTGCTGCAAAAGCGCCTCGCGCTCCCCGTCATACCTGGTTTGCCCGCCCAATCGCGTTGACCGATCAACCGTACATCGACCAGACCTATCGCTTCGGCTCGACGATGGGCGGTAACTTCCAGCCGCACCAGGGCGTCGAATTCAACAACGCCGACGGCACGCCGGTGCACGCGATCGGCGACGGGGTGATCGTGCACTCGGGACCGGCCGAGCGCGGCGCGCTCACCGTCGCCATCAAGCACGACCGACAACTGACGACAGATGGCCGACGACTGTTCTTGTTTTCGGTCTACTACCACAACTCGAAGCTCCTGAAGCAGGTCGGGGATCGCGTCAAGGCTGGTGACGTCATCGCGCTCGTCGGCAACACCGGCCGCGCGACCAACGACCACATGCATCTCGAGGTCCACGCGTCGCCGTTCGATTCGACGCGATTGATCGTCGATCCCGAAGTCCGCTATCCGCCGAACAACACGAATCCCGAGCTCTGGATCGAGCCCATCCCCGGGACCGGGATGATTGCCGGGCAGGTGTGGGATTCCGCCGGGAAGCCGGTTCAACAGGCCCGCATCTACGGGCTGGTGAAGCCCCAGCCGCAGGAAACGCCGTTCTCGTTCATCGAGACGTACGGCCCCCGCAATCACTCGGATCCGGTGTATCAGGAGCACTTCGCGATTTCCGACGTGCCGCCGGGTACCTATGTGCTCGGCGTCGAAATCGACGGCAAGCGCGTATTTCGGCAGGTAAAGGTGGAGGCGGGAAAGCTCACGTGGGTCGAATTCAAACCCGATACCCGGTAGCCGATACCCGTTAGCCATGCATATCGAACTCACCGAAATGCTGCGCTGTCCGGAGACTCATCGGGAGGAGATCCTCGTCCTCTCGACCGGCGAGGTGCGCGATCGCATGGTGCGCTCCGGGCTCGTCGGCTGCCCCGTCTGCCACAAGGAATACCCGATCGCGCGCGGCATCGTGAACTTCCGCCGCAGCAGGGAGCGGGTGCTCAAGGACACGTACGTGCCGCCCTCGCCGCTCCCCTCGGCTGATGCCTCGAAGCTGCAGGCGCTGCTCGAGCTCTCAGGGCCGGGCGGCTACGTCGTGCTCGTCGGCTCAGCGGTCCGTCACGCGGCGCAGCTCGGGCAGCTGATGCCGGGGATTCACTTCGTCGGGGTCAACCCGCCCAGCGAAATGGAAGAGCAGCCGGTGCTCTCACTGCTCTACGCGAACGAGAAGATCCCGATGCGCTCGGCGATGGCACGCGGCGTCGTGGTCGGCTGCGATCTTGCTACATCGCCCTGGCTCGTGGAAGCGCATCGCGTGTTGTTGCGGGGCAGGCGTTTTGTGGTGGAAAACGAAGAGCCCGAGCTGCCGATCGGGCTCCACAAGCTGGCGGCCGAAGGCGGCCTCTGGGTAGGCGAGAAGCGCTAGCCTTCTATCGCCGCAGCCACCGCGTCGCCCGCGGCGTACGTTGCATCGATCTGATCCTTGTAGCGCTTCTCCACCACGCGGCGCTTGACCTTGAGCGTCGGCGTGAGCTCGCCTGACTCGATCGTGAAATCGTTTTCGAGCAGCAGCACTTTCTTCGGCGTCTCGAACTTGGCCAGCTCCTTCAGCATGCTCATCACTTCGCGCTCCACCTTCGCCTGGACATCGGCCAGCTGAATCAGCTCGGCTTTCGAGTGGTAACTCAGGTTCCGCTCTTTGGCCCAGCGCTCGAGGTTGTCGAAGTTCGGCACGACCAGCACGATCGGGTACTTGCGGCGGTCGCCGTACAGCACGGCGTTCGCGACGAACTTGTTGCGCTTGATCATGCCCTCGATCGGCTGGGGCGCGATGTATTTTCCGCCGGCGGTCTTCAGCAGCTCTTTCTTGCGGTCGGTGATCTTGAGATAGCCGTCGGAATCGAGCTCGCCGATGTCGCCGGTATGCAGCCAGCCGTCGGCGTCGAGCATTTCCTTTGTGGCCTCGGGGAGCTTGTAGTATCCCTGCATGATGTTGGGACCGCGCGCCAGAATCTCGCCGTCGGAGGCGATCTTCAGCTCGACGCCCGGAATCGCGCGCCCCACCGTGCCCAACTTGATGCGATCGAGCGGATTCAACGTGAGCACGGGTGAGGACTCCGTCAGCCCGTAGCCCTCGATCACCGGCAGTCCCGCGCTGTAGAAGAACTTCGCGATGTCGGCCGACAACGGTGCCGCGCCCGAAACGAAGAACCGAATGCGGCCGCCGGTGCGCGCCTGCAGTTTCGAGAACACCAGGCGGTCCGCGATTTTTTTCTTGAAGGCGAGCCCGCGCGGGACCGGCAGCCCCGCGATCGCGAGCGTCGCCCACTGCTCGCCGGCGCGCTTGGCCCAGAAAAAGATCTTGCGCTTGATCGCGCTGCCCGAGAGCGCGTTTTCCAGCACGCGCGCGTAGACCTTCTCGTAGAGCCGCGGCACCGACAGCACGACGGTCGGCTTCACTTCGCCGAGATTCGCGGCGACCGTGTCGAACGACTCTGCGTAGTTGATGATGACGCCGGCCTGGAACAGCGTGTAATCGACCATGCGCTCGTAGCTGTGCGAGAGCGGCAGCATCGAGAGGCACTCGTCGCCGCTGCCGATCGGAATCATCTGCAGCACGGCCTGCACGTTGGACCAGATGTTGTGATGCGTCAGCATCACGCCTTTGGGATCGCCCGTGGTGCCCGACGTGTAAATCAGCGTCGCGAGATCGTCCGGCTGGGCGGACAGCGCTTCCTGTTTCCAGTTGGGATGCTTCGCCGCCACGGCGCGTCCCTTGGTCTCGACGGCCGAGAGCGCCGTGACGCCGGGACGCCGCGCCGCGTCGCCGTCGAAGGCGATGATGTGCTTCAAGCCCGGCAGCGATCCCTTGCTCTCGAGGATTTTGTCCACCTGCGCGGCCGTCGAGCAGAACACGGCCGCGGACTCGGAGTCGCGCAGGATGTATTCGGTCTGTTTCGCGGTCAGGGTCGGGTAAATCGGAACATCAGTGGCGCGGGCGGTCAGGCAGGCATAGTCGGCGAGCGCCCACTCCGGCCGGTTCTCCGAAACGATGGCGACCTTGTCGCCAGGCTGAATCCCCAGCTCACGCAAGCCGAGGCTGATCGCCTGGACCCGCTCCAGCGTCTCGCGGTGCGTGATGCCGACCCAGGTTCCGGCCACCTTGGATCGGAAGGCCGCCTGCAGACCGGCATGCCGGTCGATGGTCGTGAAGAACAGCTGGTTGAGCGTGCCTCGGTTCATGGCTGAAACTCCACGACGAATCTGACTGGGCTGTAGAGGATCTCGGTGCCGTCCAACCGGCGCATGGTGGCTAGTACCACGACCGAGTCGGGCAGGGTTCCGCTGGCGAATTTGATCTGCACGCTGGCGACGCCGACCGAGCTGGTGAGCACGCTGTCCTTGGGCAGAAATGTGATCGTGGCCGAGCCTGCCGGAAAGGTCGTGGCGGCATACACGACCCGGCGGCTGGTGGCTTCGCCGCCGGTGGCATACGCCTTGACGCTGAGCGCCGCCGAGATCGAGTCCGGGGCGGTCACGGTGTCGTTCACGGGGCCGTTCGGGAGCAACGAGTCGAGCCGGGCCAGGACCTGGATCGGCTGCGGGCTCGAGCGCAGCTCGTCCACCCGTGCCTGCAACCGCCCGGTCCCGACCTTCGTGCCGAGCGACACGCCGGTCGTGCTGTCCAGGACGGCGATGATGGCGGTGTCGAGCGAGCTCCAGACAAACGTCGCGGCCACGGAATCCCCGCTGCCGTTCAGCCCGCGCGCGCTCGGGAAGAACGAATCGGTGACTTCAACCCGCGCCGAATCCGGGAGCGTCACTTCGATCGCAACGACCTGATCATCGGGATTGATTTTGCAGGCGAGCAGCGTGGCGACCGCGAGGACGACGGACGCGCGACTCAGGAGGGGGGCGATACGGCTCCCCCCGCGCGCAGGTCCTGCAGCGCCTGATTGGCGTGCTCGACCCACTTCTGCGCGTCGGGGCCCCGCGGCGGGTGGGCGAGGAACGTCTTCAGGTGCTGCGCCGCGCCGTCCGGATCGCCGCGCTGCAGTAGCAGAAACGCGAGCCCGTAGTGCGCGCCGGCGAGCGAGTTGTCGAGCTCGAGCGCGCGCCGGTAATGGCGGATCGCCTCGTCGAAGCGGCGCGTCTTGGTGAACGCGATAGCCATGTTCTGGAGAATGCGCGCGTCGTTGGGATGATCGCGCAGCGCGAGCCGGTATGATGTGAGCGCCGACTCATAATCCCCCTGACGCTCCAGGGCTAACGCCTCGTTGAGATAATCGAGGCGCTGCGGCTTGAGATCAGAGGAGCCTCCGCCGAACAAGCGGCGCCAGAAACTCATGCGGCGAAGTTAGCTTGCGGCTGCAGACGTTGGCAATGTAGAATCCCGAACCATGGCTCTCCGTCCAGGTACACCGCGCGTCCCCGGCGTTCGACCGGCGCACAAAGCCCCGCGCGGCGTGCTGCAGGTCGATTGGACGCTGTTCGGCGAGCTGTGCCGGGTGCTCGCGCTGAAAGTGTTCCGCGAATACGACCCCGAGGTGGTGATCGGCATCGCGAAGGCCGGCGTCATTCCCGGAGCGGTGGTGGCCAGCATCCTGCAGCGCGACTTCGCGTCGATCGCCATTACGCGCAATGCCCCCGGCGCGGCGCCCGCCGTGATCGCCGGCCCGCCGCGTCTCGTGGCCGGCAAGCGGGTATTACTCGTGGACGAGACGTGCGAGTCGGGCGACACGATGAAGCTCGCGATGGCCGCGGTGCGTGAGCTGAAGCCGGCGGCGCTGAAGACCGCGGTGTCGTTCAAGACCGGCTCCTTCAAGCCCGACTTTTACGCGCTCGCAAACGAAAACTTCATCATTCTGCCCTGGGACCTCGAAGTCATCGTCAACGGCGAGATCGTCGTCCGTCCCGATTACCGAGACAAATTGAAGGATCTGCGTTGAAAGATCGTCTCGCCGCCGCCGTCAAAAAATCCCGCGCCGATTACACCGAGATCCGAGTCGAACGCACCTGGAGCTCGGCCGTCGCGTTTCGGGGCCGCCGGCTGGAAACGGCCACCGTCAGCGAGGATCAGGGCGGATTCGTGCGCGTCCTGAACAAAGGCTGCGGTTGGGGCATCGCGTCGTTCACCTCGCTCGACGCGCTGCCCGCGATGGTGACGCGCGCCAATGAGCTGTCGCGCGCGGTGCGCGTGGACGAGCCGATCCTGTTGGGCGACGTCACGCCGCAGACCGCCGACGCGGTGCTCGAGCTCGACGGCGACGTGCGCGGCATCGCGCTCTCGGACAAGAAAAAGCTGCTCGACCGCTACAACAGTGCGATGCTGTCGGTCTCCGACCTCGTCGTGGACACGCAGGCGAGCTACCGCGACGAGGTCTCCGAAGTCTGGTTCGTCAATTCCGAGGGCACCTCGCTGTACCAGCTGCGACCCGAGATCGTCGTCTCCGGCACCGCGATCGGCCGGCAAAACGGCAACATCGAGAAGGGGCTCGAGTCGATCGGCCTGCGCAAAGGGTGGAACAGCGTGCAGGCGTTCGACAAGCAGTTCGGCGTCGTGGCGCAACGCGCCGTCGATCTGCTCTCGGCGCCGCGCGTGCGCGGTGGGGCCTATCCCGTGATTCTCGACAACGAGCTGGCCGGCGTCTTCATCCACGAGGCGTTCGGGCACTTGTCCGAGGCCGACTTCGTCTACGAGAACCCGCAGGCGCGCGAGATGATGACGCTGGGGCGGCGTTTCGGGAAACCGGTCCTCAACGTGGGCGACAACGGCGCGGCCAGCGGCCTGCGCGGCACGTTGCCGTACGACGACGAAGGCACGCCGACGCAGGACACGGCGCTGATCCGCGAGGGGATCCTGGTGGGGCGGCTGCACTCGCGCGAAACCGCCGCGAAGCTCGGCGAGCAGCCCACCGGCAACGCGCGCGCGATCTCGTTCCGGCATCCGCCGATCGTGCGGATGACGAACACGTACATCGCGCCGGGCAAGAAGGGCACCGGGTTCAAGGACCTGATCGGCGATATCAAGCTTGGCGTGTACGCGTGCGGCGCGTTCGGCGGCCAGACGATGCTGGAGAACTTTTCGTTCACCGCCGGCTGGGGCTACATGATCCGCGACGGCCAGGTGGCGGAGCTGGTGAAAGACGTCGTGCTGGCGGGCAATCTGTTTCAGACGCTCGATCGCATCGATCATATCGCGGGCGATTTCACCTGGAATCAGATGGGCGGCGGCTGCGGCAAGGGCGGGCAGTTCCCGCTGCCGGTCACGGAAGGCGCCCCGCACGTGCGCATCGAGGAAGCGCTGATCGGCGGCGACGTATGATCGACCGCCTGCTCGAGCGCGCACGTGGCAAGGTCGACAACGCTGACGCGCTGTGGCGGCGCGAGGAGCACACCTCGGTTGCGTTCGAGTCGGGGCGGCTCAAGGCGGCAGGCATTTCGGAGGAGACCGGGCTCAACCTGCGTGTGCTCGCGAACGGCCGGATGGGCGTGGCGGGCACGACCGCAGCCGAGCCGGACCCCGAAGCGCTGTTGGCGCGTGCGCGGGCTTCAGCGGAGCTGGGAGAGAAAGTGGAGCTCGCCTTTCCAACCCCC
>DATMZX010000176.1:0-2504 GCA_035573235.1 Gemmatimonadales bacterium
GAACGGGCCTATGCAACGAAACAACAGGTTGGGAGCACGTTTGTCGGTACCGTTTTGGATGATCAAAATCCGTCAGCTTTGGAAACTCGTCCGTGAGAGCCACCAGAACCCCATGCAGGGCACGCAGTGCGAGCCCCCCAGGGTGCCTGCGCGCGACACGGCCATCACCTTCATCGGGCACTCCTCGTTCCTCGTCCAGACAGGCGGGCGCGCGCTGCTCATCGATCCGGTCTTTGCAACGCGGCTGATTCTGTTGCGCCGGCAACGCCGCCCGGGCGTGCGCGTTCGTGACCTGCCGCCGATTGATGCGGTGCTGCTGACGCACGCGCACATGGATCATCTGAACCGGCCGTCGCTGCGCGCCATCAACCGAGCCATGCGCCGTCGCGGCCTTTCGGCTCCGGTGGCCATCGTTCCTCCTGGCGTCGAAGACCTCGTGCGCTCGCTGGGCTTCCGCCGCGTCGAGCCGCTGGGCTGGTGGCAGTCCACGCAGCTGGGCAAAGGACTCTCCATCACGGCCACGCCGGCCCGGCACTGGGGCGCGCGCTTGTTCCACGACGCGCATCGGGGGTTTGGCGGCTACGTGATCCACGCAGAAGGCGCGCCCGTGCTCTATCACTCCGGCGACACGGCGTACTTCGGCGGCTTTACCGACATCGCGCGCCGGCTGCGCCCGGAGATCGCGCTGCTGCCCATCGGCGCCTACTCTCCGGACAGCTATCGCAGTGTGCACACCAGCCCCGAAGACGCGCTGCAGGCGTTTGTCGATCTGGGCGCGCGGGTCATGATCCCGATGCACTACAACACCTTTCGCCTCGGCCGCGAGCCGATGCACGAGCCGCTGCCACGCCTGGTTGCTGCCGCCCAGCGCTCGGGCCTCGCGGATCGCGTTGTTCCTCTCGCCGAGGGCGAAAGCTGGACAACAGAAACCCCCGAGCGCCGGGAACCGGCGCGGCGACGCGGCCTGAACCCGCTTGCCACCTGAGGTCCGCTGGTGGGCGTTGGCGCAAGCCAACGCCTTCGATCAGGCCTGATCCTGGGCGAAGACAAACCGAAAATCCGCGCTAGAATCGGAAGATGCTTTCCCCGGCGGCCCCAGTCCCGGAGAATCTTCCCGGACTTCCCATTCCCGAATCGCTCGCCTGGGCGCACCCGCTCGTGCAGGAGTGGTTCGTGCGCCGCTTCGGCACGCCCACCGAGCCGCAGGAGCAGGGCTGGCCGCTGATCCACGCGGGCAAGCCCGTGCTCATCTCCGCGCCGACCGGATCCGGCAAGACACTCGCCGCCTTCCTCATCTGCATTGATACGCTCATCCGCAAGGCCATCGATGGCCGGCTCGGCTGCGACACCGAGGTCGTCTACATTTCGCCGCTCAAGGCGCTCTCCAACGATGTCCAGAAGAACCTCGAGACGCCGCTGCGGGAAATCCAGGCGCTGGCGCTGGAACGGGGGTATCTCTGTCCGGCGGTCCGCGCCGCCGTGCGCACCGGCGACACGCCTGCCGCCGAGCGCCGCGCGATGCTGAAAACGCCTCCGCACATTCTGGTCACCACGCCGGAGTCGCTCTACATCCTGCTGACCGCGCAGCAGAGCCGCGAGCATCTCCGCCGCGTGCATACCGTCATCGTCGACGAGATCCACGCGATAGCGGACGACAAGCGCGGCTCGCACCTGGCGCTCACCCTGGAGCGCCTCGACGCGCTGGTCACCGGCGAGAACGTGCTGATGGCGGGCGCAAGCTTGCTTTTGCATCAGCGACCGTTACGCATCGGACTCTCCGCGACGCAGAATCCGATTGAACTGGTGGCGGAATTTCTGCGCGGCTCTCGGGGCGAGGCGGTGAGCATCGTGCAGGCGGGACAGCGCCGCACCCTCGATCTTGCCATCGAAGTGCCCGACGATGAGCTGGGGTCGGTGGCAACGAATTCGATCTGGGACGGCGTTTACACGCGGCTGGCGGAACTGGTGCTCGAGCACCGCTCCACGCTGGTGTTCGTCAACACACGACGCATGGCTGAACGGCTGGCGTTTCAGCTTGGAGACCGCCTCGGAGCGGAAAACGTCGCATGCCACCATGGCAGCCTCTCGCGCAAGCTGCGTCTGGAATCGGAGCGCCGGCTGAAGAGCGGCGAAATTCGCGTACTGATCGCGACGGCGTCGCTGGAACTGGGCATCGACATCGGAACGGTGGATTTGGTTTGCCAGATCCAGTCGCCGCGGTCGATCTCGGTTGGCATGCAGCGCGTCGGGCGCGCCGGGCACTGGCGCGGAGCCATTCCCAAAGGCCGCTTCTTCGCGTTGACCCGCGACGATCTCGTGGAACAGGCGGCGCTCATTCGCGCGATGCGTTCGGGCGTGCTGGACCGGCTGGAGATTCCCGAGCAGCCGTTCGATGTGCTGATGCAGCAGATTGTGGCCTCCTGTGCGGCCGAGCCGTGGGAGGAGCGCGCTCTCTTTGACGTGCTGCGTCGCGCATATCCCTACCGCGATCTCAAGTGGGAGCA
>DATMZX010000177.1:0-8314 GCA_035573235.1 Gemmatimonadales bacterium
CCGCATAATCGAACCGCATCGAATCGGGCGGCGCAATGCGCGCGCTGCCCCGCCCCGCATACTTGACCCGCTCGTCCTGATAATGCCACCGGAACCGAATCGTGCGCGGCGTCCGCGGCAGCGTCGTGCGGGCCCAGCGGACAGCGCTGTCGCGCTCGAGCGGCGACAACGGCACCGGCACGAGCGGCGCCGGCGCTCGCGGGCCCGGACACGCCGCGAGCACGACACAGGCGGCAATGTAGGAAACGGAGCGCAACGCGGTCAATAGTTGTAGCCGAAAAAGAAGTCGACGAAGTGCCGGTTGTGCGTGCTCGCGGGCAATCCGTACGACCGCGTGTCGCTCGATCCCAGCCGCCAGCCGATGTCGAGCCGCAACACCAGCGGCGGACCAATCGGCATGCGCAGCCCGAAACCTCCTGAGCCGAGCACGCCACGCCGTGCCGTCTCGTCCGACCAGGCGCGGCCGTAGTCGACGAACAGGGCGCCCTGCACCCCCGGGAAGCGCGCGGCGCCGAACGGGAAGCCGATGGTGAGGAAATCGGTGAGTGGGAATCGGAACTCGGCATTCGCGAGCCACGCATACGTGCCGGCGACGTAGCCGTTGGGCGGATACCCGCGCAGGCCCCACGGGCCGCCGATGCCGATGCGCCGCGGCCGCTCGCCACCGGACGCGTAGCCCTGCAACCGCAGTGCGACCGCGCTGTGCAGCGACGCGCGCAAATACCGCCGCACATCGCCCGAGAGAATCCACGAATCGAACCGCCCGTTGGTCAGGTCGTTGACGAGACCGCCGGTGAGGTTGTAGCGCTCACCGTCGATCGGCCCGGTCGGGAGCCAGAGCGTGTTGTCCTTCACGTAGGTGAGGTAGTTCGACGCGAGCCAGCCGACGCGGTGCGGCTCCGTGATACCCGGCGAGTAGAGATCGAACCGGTCGGAGCGCTCGATGCGGTATTCTCCGACGACGCGACGAAAGCGGTTGAACGGATAGCGGACCTGGGCGAAGGCGCCGTACGACTTTTCCTCGTACAGTGTCGCGAAGTCGCCCTCGTAAAAGAGGCCGCGCTGCCGGAACGCGCCCACACCCCAGTTGATACGGTGCGCCTGATTCAAGTAGAAGGCGGTGCCGTTGATGTTGTCGAGCAGGCTGCCGAAGCCCGAGGTCCGGAACGACGAGATCGTGAACACCATCAGATGGTCCGACAGCAGATCGCTGAACAGGAACACCGCCCCCTGCCCCGAGCCGATGCCCGGCGCGACCACCGCGTCGGCCGCGGCGAAATCCATGCTGAACTTGCGATCGTACGGCACGCCGTCGGTGCGGGCGTACTGCGGATGCGACAGCTCGTCCCAGGTCCAGGACGGCTCGGGCAGGTCTTCGGCATTCGCGAGCGAGAACGTGCTGCTCGGGTCGTCGACCGGTTGTGACACGTAGATGTTGAAGCTCAAATCGGCATAGGCCCCGAACAGCAGGCCGCCGTGCGGCCCCGGCACCCACTGCGGGTCGAAGGCGCCGTTCAGCGTCCGCGTCTCACGGTGCCCGGTCCCGTTCAAGTCGATCGAGTAGATCTGGAACGAGCCGTCGCGATCGCTCGAGAAGTAGACGCGATCACCGTTTTCGCCGCCCCAGCGCGGGGATTCGTCGCGCCAGTCCCCGTAGGTCAGATAGCGGATCGCGCCGGAGGGAAGGTCGAGCGCGAACAGGTTGTGCGCACCGTCGCGGCCGAACGGCGTCCGGTCGGAGGAGAACACGACGGTCTCGCCGTCCGGGCTGACGGTGGGATCGAGGTCTTCGTACCGGTCGGACGTCAGCCGCTCCAGGCGGCCCGCGCCGGCGGAGTCCCCAGGATCGGCGACCCACAGACGGTACAAGTCCGAATAGCCGGAAACCGACAGCCCACTGAAGAACACGCTCTGCCCGTCCGGCGCCCACGCGGGCGAGAGGATCGAGACCAGCTCCGGGAATTGATAGCGCGCGACGACTTTGCTCTTCTTGAGGTCCCAGAAGAACAGCGCGTCCCGCTCGGCGTACTTGCTGCTGAACACCGCGACGCCGTTGGGATGCACGTCCATCCGCGACTCGAAGAAGTGGAACGACTCGAACTGCTCGCTCCGCTCCCCCTGCACCACCGCCCGCTTGTTCCGCCCCGAGAGATTCTCGGCGTAGATCGTCGTGTAGCCGCTGGCCGGCGAGAAGTACAGGAACGACGGGATCGTGTCGCCGGGGAGCTGATAGGCAGTCGGCTTGATCGCCAGCTCGGTCAGCTTCTGGGCGGTGATCGCGAGCGGCGGGTTCGACGTCACCGCCGGGTAGTACTGCTGCCGCATCCAGTATTGCCACTCTTCCGAGAGCTGCTGCATCGATCGGCCGTAGACACCCTGGAGCGCCATGTCGAACGCCTGATACTTCCAGATGTCGTCGTACAACTGCAGAATCCGCCACTCGCCGTAGCGCTCGGCGAGGAAGCGGTGGATGCTGCCGCCGATGGGATAGACCAGCCCGCCGTAGGCGTACATGAGCTGCGGCAGGCCGGGCAGCCGGCCGGCGATCGTCATCTCGCGCAGGATCATCTCATCGCGGCTGTCTTCGCCGGCCGAGAAGAACTCCGCGAGACCTTCGGTCCACCACAACGGCATGCCGATCTGCCGGAACCGCGGATAGCGGCTGAAGGTCTGCGCCGCGAGGCTCAGCTGGAACACGTGCACCAGCTCGTGCCGGATCGTGTGCCGGAACTCGGAGTAGTTGCCGCGGAACGGGAGCGCGACCCGGCGCCGCAGGAACTCGGTGACGCCGAGCAGTCCCTCGGGCGGGATGAACGGCAGGATGTTGGTCTGCTCGAAATCGGTGTGCGACGCGTACACGATCAGCGGAATCCGCTGCGTCACCGCGTGCGCGAAGCGCCGCTCGAGCGCGTCGTAGCTCTCTTCCGCGTACGCGAGCGCGACGCGGCCGAGCTCTTCTTCCTCCGGATAGTAGTAGAGATCGACGTGCTCGCCGCGCAGGACGCGCCAGTCGAAATGGCGGTACTGGATCTTGTTCTGCCCGAAGTACCCGAACTGCGCCCGCAGCGCCGCGCCGGCGCCGAGGGTGAGGGCCATCAGACAGACCAACAGGCGAGCCGCTTTCATTATCGATGAATGCTCCGAATCCGATCTCCCTGACCGATTCCGTTCAACACCACCACCCCGGACGCCACGCGTCCGAAAATTGTATAAATGCCGTCGAGGTGCGGCTGTGCAGAGTGGGTAATGAAGTACTGACTTCCTCCGGTATCGGGCCCTGAGAGCGCCATGCCGACTCGGCCGGCGTCGTAGCGCATCGGGTTGATTTCGTCGCGCAGCGCGAATCCCGGTCCACCCCACCCGTCGCCACGGGGATCGCCGTCCTGAATCACGAAGTTCGGCACCATCCGATGCCAGCGCGTGCCGTCGAAATAGCGCCGCTCGACGAGCTCGATGAACGCCGCGACCGTGAGGGGCGCCTCAGCCGGCAACAGCTCGATGTCGAGCGTGCCGCGATCGGTCTCGAGCGTGACATGCGGATTGTTGCCGGCAATGCCCGGCCAGAGCCAGCGGCGCGCGATATCGCGATAGTCCGCGGTCGTTCGCCCGGTCGCAATCGGCAGGACAGCTCCCCAGGTGTCGCGCGTGTCCGGCAGCGTGTCCGCCGCGAGCCTTCGTACAAGATAGTCGGCGGGACGTTGCACAGCCGAGATGAACTTGGTCGCGACACGCAGCCGGCCGGCCGAGGACGTCGCGGCGATGGCGCCGAGCGCCGCGACGGCCGAGAGCCGAGCGTCGTTGAAGGGGTCACCTTCGGCGCGGTTGTAGGCGGTCACCAACAGGTCCACATCGTCCACACTGGGATGACGACCGATCAGTTCGGCGGCCACACTGCGCACGGCGGGATCGGCGTGCGCGAGCAAGGCGCGCGCGCGCACGAGCAGCGCTGAGTCGGTCGCCGGGACGATGCGCTGCAACGCCTGCAGCGCCTGCGCCACGACGCGCCCGTCGGGATCGGCGAGCAGCGTCTCCAACCGATCGCGGGCGCGCGCCGCCCCGAACGCTTCGGCGGCGACGCTGCGCCAGCGCCAATCCGCATCGCCACTCAGGGTCGCGGCGGCCGTGACACCGCCGGCGCTGTCGGCCTGCGCCAGCGCGATAAATGCCTGCCGTCTGATCCCGAACACGCTGTTGCTCAGCCGGTCGCGCAGCGCCGGTACGGCCGGAGCGCCCCGGATCACGCCCAGCGTCGTTTCCGCTTGGACCGCCACGCCGATGTCGCGATCGGCGATGAGCGGGGCGACGACCCCCGCCACGCTCGAATCGCGCAATGATGCCAGCGCGCGCAGCGTGTTCACGCGGACCTGCGCATCCGGATCCTCGAGCAAGGGGCGCAGCGCGTCGACCGCGCCGCGCGGGTTGAGCCGCGCGCTGTCGAGCAGCGCCCGCGTGATGCCGCGCGCGGCGACCGCGCGGGTCTGGGGATCCTGATCGGACAGCCCGCGAATCAACAACGACCCACCCGTGGGCGCGCGCAGCCGGCCCAGCGAATACAGCGCGCGCCACCGCGTCGCGGCGGCGCGCGCATCGGCGAAGCGCACCAGCTGGGTGACCGGCGCGCGGGGGCCCAGCCGCCACGCCTCGAGCAATGCCTGGTCGATGGTCGCCGTCGAGGCTTCCGGAGATCCGCCGGCGATGATTTCGCTCAAGGCGCGCGCGCCTTCATCGCCGCCGGTCTTCGCAATCGCCGTTACCGCCTCGACCTGCCCCGCGCGGGCGCTCAGCAGCAGCGAGGGAATCGCGCGGGACTCCTTGAGCAGGCCGAGCGCAAAGGCGGCAGCAGCTTCGACGTAGTCGGAAGAATCGTTGAGTGCCAGCAGGAGCAGATCGACCGCCGTGGCGTCGCCGATGCGCCCCGCGGCGAGCGCGCCCTGGCGACGGACCGCCGGATTGGAATGGCCCAGCGCCTCCCGCAGCGCCGCGGCGTCGAATCGCCGCGCATCGGCGGCGGCCAGCAGGTTGGCGAGGATGCCGACGGTGGTCTCGTCGGCGGCGACCTGCGCCGCGGCCGGAGGCGGCACCACCGCCAACAGAATAAGGAAGGTGGTGAGGCTAAAGCCGAACCGGGTCCGCCGTGGGTTTGAGCAGCTCACTCACGTGCTCCGGAATGCGCGAAAGAGTCTGTTGTGGGTTCAGCGCGATCAGCGACGTCTCACCGGTGGCGAGCAGCTCGTCCGTCTCCGCCCGCTCGATCGCGTATCCGAAAATCACCCGCCGCGACGCCAGATCCCGAATCCAGCAGCGGATGCGAATCATATCATCATAACGCGCCGGTTGGCGGTACCGAATGTGCACATCTGTCACGGTCAGGTAGGTGCCTTCGTCTTCCAGCTGCTTGTAGGACATCCCCCGCTCGCGCAGGTGTTCCGTCCGCGCCATGTCCATCCAGATGAGATAGTTCGCGTGGTAAACGAACCCCATCTGGTCGGTTTCGGAATAATTCACGCGGTGCAGCACCGCGGTGATCAGCGAAGGATTATTCGCCGTAGGGGATCCAGATGTTCTTCACTTCCGAGGCGCGGCGTAGGAACTCGCGCCCCTCCCCCTGGCGCGCGTCGAGCCAATCGCGGGTCTTCGCGGTCGCCCAGGTCCGCTTCATGTTCGCGGCGGATGCGAGCTCGACGGCCTTCACGCCGGCGGCATTGCCGAAGTACCAGACGCCGTCCACGTCGTCGTGCTCGGCCAGGACTTTGATCAACGCGTCCTTGGCACCGGTGATCACGTTGATCACACCATCGGGCACGTCCGAGGTCTCGAGCACCGAGTAGAACTCGGTCGCGGCGATGGGCTGCGGCTCCGACGGGATGACGATCACCGTGTTGCCGACGGCGATCGCCGGTGCGAAGAGTGAGACGAAACCAAGCAGCGGGAATTCATCCGGCGCCGCGATGCCCAGCACGCCGACCGGCTCGTTCATCGCGAGGGTGACGCCGCGAATCGGCGTGTGATGCACCGCGCCATCCCATTTGTCGGCCCAGGCGGCGTACGTGAAGAGCCGCGCGACACTCGCGTCGAGCTCCGCGCGTCCCACGCGCGCCGCGAACTCGTCGGCACGAGTCGCCAGATTCTCGGCGATATAGTAGAGGATCTGGGCGCGCATATGCCCGCTGCCCCGTCCCCAGGCCGCGGCCGCGTGCGCCGCCTCGACCGCGTTTCGAATGTCCTTGCGATTACCATCCGCGACTTCGCCCAGCGTGCGGCCGTCGGGCCCGACGATCTTGCGACTGTAGCCCTGGTCGGGTCGCGCCTGCTTGCCGCCGATGAAGAGCTTGTAAGTCCGATCGATCGGGGGAAGGGTGCCTCCGTGCGCCGATGCCGCCCGTGGCGCACTGTACCCTTCCCCCGTCCCCCTTCCCTCTTCCCATGCCGGTTTCAAGTACTCCCACATCCCTTCCCGCCCACCCTCGCGGCCGAAACCCGACTCGCGATACCCGCCGAACCCCGCGGCTGCATCGAACAGGTTGGTCGAATTGATCCAGACGACGCCCGCCTTGATCTTCGGCGCGACGTCGAGCGCGAGATTGATGTTCTCCGACCACACGCTGGCCGCGAGGCCGTACGGCGTGTTGTTCGCGAGCTCGACCGCTTCCTTCGGCGTGCGGAACGTCATGGACACGAGCACCGGGCCGAAGATTTCGACCTGCGCGATGGTGGCCGCGGGTGACACCTCGGTGAACAGCGTCGGCGGATAGAAGTAGCCTTCGGTGGGACACGCCCAGGACGGCTGCCACATCTTGGCACCTTCCTGGACGCCCTGATCGACCAGGGCGCGGATCCGCTCGAGCTGCACCGGCGCGACGATGGCCCCCATGTCGACCGCTTTGTCGAGCGGCGAGCCCACGCGCAGCTTCTCCATGCGCGCGCGCAGCTTCTGTGTCAGCCGGTCGGCGACGCCTTCCTGGACCAGCAAGCGCGAGCCGGCACAACAGACCTGCCCCTGATTGAACCAGATCGCGTCAACCACCCCTTCGACGACGCTGTCGAGATCCGCGTCATCGAACACGATGAACGGACTCTTGCCGCCGAGCTCGAGCGTCAGCTTCTTGCCGCTGCCGGCCGTCGCCTTGCGAATGACGCGGCCGACTTCCGTCGATCCGGTGAACGCGATCTTGTGAACATCGGGATGCTCGACGAGCGCCTTGCCGGTGCTGCCCTCACCGGTGACCACGTTGAACACGCCCGCCGGCAGGTTGGCGGCCTGCGCGATCTCCGCAAAGCACAGCGCGGTGAGCGGCGTGAACTCGGCGGGCTTCAGGATCACGGTGTTTCCGGCCGCGAGCGCGGGCGCGACTTTCCAGGCCACCATGAGCAGCGGGAAGTTCCACGGAATGATCTGGCCCACGACGCCCACGGGCACGTAGCCCGGGAATTCGGTCTCGCGCAGCTGGGCCCAGCCCGCGTGATGATAGAAATGGCGGGCGACGAGCGGGATATCGAGGTCGCGCGTCTCGCGAATCGGCTTGCCGTTGTCGAGGCTCTCCAGCACCGCCAGCAGCCGCGAGTGGCGCTGCACCTCGCGCGCGAGCGCATACAAGTAGCGGGCGCGCGCGTGCGCCGGAAGTCCGGCCCACGCCGCCGCGGCTCCGTTTGCCGCTGCGACGGCGGCGTCGACGTCGGTCTTGCTTCCCTGCGCCACTGTGGCGAGGACGGCTTTCGTCGCCGGATTGATCGTCTCGAAGTACTGCCCCTCGGAAGGCGCGACCCAGCGTCCGCCGATGTAGTGCCCGAACCGCCCGTTGTCGTGCTGTTTGATCCAGTCGAGCGCGGGACTGGCGCTCTCGGGCGCCGGCCCGTACTCCATCGTTTCGAAGATCTTGGCGACGGTCGTCATCACACCATCGGGTGGCGGTGGGCGGCGGCGTAGCGGCCCGTCACGAAATGCTCGAGCTGGCGCTCGATGTCCGTGAGCAGTGCGCTCGCGCCCAGGCGGAACAGCGCCGACCGGAGCCAGCGATCGCCGAGCTCTTCCTTCATGAGGATCAGCCAGTCGAGCGCCTGCTTCGCGGCGCGGATACCGCCGGCCGGCTTGAATCCGATTGCGTACCCCGTCCGCGTCTCGTATTCGCGGATCATCCGCGTCATCACGACCCCGACGGGCAGCACCGCATTCACGGGCTCCTTGCCGGTGGACGTCTTGATGAAGTCCGCGCCCGCCAGCATGCCGAGCCAGCTCGCGCGGCGGATGTTGTCGTACGTCGACAGCTCGCCGGTCTCGAAGATGACCTTGAGGCGGGCGCCGGCTCCGCAGGCCTCC
>DATMZX010000178.1:0-4716 GCA_035573235.1 Gemmatimonadales bacterium
CGCTTTGCGCCGGTCGCGAGCGGCCTTCAGCTTCTTCATTGCTGCGCGAAGAAGCGGCCACTCGTCGTCGCCCGCGGGGTCCTGCTTCCACCACAGCACGTTCTTGTTCGGGTTGTGGTGCATCTCGCCCGCTTCCTGCACGTCGAACACGCGCGCGAGGACCGCGCTCTCCTTCGCGGTCAGCTCCGCTTGCATTTCTGCGAGCGTCCAGGTCCAGTAGTCGCCATCGTCGCCGAACGTCACGTCCGCATCCTGCGACGTCGCGAACGCTCCGTCCGAATCGGTCATGACCTCGAGCATCCAATCGACGATGCCCGTCGCCACTTCTTTATAGAGCGGCGTGCCCAGCTGCTGATACGCCGACAGGTACGCGCGCAGCAGCTCCGAATTGTCGTACGACATCTTCTCGAAGTGCGGAACGATCCAGCGCTCGTCGACCGAATAGCGATGGAATCCTCCACCCAGATGATCCCGGATGCCGCCGCGCGCCATGCCGTTCAGCGTCTTTTCGACGATGTCCCGCGGCCATTCGAGCCCGCCTCGGCTGTCAAAGAGCCGACTGAGCATGAACTCGATCGCCGCCGCATTGGGGAACTTGGGGGCGGTGCCGAACCCGCCGTAGCGCACGTCGAAAGCCCTGGCCATCTGATCGGCGGCGGCGCTGACCAGGTCGGGGCTCACCGCGCCCGGCTTTGCTTCGTTCAGCGTCTGGACGACGTGCTCGCGAATCGCGCGCGCGTTGTTCGTGACCCGGTCGCTCTCGTCGCGGAAGGTGCGCGCAATTTCCAACAGCACGCGCCGGAAGCCGGGACGACCGTACGAATTATTGTCCGGCGGAAAGTAGGTGCCGCCGAAGAACACGAGGCCGTCGGGCGTCAGAAACGCCGTCAGCGGCCAGCCCCCCTGTCCGCTGAGGGCCTGCACCGCGCGCTGGTAGCGCGAGTCGACGTCGGGCCGCTCGTCGCGATCGACCTTGATGCACACGTAATCGCGGTTCAACAGCTCGGCGATGCTGGCGTCCTCGTACGACTCCCCGTCCATCACGTGGCACCAATGGCACCACACGGCGCCGATGTCGAGCAGGATCGGTTTTTTTTCCGCGCGCGCGCGCGCGAATGCCGCATCACCCCAGGGCATCCAATGGACGGGTTGATGGGCGGCGGACTTCAGGTAGGCCGAGGCTGCGGTGGCCAGTTGGTTAGACATTCAGATACTTGACCGCCGTCTGCGTGAGGAGCTCCGCTCCAACGACCAGTGATTCCTCGTCGATATCGAACGTCGGGCTGTGGTGTGGCGCCGCCCCGCTGCGCGGGGCCGAGCCGACAAACGCGAAGCAGCCCGGCACGCGCTCCAGGAAGAACGCCATGTCCTCGCCGCCCATCGTGCGCACGCCGCCGCGCACGTTGCCGGCGCCGACGATCTCCGCCGCGACGTCGCGCATCAGCGCGCTCAGCTGCGCGTCGTTGACCAGGGGGCTGCTCAGCCGGTTGTAGTGAACGATCGCCTGCGCTCCAAATGCGCCCGCGATCCCTTCCGCGATTTCCGTGACCAGATGCGGAGCGTCTTCCCAGAACCGCCCACCGAATGTCCGCACCGTGCCCCGCAGGTCGGCACGCGCGGGAATCACGTTGAACGCCCGACCCGCGTGAACCTCTGTCACCGAGAGAACGACTTCGTGCATCGGATCTCGACGCCGCGACACGAGCGTCTGCAGTCCGGTAATGACGTGCGCCGCGATGAGCACGGGATCGATCGTCTGGTGCGGCGCCGCGGCATGGCCGCCCCGGCCCAGGATCTCGATTTCGAACTGGTCGACCGACGCCATGACCGGCCCCGCCATGATCCCGATCGTCCCGACGGGGAGGTCGTTCCAGAGATGAATGCCGAACGCCGCATCGACAGCGGGACGGTCGAGCACGCCGTCGCCGATCATCGCCTGCGCGCCGTTGGACGCTTCTTCGGCGGGCTGGAACGCAAACTTCACGCTGCCGCCGAGCTCGACCGGCGCGAGCCGGCGCGCCACTTCGAGTCCGATCGCCACGTGCCCGTCGTGTCCGCAGGCGTGCATCTTGCCCTGATGCCGCGAGCGGTAGGGGACGGCGTTCGCTTCGTCCACCGGCAGCGCGTCCATGTCGGCGCGCAGCAGGACGCACCGTCCATCCTTTTTCTTCAAGCCGACGACACCGGTCTTCCCGATCCCGGGCGTGACCTGATACTGCAGGGCGCGCAAGCGCTCGGCGATCAGGCCGGCGGTCCGGGTCTCTTCGAATCCCAGCTCGGGGTGCTGGTGGATGTCGCGCCGAGTCGCGACGAGGGTCGCGCGATCGACCGGAGGAAGCGGGCTCATACCGTCGAGCTCGGGCAGAGCCGATTGAGCACGCATGCGGCGCACGCGGGCCGGCGCGCGATGCACACGCCGCGTCCATGATGGATCAGGGTATGCGAAAACCAGGTCCAGTCCTCGCGCGGGACGATCGCCATCAGGTCCTGCTCGATTTTCACGGGATCGGTCTGGCGAGAAAGTCTCAGCAGTCCGGTGAGACGCTGGACATGTGTGTCGACGACCACGCCTTCGTTCTTTCGAAACCAGGTGCCGAGGATGACGTTGGCGGTCTTGCGGCCGACGCCGGGAAGCGCCGTCAGCTCTTCCATCGTTTGCGGCACTTCACCGCCGTGACGCTCGACTAGCGCCTGCGCCATGCCGATGATCGACCTGGTCTTGTTCCGAAAGAAGCCGGTGGACTGGATCTCCTTCTCGAGCACGCGCGGATCGGCGGCCGCGTAGTCAGCCGCGGTTCGGTATGTGGCGAAGAGGTGCGGGGTCACCATGTTCACGCGCGCGTCGGTGCACTGCGCCGAGAGGATCGTGGCGACCACCAGCTCGAGGGCGCTGCCGTGCGTCAGGGCGCAGGTCGCGTCGGGATACTCCTTCTTCAGCCGTGCGATGATCTTGCGCGCCCGCGCTTTGCGATCCGCCGTGACTTTGGTCTTCATCGGGTGAGCCGGAATCTACTCGACCGCTACGATGTGCTCCAATGCACCGTGCGTCGCGGGCGTCTCGGGCGTTTCGCCGGCCGGGAGCAGGCCCAGCAGCCGGCACGCCAGCAAGAGCAGCTCGCCCGCGTTGGCTACGGAATGCAGCCCCGCGGTGGAGCCCCCGGCGAGCATGGGGCCGAACGGAGCAGAGCCGTCGTCGCGGGCCGCCGCAATCTCGATCTCGTTCTGTCCGGGCTCGTCGCTGTCGGCCCGGCCTTCGATGCCGACGGCGCTGAATCCGGGCCGGTCAGGCCGCATGCCGAAGATCGCGAGCACCGCGACACTCCCCGGCGCCTCGCCCCGGCTGACGAACATCCCGTCGAGCGGCTCGGGAGGAGTGTCCGGAGTCGGTGAGCCCCAGACGCGCAGCTCGGGAAGCTGGAGGTACAGCGCCGCATGTGGCGGATCGCAGGTGATCTGTTTGGTGGCAATCGCGCGCTGCAGCGCCTGCTCGCCGATCCGATAGACCACGCCGCCGCTCGACCAATAAAGGAAAGCGGTGTGCAGCAGCAGCACGTGGGTCTCGAGCGCTTCGGGCCCCGCACCTTCGGGAATGATCTCGCGCAACAGGCGACCCACCGGCTCGACCAGCACGAACTGGTCGCGATCGTTGGGAGCGGAGCCGTCCTGCTGCAGCGCTTCCGCAATCGCGGGAAAGCGCAGCGAGATTTCCCCGAACGCGACGCTAAAGGGGGTCGCTCTCACGCGCGGGCGAGAAAACCGTCGCACGCTCGGACGAATTCGTCCGTCGCCTCGACGTGCGGGCAGTGCCCGACTGGTAGCTCGACGAGTTGGCCGTCGATCAGCCCGGCGAGCTCCCGGGAGCTCGCGATGGGGATAGGATCGGCGGTGCCGTGGATGATCCGGCAAGGGGGACGGGGGACGGGGGACGAGTGCAGCCGCGGCCGGAGATCGTACTCCCCCAGACTCTCCCACACGGCCTGCTGCGTCCGCGCGTTGACCCGAAACGGCGTGAGATTCTTCGCGTCGTGAAAATCCCGGAAGTATCCAGCGACAGACAGCTCGAACGCGCGGCGCTGATAGGCGGACGGATCGCGCTCGCGCAGCCCACTCGACCGCAGCGTATCACGCTCACGCTGGATTTCGGGACTCGCCATGCGCCGCGCGAATTCCTCCTCGAACTGCTGCCGGTACTGGAACGCGATCCCCGCGGGCGAGACGAGCGCCAGCCGCTCGACGTGGCCCGGATGCTCGAGGTAATAGAGAAGCGCCAGCAGGCCGCCCCACGAATAGCCGCACAGGGTCAGACGTTCGAGGCCGAGGCTCTCACGAATCGCGTGCAAATCGGCGACATGCTCGCGCCACCCGACTGGCGTCTCGCGCGGGACGGGCGACCGACCACCACCGCGCTGGTCGTAATAGAAGAGGGAGCGGCCCTTGGCCAGCAAGTCGTACTGAGGGAGTAGGTAGTCATGGTGCGCGCCGGGGCCGCCATGCAGCACGATCACCAGCGGACCAGAGCCCAGCTGACGCGTGTACAGGCTGATCCCGTTGACTTCGATTGTCATAGGCAGGGCTCAGAGCAGCACCGCGAGCGCGTCGGCGATTTCCTTTACGTCGGCATGCTCGCGCTCCCCAAAACCGGCGGGCACGTCGGAGTCGATGTCGAGCTGGCCGAGGATATGGTCGCCGCGGCGAATCAGCACGACCAGCTCCGAT
>DATMZX010000179.1:0-5275 GCA_035573235.1 Gemmatimonadales bacterium
CTGCGCTGTGGTGGCGGGTGCGGCCGGTTCCGCGGCCGGCTTCACCAGCGTCACCTGCAGCTTCGCCGCGATGGCGCTCGCGATTTCATCCTGCACCGCGAACACATCCACGAGCTCACGATCGTAGCGCTCCGACCAGCGGTGGTATCCGTCGGCGACATCGATGAGCTGCGCCGTAATGCGGAGCCGATTTCCCGATTTGCGGACGCTTCCTTCAAGGACCGTCGCGACGTTCAGCTTCTCGCCGATCACACGCAGGTCCTCGTGTCTCCCCTTGAAGGAGAACGCGGAGGTGCGGGCCGCGACGCGCAGTCCCTGGATCTGCGCCAGCGCGTTGATGATCTCCTCGGCGATGCCGTCGCCGAAGAACTCGTTGTCGCTGTCCGCGCTCATGTTCTCGAACGGGAGCACGGCGAGCGACTTCTCCGGCGGCGCCGGTTTCGACGGCACCGCATCGACTGCGCCGAGCGCCGCGGCGAAGAGCGCGCCGCTCTCGTGGCGATCCTGTCGCGTGCGCGAGAGCGCCTTCTGGATGGCGCGCGCGACCGGTCGCGGCACGCCGTCGCGCAGCGCGCCAACATCCGCGGGCGCCTGCACGAACCGCTTGGCGATCACGGCCTGCACGTTCGTGCCGGTGAACGGTTGCTCTCCCACGAGCATTTCGTAGCAGACGCAGCCGAGCGAGTAGAGATCGGTGCGGGCGTCCACGTCATCGCCGGCCGCCTGTTCGGGGCTCATGTACGCGGGCGTGCCGACGCTCATTCCGTTCTGCGTGAAGGCCTGACCCTCGACGGCGCTCAACGCCTTGCCCACGCCGAAGTCCGCCACGAGGGCATGCCCTTCCTGCAGCATGATGTTCTCGGGCTTGATATCGCGATGCACGACGCCGTGGCGGTGGGCATGGTCGAGCGCACCGGCGACTTCGACCGCAATCCGTACCGCCTCGTCAACGGGGAGCTGCCGCGAGCGGTCGAGCCGGTCGCGCAGCGATTCCCCGTCGACCTTCGGCATCACGTAGTACAGCGCGCCTGCGGCCTCGCCCGAGTCGAAGAGGGGAAGAATGTTCGGATGACTGAGCCGCGCCGCGAGGCGGATCTCGCGGAGGAAGCGTTCCGCGCCGAGCGTCTGGCCGACATCGGAGCGCAGGACCTTGATGGCGACCTCGCGGTCATGCCGGAGATCGTGCGCGAGATAGACCGTGGCCATGCCGCCCGCGCCGAGCTCGCCCTCGAGCCGATACCGGTGGGCGAGCGCCACAGCCAACTGCTCCACCAGTGTGGTGGGTGCATCGAGGGGCATTGCCAGCGAACCGCCGGGTGGACGTGCGTCGAGGTGCCGGGTACCGAGGAAATTGCGCCGGCTCGAAGATACGCTACGGGCGGGAAGGCGCCATACTTGAAGTCCGACAAGCGGTGGATGTCATCTTCCGCACTCCATCGCCCCGAGGTGTAGCTCCGATCGGGGCTCGATCACTGCCAGAGCGCGGCGTGGGAGTCTCCCGACGCCGTATTGGCCGACCCGACGATCTGCCCCTTGTCGTTGATCGCGGTAGCCTGGCTGTTGTCCCCTCCAAGAGTACCAAGATCGAGCATCCCGCGCCCGGGCTGCCAGAGAAAAGCATGCACGGCTCCGGACGCACGCCGGCTCAGTTGCTGCGCGTTCTCGGCGGGAGGCATCGTAACGCCCTGGTCAGCGCCCCCCTCCCACCAACATCGCGCCCAGCACGGAGCAGATGACAACACGACAGCGCGCGCGCCGGTGTCGTCGCACCAGCGCACCGTGGAACCGATGCGCACCGCCCGACTGCTGCAGCGGAACAGACATGGAACCCCCGTAGGTAGCGCCGTTGCCCGTGCAGTGTATCCGGCAGCGCGATGGCTGCCACACGCGAGCAGGCTGGTCGACACGGGTAGCCACAATTGGTGGCGCGGCGATCTGGCGCAAGGGAGGGGTGCGAGTACCCGGGTCGCGGGTGATTCCAATAGGATCGTGATCCGCACGCGCATCGCACGGTGTGGAGGTCGCGTGAGTCGTGCACAGCCTGAATGCCCTGCCCGCAACTCCGGTTGCAGGCAGGGCGCGTCATCTGAATCGCCCCGGGATTGTAGGAGGCTCCAACGCCTGAGAGCTTGGAGTCATGTCAAAGACAAGGCAGGATTCGGAAGCGGGCCTGGAGCGGACAAATGTCGGAGCAATCGCGAACCCCCACTGACGATTCGTTCAGCGGTCGACACCCGACCAGCCACGAACGGATGACCGGTCTCCCCTGGAATGCGTCGTACCTCAACGACGCCCCCGCGCCGTGGGACATCGACCACCCGCAGCCAGTCATAGTGCGTCTGGCATCCCATGGCGCATTCACCGGATCCGTGCTCGACGCCGGCTGCGGCACCGGCGAGAACGCTCTTCACGTAGCCTCGCTGGGCCTCGCGGTTCTCGGAGTCGACATCGCCGAGACCGCACTCGCAATCGCCCGAGAGAAGGCCAAGGACCGCGGAATTGACGCCGAGTTCGCTCTCGCCGACGCGTTCCAGCTTGCGCGCCTGCGCCGCACCTTCGAGACGGTGATGGACTGCGGCCTCTTCCACACCTTCGACGCCGACGAGCGACCACGCTACGTCGCAAGTCTCTTCTCAGTCACCGAGCCCGGTGCAATGCTCTACGTGTTGTGCTTCAGTGACGCTGCTCCCGACACTGTCCCGCACCCCATCAGCCAGAGCGAACTTCGCGCAGCGTTCAATCCGACCACCGGCTGGCAGATCGCCGCCATCGAAGCGGTCCGCGTCCAGACGACGTTCCATGGCGACGACGGCGCACCTGCCTGGCTCGCGACGATCAAACGAATCCAGACTGTCGCGCGCTCGATCGCGCACTCGACCACTCGCTCAGTCGCTCCCAGCCCCGAACCACCGCTCCACCGCGCCAACCAGCTCCCCCTGATCCTCCCCCACCCACGCCACATGCCCGTCCGGCCTCAACAGCACCGCGGGCACGTCGAGCTCCTCGCTCTCGTCCGCGACATGGTCCACCCGATCCGCCCACCCCTCCACCGACAGCCTCCCTGTCTGATCGAGCAGCAGCCCGCGTCCCCCGCGCATCTTCTCATAGAGTCGGCCCCGCTTCTTCAGCCGCACGTCCCGCAGCCGCCGGCCGAGCAGTGGATGCCCCGCATCCCCGTCGCCGAAGTCGTACCGCACTCCGATCGCGGTAATCTTCTCGATCAGATACCGCCGCACTTCCTCGAACTCCATCAATTCCGACCAGAGCCTCCGCACTGCCTGCGGCCCCGGATCGGTTGACATCAGCACCATCTGCGCGCGGCTGTTGTTCAACACGTCGGCAGCCACGGGGTGTCGTTCGGTGTGGTAACTGTCGAGCAGACCATCCGGTGCCCAGCCGCGGACCTCGGCGGCCAGCTTCCAGCCGAGGTTGAACGCGTCCTGCACGCCGAGGTTGAGGCCCTGCCCGCCGGTCGGAGGGTGGACGTGCGCCGCGTCGCCGGCCAGCAGCACGCGGCCCACGCGGTAGCGCTCGGCCTGCCGCGTGGCGTCGCCGAAGCGGGAGAGCCAGCGCGGTGCGTGCACGCCGAAGTCGGTGCCGGCGATCGCTTGCAGTTGTCGCTTGAACTCGTCGATGGTCGGCGGGACGGCGCGGTCCTCGGCCACTCCCTCGGCCGGCACGACGACGCGGTACACCCCGTTACCGAGGGGCCCGAGGCCGAAGCGCTTCTCGGTCTTGCGGACTTCGGTCACTACGGCGGTCACCGTCTCCTGCGGCACGCCCACCTCCATCTCGCCGAGCAGCGTCTCGACGCTGCTCGGCTCACCGGGGAAGGCGACGCCGAGCTGCTTGCGCACGGTGCTGCGGCCGCCGTCGCAGCCGATGAGGTAGCGAGAGCGGAGCTCGGTGCCGTCGGAGAGCTCGGCGGTGACTCCGCGTTCGGTCTGACTCAGCCCGACCAGCTCCTGTGCGCGCCGGATCTCGGCGCCGAGCTCCATCGCGTGCTCGGCCAACAGCCGCTCGGTGACGGGCTGCGGGATGCCGAGGACGTAGCAGTGCGCGGTGTCGAGCTGGACGGGCTCAGGATTGTCGATGGCGGCGAAGAAGGCGCCGGTGAGCGGGTGCTTCCTGCCATGCGCGAGGAAGCGGTCGAGCAGGCCGCGCTGGTCCATGATCTCAATGCTGCGCACGTGCATGCCGAGCGAGCGGACAACCTTCGTGGGCTCGGCGTCGCGCTCGACGACGACGACGTGTACGCCGTGGACGCGGAGCTCGACGGCGAGCATCAGGCCGGTGGGGCCGGCGCCGATGATTATTACATCTGTCGTGTTTGTCGCATCAACCATGAATCCCCCATGCCTGGAAACCGAGTGGGCGATTGTAATGGGGGGCGCAGGGCTTGTCGCAAGTCCCGGGGTGGGGTATATGTTGAACGTGGCGGGGAGAGCTCGAGAGAGTTGCCCCCGCCTTTTTTGCCTCGCGAGGTATGCGTGTTCCACACACGCCATGAGTTGTGTCGGCGCGTGACCGGTGTCCCATCATCAGGAGGGCGATTCGGCAATCGCCATCGCGCCAACTCCAGCATCAAGCTTCGGCCGACGGCTCGCGCCGCTCGCTGCAGGGTGTCCGGTTGCACCTTGTTGTTGCCGGGATGGAGCAGCCGAACCGCCGGTCCGTGCAGCTGGGAATGCGCCTACGGTATCGCTCGCTGCCTGGCGCTGGTGCGTGGAATTGCTTGGATTTCGGGTACGAAAAGGCCCGCCATCGATTGTGTCGTGGCGGGCCAAGTCGTTGGGGCGTTGCGATGGGCCTGGGAAGAGTTGAACTTCCGACCTCACGCTTATCAGGCGTGCGCTCTAACCAACTGAGCTACAGGCCCCTATGAAGCCATAGAAGTTAGCCGGGCCAGACAATCGCGTCAACGCGCATCACCGCAATTTCAGACTGCGCCACGACGATGCGTGCACATCGCGATGCACCGCTCCACCACCATTCACCCCCGCTGCACAACGCCTCGCCGCTCATGTCGAGCAGCGAGGCGTGAACGCATTTGCGACCATTGGTCTGACCACGGAGGCGATCAACTCCCGCCCCCTCTGCCTTTCCCGCTTCCCGCTTCCCTATTCCCGGCCCTCCTCACTCATCAAACCGGTGCGGGTGCCCGGGCTTCGGCCGCTGCACATCCAGATCGTCGTACTCATCATCGAGATCGACCAGGTCATCTTCGTCGAGGTCGTCGACGTCGTCGTCGTCCTCATCCGCCTCCTCATCGTCG
>DATMZX010000180.1:0-6854 GCA_035573235.1 Gemmatimonadales bacterium
ATCGGAGCCGGCCGCGGGTCGTTGTTCTCGACGACGACACCGCGCACACGGGAAAAAGCGACAGCCTCACCGTCGGGAAAGCGGTTCCCTACGGCACGTACAACTGGTTTTTCCCACTCGGCACCACCGCCGTGGCGACCGCGCGGTGGGGAAGCCAGACGCGGCTCCAGCTTTCGCGCGGCGCCGTCGCGTGGGTGAATAGCGCGGACGTCGTCCCGCTCGCTCCCGACACGCCGCCGCCGGGGGGCAACGTCGGTTCGGTCAGGCTGGTCTCCAGTCCCAAGTCCCTGTTGTTGCGCGTTCCGCTGCCGTCGCACGTTCCATTTCAGGTAGAAGAAGGCGACCGCAGTCTCACGCTGCGGCTGTATGGTGTCGCGTCCGATGTGAACTGGATGCAGCACGGCGGCACCGATCCCTACGTCACGCGTATGAGCTACGCGCAGCCTACTGGCGACGAAGTCACCATCACCCTCACGCTCGCGGGGCCGGTGTGGGGGTATCGCACGCGCTGGAGTGGTCGCGACCTGCTGCTCGAAGTCCGGCGGCCCCCCACGATCGATCCGCGTCATCCGCTGCGCGGACGCACCATCGTGCTCGATCCCGGTCATCCGCCCGTGGGCGCGCACGGCCCCTCCGGTCTCTGGGAGCCGGTCGCGACACTCGCCGTGGCGCAGCGCGCCAAGACGCTGCTGGAGCAAGCGGGCGCGACCGTCCTGCTCACGCGCACCGACGCGACTCCCGTCGATCTCTTCCCGCGCACGCGCTTCGCCGAGCAGCACGATGCCGATGTGCTGGTCTCGATCCATGCGAACGCCCTCCCTGACGGGGTCAATCCGTTCGTCAACAACGGCACCAGTGTCTACTACTTCCATCCCCGGAGCGCCGGTCTGGCGCGTGCATTGGATCGCGCGCTGGTCGCCGAGCTGGGCGCTCGGGACCTCGGTATGGGGCGCGGCGACTACGCCCTCGTGCGCAATCCGTGGTATCCCTCGGCGCTGACCGAGGGCCTGTTCATGATGATTCCGGAACAGGAAGCGATGCTGGGGAGTCCCGAAGGCCAGCTCCGATATGCCCGGGGCGTCGTGCGTGGGATCGAGGACTTCTTGCGGGAGATGGCGCGTTGATGGTGCGTGGGGCGTGGTGCGTAGTCCTGCTGCTCACGCTCACCGCACCGGTCACGGCGCAGGTGAATCCATCGGGAACCTGGCGGACCCTCCACACACCGCATTTTCGCATTCACTTTCGCCCGGCCTATCGCGACAAAGCGGTGGAAGCCGCCGGGGAAGCGGAACGCGCCTACGGGCTGCTGTCGACCGAGCTGCACCCGCCGCGCGGCGTCATCGATCTGACGTTATCCGACGACGTAGATTTTGCGAACGGTTTCACATCGACCTATCCCTCCAACCGCTTCACGATTCTCCTCACTCCACCCGTCACCGATCCAGGGCTCCAGACCTACGACAGCTGGGAGCGGCTCGTGATCGTGCACGAGCTGACTCATGTCTTTCATCTGGATCGCTCGCGGGGGATTTGGGGAACGCTGCAATCGGTTTTCGGGCGCGCGCCGGGGCTGTTTCCCAACCAGTACCAGCCGAGCTGGGTGATCGAAGGACTCGCGACCTACTATGAATCGCGGTTTACGAATGGCGGCCGCGCCGACGGCAGCTTTCATCGCGAGCTCGTTGCCGCCGACGTCGCGGCGGGGCAGGCGCGCCGTTCGTGGGACGCGCTGCTGTTCACACGCTGGCCCGGTGGGCTGGCGCCGTACGCGTACGGCAGTCGCTTCTATGAGTACCTCACGGATACCAGAAGCGACTCGATCGTGCCCCGCTTCATCGAGGCGACGGCGGGCCAGCTGATTCCATTTCGCGTCGGCCGGCCGCTGCGTCGCGGCGGCGTGGACCTCGAGAGCAGCTGGAAGGCTTCCGTCCAGGCGGCGAGTCCGGAGACGGCATCGACCCGCAGCCGTCTCCTCGTCGGCGGTCTGCGCGCCGAGCCGTTCCCCCGCGTTTCTCCGGACGGGCGCAGCATCGCGTACGTCCACAACGACGGCCGTGGGGCGCCGCGGCTGCGCATCATCGATTCCGAGAGCGGTGTCGTCCGGCGTTCGCATCGCGTCACCGGGCAGGTGAGCTTCGATTGGCTCGGGGACACGATCGTCATCGGGCAGCTCGAATTCGACGGCCGCTGGAATCTGCGCAGCGATCTGTGGCGCTGGTCGGCGAATGGTGACTGGAGCCGCATGACCACGAATGCGCGGCTCACCGACCCGCGCGCCGGCGGCGGAGTGCTGGCGTCGCTCCGGATCATGCCGGGCGGCAATGAGCCGACGCGCGCCGCCGCCGACAGCGCCTCAGGCGCGACGACCTGGGGCCCCGTCGTTCCCTCTCCCGACGGTACGTGGCTCGTGGCGCCGCGACATCGCGATGGCCGCTGGGCGCTCGTGCGCTGGCGCGACGGATCGAGCGATGCCGCCACGACACTGCACGAGGCCGAGCCAGGCGCGGCCATTGCCGATCCGGTATGGACGAACGACGGCGCGGTTCTCTTCGTCACCGACGTCGCCGGGTTTCCGCAGGTGCTGCGGTGGCGGGACGGCACCATCACGCAGCTGACGGCGGAGCCGCACGGCGCGCGCGCGCCCGCGCCGCTCCCTGACGGCCGGATCCTGTTCGCGACGCCGGGCGCGGACGGTTGGGAGCTGCGCGTGCTCGAGCCGATCCCGAT
The DNA here is from genome assembly GCA_035573235.1 of Gemmatimonadales bacterium. Lineage (GTDB taxonomy): Bacteria > Gemmatimonadota > Gemmatimonadetes > Gemmatimonadales > GWC2-71-9 > 20CM-2-65-7. Next base: position 2,728 of record DATMZX010000180.1, read on the forward strand.
CGCGACAGCCGTGAGCGCCCGCGCCACCGCAGCAGCATTCACCGTGGCGCCGGCGGTCCCGGCACGCGAGACCGGCTACGCGTCGTGGGGTTCGCTGCGTCCGCATTTCTGGATTCCACTCGCGCTCAACAATGGGGACGCGGGATTCTTCGTCGGCGCGGCGACCGCGGGAGTGGATGCCGTCGGCCGCTATTCGTATCTCGCGCAGGGGCTGGTCTCGGGATCCCCGGTGCGGGCGCAGGGGTCGCTCTTCCTTATTAGTAACGTGCTGGGAAGTCCGACCCTGGACTTCTCGATCTCCAACGACTGGTCGCTGGTGGGGAGCGATACGGCGGGCCACGTCGTCTCGTCCGAGCGTCGTGATGCCGCGATCGGAGCCACCGTCCTCGACCAGCATTGGTGGAGCTTCGTTTCCCTGCGGCTCGGCGCCGAATATGAAGGAAAGCGGTACGTCTCGATTCCCGACACCAACCTCGCCGACATCTGCATCGGATGTAACAAGCGCGATCGCATTGGCGGCGTCGCGACGTTGGCGCTCGGCTCGGCGGTTTCGGGGCCGCTGTCGGTGTCGTTGCAGGACGGGGCGCGCGCCAGCTTTCTGTATCGCAACCGTCAGGAGCAGGGCACCGATCGCTGGTTGAGTGAGGTGCGCTCCCGCGGCAGCGCCTATCTGCGGCTCGGACCGCGGATCGGATTCGCGTATCCGGTGCTCGCGGTGCGTGGCGCGCTCGGATCGCTCGATGGCCCGATTCCCGACAGCCTCTCCGTCGGGGGCGTGTCATCCGGCGCGGTGGAATTGGGCTTCGGGCAGACGATTGGCGTGTTCCGGACCTTCCCGGTGCGCGGCTACCCGGCCGGCGCGCTGCATGGGCGGCGCGCGGCGACGTTCACCGCGGAATATCGCGTGCCGCTTGCGCTCATCGGCCGGCTGCTCGGGCACCTTCCGATCGGTGCCGACAAATTCGCGTTCTCCCTGTTCGGCGACCTGGGCGATACCTGGAACCCCGGTGAGCCCGCGCGCCTGCACCGGCTGCGCTCGGTGGGGCTCGAGCTGGTAGGGGATCTCACCATCAGCTATGACCTGCCGCTGCGGGTGCGGGTCGGCGTCGCGCAGCCGGCAAGCGGTCAAGCCACGCTGTACGGCGCTTTTGGCGCCGACTTCTGACGCAGTCCTCAAATTCGCCCTCTGGTGGCCGCTGATATAATGAAAGGAACATGGGTTCGACCGTGCTCCTTGTCCTCGCCGTGCTGGCGCAATCGCCCGCCGACCGCGCAACGCTCGAAGCGCTGCGGGATTCGCTGTCGACCGTAACCGACAGCGCCGCACTGCAGCGGCTCGAAACGACGACGATTGCGTACGCCCGGCAGCATCGGGACGAGCCCATGATTCATCTCCGGCTCGGGTTCATCGCCTACCGGCTGGGTGAGATCGGCACGACCAAGTCGCATTATGACGACGCCGCCGGTGAATTCGAATGGGCGACCGAGCTGCGGCCCGAGTGGCCGTATCCGTGGTACGGGCTCGGGCTCGCCGAGCTGGCGGTGGGCGAGAACGCGTCGATCGCGCTCGAGAACATCCGCCAGATGCTCGGCAAGGACTATTTGTCGAAGGCGGCCCGTGCCTTCGCGCACGCCACCGAGGTGGACCCTTCGTTCTCTTCGGCCGTCGTCGATCTCGCGAATACCGCGCTGACACAGCGCATTCGCCCGCGGCTCGAAGTGGCGTTGACCGCCGTGCGACTGGCCGCCGCTGGTCCCGCGGGAAAACACGCCGACGTGCAGCTCGTGCGCGGCCGCGTGGAGCGCGAGGCGGGAGAGGCCGACTCCGCCCTCGTCGCGTTCGCGACCTATCTGCGGATCGGCGGAGACTCCGGGATCGGCCTCCTGGAGCTGTCGCGCACGGCCTACTTCGCCGGCCGTGCGACGCAGGGCTGGGTGGCCTACTTCGCCGGCGCGCGCGCGGCGACCTCGGCGCCGGCGCTCACGATGTACCGCGGGGACCTCTCGTGGATCGCCGATTCGGCGGAGCTCAGGGCGTTCGACGGACTCCCGACCCCCGATGCGCGCCAGCACTGGCTCGAGCAGTTCTGGACGCGGCGCGACGTGGTGGAAGCGCGCGATGTGGGCGAGCGGCTCGCCGAGCATTATCGGCGCTGGTTCTACGCGCGCCGCAATTTCCGCCTGGTCAGCCGGCATCGCCATTACGACATCACCGAAGTGTATCGGACCACGCAGGCCGAGTTCGATGACCGCGGCGTGATCTACCTGCGTCACGGCGAGCCCGACAAGCGCGCGCAGTTCGTGTGCCAGGGGCCGCCCGACGTGGAAGGCGACGGCTGCGCGTCCAACGAGAGCTGGCTGTACCGGCGGCGGGGGGAGCCGGACCTGATTTTTCATTTCGCCGCGCGCGATGACGTGCAGGACTTCAAGCTGATCGAGAGTCTCGCGGACGTGTTGGGATTCCACCGGGCGGTGCGCGCGGCGTCCTTCGCCGATCCGGAGATTTCGGCGCTGTACCAGACCCGCGATCAGTTCGGCCAGCTCTACTCGCGCGTGGCTCACAGCCAGCGCGCCCCGGGGACGGAGCTCGCGCAGGATCGCCAGCAGGGCCGTCGCAACATCACGATCGGCACGACCACCGACAGCTACACGCAGCGCTTCGAGCAGCCGCTCGATGTCGTGGCGAGCGAGTTCATCGTGGGCGCCGCCACGGCGTCCGGCGCCGACAGCGGTCAGGTGCTCCACGTGGTGTTCGCCATTCCCGCCGACCGCCTCGAGCCGCAGCGGGCGGCCGACGGCGAGGGCGTCCGCTATCCGCTCGAGTTCCGCGTCGTGATTTCCGATTCGAGCGATCGCGTCGTCGCGAACCTGGATACGGTGCGCGTGTTCGGCGCGCGGCAGGCGCTGCACCGGCCCTCGTATCTCACCGGGCGGCTCGCGGTCCCCGTGCCCGCGGGCAAATACCAGTACCGGCTGCTCGTGCGCAGCGTCGACGGCGGGGCGGGCGATCTCCTCGTCGAACCGCTCACCGTCGAGCGGCTCGCGCCGCAGCGCTTCGCGGTGAGCGATCTCGTCGTGGGCCGCGAGGGATCGGGACTCGTGTGGTTCTCACCCGCGGGCGACACGGTGCGGCTCAATCCGTTGCAGCGATTCCCGGAAGGCAGCGCGGTCAATCTGTATTACGAGATTTACGGACTCGCGCCCGGCACGCCGTATCACACGGTGGTCCGGCTCGAGCATGAGGGCGGGCGCTCGGTGTTCAGCGCCATCGGCCGGCTGTTCGGCGGCGGGCGCTCGCCGGTCTTGCTCGAGTTCGACGCGCCGGCGACGGGATCGGTCACCCGCGTACAGCGTGGTCTCGAATTGCGTGACGTGTCGAAAGGCACGTACCGCCTCTCCGTCATTATTTCCGATCCCGCCACCGGCACCAGCGTCACGCGCATCCAGCGATTTCAGGTCGTGCAGCGTTAGTTGTTGCACCGTATCCACACAAATCCTATGTTAGGCCCGGCTCCCTCGGAGACGGGATGTACTGCTCTCGCTGCGGCACCCAGAATAAGGACACGGCGAAATTCTGCGACTCGTGCGGTCTCGACCTGACCGCGACGACGCCGACGGGCGCGCGCGTCGACGCCCCCGACATCTCCGAAATCGATATGGTGCGCCAGGAGCTCAACGAGGAGTACGAGATCCTGGACGAGCTGGGCCGCGGCGGGATGGCGATCGTCTTCAAAGCGAAGGAGAAGCAGCTCGAGCGCGAGGTCGCGATCAAGGTGCTGCCGTTCTCGCTCGCGTTCGACAAGGAATTCGTCGAGCGGTTCCAGCGGGAAGCTCGAACCTCCGCCCGCCTCGAGCATCCGAACATCATCCCGATTTATCGCGTGGGAAAATCGGGCCGCATCATCTACTTCGTCATGAAATTCCTGCGCGGCAAGCCGCTGTCCAGTATCCTCGCCACGCGCGGCAGCCTGCCGCCGCTCGAGATCAAGAAGATTCTCGCCGAGGTCGGGCGCGCGCTCTCGTACGCGCACAAGAAGGAGATCGTCCACCGCGACATCAAGCCCGACAACATCATGTTCGACGAGCACGGGCACGCGGTCGTGACCGATTTCGGCATCGCGAAAGCC
>DATMZX010000181.1:0-7106 GCA_035573235.1 Gemmatimonadales bacterium
GACGGTGAACACCGCGCGCCCATTGTCCCCCGCGAGCTCGACGGAGACCTGCCCGCCGCGCGGCGTGTACTTCACCGCGTTCTCGATCAGGTTGAGCGCGAGCTGACGCAGGCGGCTGCGATCGACCGGGACCACGAGGGGCTGCGGCGGCAACCGGATGTCGATGCCGACCCCCGCGTGCTCCGCGAGCAACTCGCCGGTTTCGCCCGCTTCTTCGATGATCTCGCGCAAATCGACCGGCTCGCGATGCAGATCGGCGCGACCCTCATCCGCGCGCGCGAGCGTGAGGAGCGAATCGAGCAGCTCGGTCATGCGGTTCACTTCCTGCAGCGTCTCCTCGAGCGGTGCGAGCGTTTCCGGCGCCACTCCCGGACGCGTGATCGCGCGCTCCACGCCGGCGCGCACGACCGTCAGCGGCGTCTTGAGCTCGTGGCTCGCGTCGGCGGTAAAGCGGCGCAGCGCGGCGAAGCTGCGCTCGAGGCGCGTCATCATCTGATTGACCGTCTCGGCGAGGCGGCTGAGCTCGTCCCGCGCCATGGGCACTGCGAGCCGCCGGTGCAGGCTGCGGCCGTCGGTGATCTCGCGAACCTCGGTGATCATGCGGTCGACGGGCTCGAGCGCCCGGCCGGCGAGCCAGCCGCCGACGAGAATCGCCGGCACCACGCCGACGAAGAACGCGATCACGATCGTGAGCAGCAGCTGCTCGAGCCGCAGCTCCGCGGATCGCGTGTCGGCGCCCGCGAAGATCGCGCCGAATTGATCCCCGGCGTGGGGGGCCGCGCGCACGATATAGTGCAGGGTGGGTCCGTTGGGCCTGATGCCGTAGCGGCCCGGGGTGTGGGAATCCGCGAGCGGCGGCGGCCGGGTGATCGCGTTCAGCTGCTCGAACTCGCCGAACGTGAGGGCACGAGCGTCGGGCGATGCGAACAACAGGCGCCCGTCCCGCGACGTCACGAGCAGGTAGTCCGGCACGACCTCCAGCACCGCGGCGACGTCCGGGGTGAGCTGGGGACGGCCGGCGGTGTCGTTCTCCACCAGCGTGCCGCGGGCCCGGTAGCTCTCCGCCAGAATCCCGGCGGTGAGATCGGCTTCCGATTGAATGCGGCGATCGAGGTCCTGGTAGGTGTCGCTGCGGCGCGCGACATAGAGCACAACGGCGAACACGGCGATACTGAGGATGAGGGCGGTCGCGTACCACAGCGTGAGCCGCCCGCGGATACTCTCCACGGCTACGTCCGCACCACGTAGCCCACGCCGCGCACGGTGTGAATCAGCTTGGGTTCCTTGGCCTGATCGATCTTCTTGCGCAGCCGCGTGATCACGACGTCCACGATGTTGGTGCCCGGGTCGAAGTGGTAGTCCCATGCGTACTCGGTGATCAGCGTGCGCGACATGACGCGGCCCTGGTGCCGCATGAGATACTCGAGCACGGCGTATTCCTTCGGGGTCAGGTCGATGCGCTTGCCGTCCCGAGTCACTTCTCTGCTGCCGGTATCGAGCACGAGTCCGCTCACCTTGAGGGTGGGCGGCGAGATCGATTTCGGCCGGCGGCCGAGTGCTTCGACGCGCGCCAGCAGCTCCTCGAACGCGAACGGCTTCGTCACGTAATCGTCGGCGCCCATCCGCAGCGCCTGCACTTTGAAATCGACCGAGTCCTGCGCCGTGAGCACGAGAACCGGCAGCCCCACGCCGCGGTCCCGCAGCGTACGGAGGACGTCGATGCCCGACATCCGCGGCAACCGCAGGTCGAGCACCATCATGTCGTAGCCGCCCCCCCCGACTTTGCCGCTGGCGCGGCGCAGTCCCTCGTCGCCGTCACCCACGAGATCCACGTGATAGCCGGCCTCGTCCAGCCCGCGGCGAACATATTCGCCGACGGTCTTGTCGTCTTCGATGACGAGGATTTTCATTAGATCGGCAGGAACACCTGGAAATTCGTTCCGACGCCCACCTGCGATTCGACCTCGACGCGCCCGCGATGCTCTTCGATGATGCCGTAGGCCACCGAGAGACCGAGTCCGGTCCCGCGTCCCTGCGGTTTCGTCGTGAAGAACGGCTCGAAGATCTTCCCGAGATCTTCCTGGCGGATCCCCGTGCCGGTGTCGATGAATTCCGCGAGAATCTCGTCGGAGCGGTCCGGGTTCCGCCCCGTGCGGACGGTGAGGACGCCGCGCGAGTTCATCGCGTCCATCGCGTTCAACATCAGCGCCATGAAACACTGCACCAGCCGCTCCGCATCCGCCGGAAACGACGGCAAGCCGGCCTGGAGCTGGCGGTCGATCGTGAGCCACTTGAAGCGCTCGTGATGCTTGAGCAGAAACAGCGTCTGTTCGATGATCGCGTTGATGTCGGACGGCGCCTTGTGGCCCGATTTCTTGGGCCGGGAAAAGTCGAGCAACCCTTCGACGATGCGCCGGCAGCGCTGCACCTCCGTATCCATGATCCGGAGGTACTCCTCGTACGCCCGGCGCTCGGCTTCGGGCAGCTCCGCCACGCGCAGCTGCAGCGCCTCGCTGCAGGCGAGGATCGTGGCGAGCGGATTGTTGATCTCGTGCATCACGCCGGCCGCGAGCTGGCCGATCGCGGCCAGTTTCTCACTCTGCGCCAGGCGCTGCTGCGCCTGGCGCCACGCCGTCACGTCTTCGCCGATCGTGATCACGTGCGAGATGTCCTCGCCGTCGAGGCGCATCGGAATCTTCGTGATGCGGTAGTGGCGCGCTTCACCCGTGGCCTGCGAATCCATCTCGACCTGCTGGATCTCCCCCGTCTCGAAGACGCGGTCGAACTCCTGCTTCAGCAGCTCGCGCGGCTGGCGGTCGAGCACCTCGAACACCTCGCGCCCCAGCGCCTCCTCACGCGAAACACCCTGGGTGCCCGCTTCGCGCTTGCGGTTCCAGGCGCGGATCCGGTAACCGCGATCGATCGCGTACAGGCCGACGGGAAGCGAATCGATGATCCGCGCGGCGAAGTTGTGCTGCGCCTGGAGCTCCTGGGTGCGCAGCGCCACCTCGGACGCGAGGTCCTGCGACAGCTCGGCCGCCGCGAGCACCGGGCCGAGCATCTGCACCACGACGACGATCACGTCGTTCGCCATGCGCTCATACCGGCCATCGGGGATGATTCCCTCGAAACAGCCCAGCGCTTCGCCTTCGTGCACCAGCGGGAGACGGACGAGCGTGCCGCCGTTCACCGGTTCGCGATGCGGCCCTGCGGCAATCCAGGCCGCCACCGGCGCGGTAAAGCCGGGGAGCTGGGTTTCATCTTCGGGACTGGCGATGGGGAGGTAGCGCGTGTTGTCGGCGGAACGGAGCCAGAGATGGCAGCGGCGCAGGCTGAGCCCGCGCCGCAATACGCCGGCCACCCCGGCGAGCCCCTCTGCTATGGAGCCCCCCCGGCCGGCAGCCAGCACTTTGGCGACTTCGGCTAGCACCTCGAGACCAGGATGGTCCGAGGTCAGCGTCGGCGCGACCATAAGGTCGCTAACCTAGGGACGGCGCTCCCGGCGCGCCAGCGGCGCCTCACCACGGAAGCTCAGCATGCCGCGCACGACAGGCTTGCCGTCGCCCAGAAACGCCGTGGGCCCGATCACAATTCCAAAATGCGCGGCATCGCCGGTGCCCAGACTGATCGCGGGCAGCGCCGAGATCGCCAGCCACTGCGTGCGCGACAACGGCGAGTTGGACGTGGTATAGCCCGTCAGCTCCAGCGTCACGTCGAAGCCGATCGCGGTGCCATGCTCCTCTTCACCGAATTGGGCGATCGACTTCATGCGGGTACGCCCGGCGATGGTCGCGCCGAACCCGATCCCCTGCGTCCCACCGATCATGACGCTTTCGTTGATGAACGTGCCGATCCGCCCGGAGACGGAGATGGCGGCGAGGCCGCGCTCCATCCGGCGGACGTAGCCGACTTCAACCCCTTCGAGCTGCCATTTCGATCCGAGGGTCGCGAAGAACCCAAAGCCAATCGCCGGCCGCAGCTTATAGGCTGGTGGCGGGGGTGGCGGGGCGGACGGGGCGGGCGGGGGGGGCGCACTTTGCGCGGTGAGCACGGCCGGCAACGTCCCGGCGACCAGCAGCACCAACATCGACAGCATAGACCGGCGCACAACACCCTCCTGACTCGCTCTGGTGCACCTGCGCGACGGTCCATGTCGCGGCTGCGAAATGCAGCGGGACATGCCGTCGACATGAAGGTCTTTGCAACAAGCGAGCCATCATCCACCCGCCTACAGGCGCACGCGCGCGCCGGTGAGCCGGGCTCCCTGCATCACGAAGCGCTGCGCTATGATGCCGACCACGAGGACCGGCAACGTCACCAGCACGACCGCAGCCATCTGATAGGGCCAGTTGCCGGCGTAGGTCGCATGAAAGCGCGCCAGTGCAACTTCCCCGACAGCCATTTGTGGCACTTGTGTAACGAGGAGTGGCCAGAGGAAGCTGCGCCATTGATCGACGAACGCGAGGACGGCCAGCACGATCACCGCGGGCCGCGCGAGTGGAAGGGTCACGCGCCAAAACAGCGTCCACTCCCCGGCGCCATCCAGCCGAGCTGCCTCTTCGACATCGCGCGGAAGCATGAGAAAGGTCTGTCGCATCAGGATGATGCCCCAGACCGACACGAGCTCCGTGGAAATGAGTCCGGGATATGTGTCGACAAGCCCCACCGCGTTCACGAGCAGGTAGCGTGGAATGAGGAGCAGGATCGTCGGAATCGTGAGCAGCGCGACCGTGACCCGGAACACACCGTCCCGACCCGGGAAGCGGATGCGCGCGAACGCGTATCCCGCGGCGGCGCTCGTGATCACCTGCGCCACCATGACACAGCCCGCGAGCAGGGCCGTGTTCAGGAGGACACCCTGATACGGCAGCGCCTGATAGGCCGCGACGTAGTTCTGGATCGTCGGCGCGCGCGGGATCAAGGCGGGCGGCCAGCGCAGCAGCTCCACGTCCCCCATGAACGAGACGGAGATCATATAGAGGAAGGGCAGCGCCAGCATCAGCGCGAGTACGGTGAGCGGCCAGCTACGCCTGGGCATCACGCACCAACCTTCCAACCAGCTTGAGCTGCGGCCACCGTAGCACGAGCAGCACTGCGAAGAGGAGCAGCGCGAGCGCGCACGCCGCGCCGAATTCCTGCGCGCCGAACGCGGTTTGATAGATGCGGTGAACGATCGTCTGGGTCTCGAGCTGGGGCCCACCCTGTGTGAGCACCGACACGAGCGTGAACACCTGGAACGCGCTCAACAGCCCCGTCACCATGACGAACCCGGTGATCGGGCGCAGCAATGGCAGCGTGATCCGAAAGAACCGGCGCCACGCCCCTGCCCCGTCCACCCGAGCCGCATCGAGGTAGGGTTGCGGAATCCGCTGGAGTGCGGCGAGAAACACGAGCATCTGGCCGCCGGCGTGTGCCCACAACGAGATGAGCATCAACGCCGGGAGCGCCGTGCCGGGATTGCTCAGCCAGTCCGGCCGGCCCAGGCCGAGCGCGCCGGCGCGATAGATCACCTGCGCCAGGATGCCGACCGAAACGACCGACGCGACATACGGCAACAGCATCGCCGCGCTCAACAATCGCCCGCCCCAGCGCTGTCGATACCGGTGCACGGCGAGCGCCACCGCAAGCGCCACGCCCACCGAGACCGGCACATACAGCGCGTAGAGCGCGGTGTTGCGGAATGCGGTCCAGGTCAATGGATCCCGAAACAATTCCGAGAATTCGACGCCGGTCGCGAGGTAGATCGCGTAGATCGTGGGACCGATCGTAAAGACGGCGAGGTGCAGCGCGGCAGGCGCCAGGAACCCCCAGGCGATGGCCGTCTCACGGCGTTGCCGGAGCGGCGAGCGTTCCGCCCAGCGCAACAGGAAGATGCCCAGCGGTCCGATCAATGCGCAGGGCAGCAACAGGAACAGCCATCTCGGCGCTTCGAGCTCGGCCGGCCGCGTTTGCAGCTCGACCCAGCGGCCCGCGCCGATCAGGACCGCGGCCACCGCCGTGCGCGATCCATCGACCCAGATGCGACGCGGCGCCGACTCGCCCGGCTCGCCCGGGACGACTTGTCCATCACGGACCAGCGCGGCCAAGTCGCCGACCGACACGCGGGTGCGCGGTGGGGGCAACCTGGTCGCGGCTTCCTGGAGCAGGCGTCGGGTGTCGATCAACCAGCGATCGGTGCTCTGGCGCGCGGCAAACCGCACGTCGAGATAGGCAGCGAGCGCGAGCAGAAGCACCGCGCCGACGTAACCGCCCTGCCGCAGCGAGCGCTCTCGGAACGCAATGGCAGCCGCACCGGCAATGACGAGCAACGCCGCGGGCAGGACAAATCCAAGGCCGCCCGGGAGGGGGCCATGCGGCATGCGTCGCGGCCGCACCGCGACCGCGCCGACTGCTTCGGTGGTATCGCGTGCGGGCAGCGCCGCGAGTGCCGCGCCATCACGCAGCTGCTCCCCCGTCGTCTCGAGCAAGAGCAAGTCGTCGGGGGACAGCGGCGCTGCCGTGGCGTCGACGAGCGGCGCGGTGCCGAAGTACACCTCCACGTCGGACGACCACCCGGGGAGCGTGTGGAGCGAGCGCGCCTGCGTCAGCAGCGAGGGGAGATCGTAGCTGCGAGCGCCGGCGCTGAGGGGTGGCGGTGGAGGCGGCGGAGGAGGAGGACGGCGACCGCGCGGGACACGTACGGCTCGCGGCGGCGGAGCGGGCGGCGGTGCCGGCGTCACCGCGGCGATGTAGATAGCGGTCGTGCGCGCCATGCGCAGCGCGAACGTTTCCTCGTAATGCTGCTGTGCGGCGCGTACGATCCCGATCGTCAGCGCCGCCGCGAGTGTCGCGGCTGCGGTGACGCCGACGGCCCACCACCGCCTGCTCACGTAACCGGCGTTCCCGCGGCGTCGAACAGATACAACTTGCGGCGATCGACTTTCACGCCCACGCGCGTCCCGACCTGGACATCGGCAAACCCCGCGAGGCGCGCGACCAGCGGTTGCCCGCCGGCATTGAGGTGCACGAGCGTTTCGCTGCCGAGCGGCTCGACGACGAGCACATCGGCATTGCCGACGCCCTTGTCGACCGCACACAGTCCCACGAATTCGGGGCGGATGCCGAGC
>DATMZX010000182.1:0-13129 GCA_035573235.1 Gemmatimonadales bacterium
TCGTTCAATTCGACCTGCATCTTCTCCGGATTGGTGATGAAGTAAGGCGACAGATAGCCGCGGTCGAACTGCATGCCGTCCACGGTGTCCAGCGTGGTCTCGAGGCTCTTCGCTTCCTCGACCGTGATCACGCCGTCTTTGCCGACCTTGTCCATCGCATCGGCGATCTTCTCGCCGATCTCTTCGTCGCCGTTGGCGGAAATCGTGGCGACCTGCTTGATGTCTTTGCGACCCGAGGTCGGAACCGAAATCTTCTTGAGCTCGGCCACGACAGCTTCGACGGCCGTGTCGATGCCGCGCTTCAGCGCCATCGGATTGGCGCCGGCCGTCACGGACTTGAGCCCTTCACGGTAGATCGCCTGCGCCAGCACGGTGGCGGTGGTGGTGCCATCGCCCGCGTTGTCGGAGGTCTTGGTCGCCACTTCCTTCACCATCTGGGCGCCCATGTTTTCGATCTCGTCCTCGAGCTCGACTTCCTTCGCGACCGTCACGCCATCCTTGGTGACCGTCGGGCTGCCGAACTTCTTGTCGATGACGACATTCCGGCCCTTGGGGCCGAGCGTCACCTTCACCGCATCGGCCAGCTGGTCGACGCCCCGCTTGAGCCGGGCGCGAGCCTCGGTGCTGAATTCCAAATACTTGGCTGCCATGTCTGTGCTTCCTCCCTGAAGGGCTGCTTACGCGAGCTTCGCGATGACGTCGGCTTCTTTGATCAGGATGATCTCTTCGCCGTCCAACTCGACCTGCGTGCCGCTGTACTTCCCGTACACGACGCGATCTCCGACTTTGAGCTCCATCGGAACCGCTTCACCCTTCTCCCGCCGGCCCGGTCCGACGGCGATGACTTCGCCCTGGATCGGCTTCTCTTTGGCGGTATCGGGGATGTACAGCCCACCTTTCATCGTTTCGGTCTCTTCCATCGGGCGGATCGCGACGCGATCGGCCAGCGGGAAGACCTTGAACTTCTGAGCCGTCTTGGATGCCGTTGGCATGTGACCCTCAACCTCCGTAACTCTTTGATTTGATTAGCCGTTAGCACTCGCGGTCGATGAGTGCTAAGTGACGACGGGGGGAATCTCACTGCGCTGAGGGCGCAGGTCAAGGGGCGAGAAAAGCGACGGGGGACTAGGGGGTTCGGGGGCTAGGGACTAGGGGCTAGGGTTTGCACGGCGGCAACCGCACGGCTTCGTGGCGTGGGAACGGTCGAATCCAATGGAATCATCCCGGCGGCGATGATGACCCCCGAGCGCGTATCGGCGAGTCGCAAATGCAGCCAGACGGTCTGGTCAGGACCAGGCTCGCTGAACGTAAAGTGGATCAGGGCAGCCGTGTGCTTGCTGCCTCCTTTGATCTTGGCTTTCACGTGGTAGCCCGCGCTTTTCATCGCGGTGGCGAGCTCGACGCTCTGCTCATCGGTGCCGGCGACGAGGATGTCGTACCCACGCAGGTTCGCGGGAACGCGTGAGGCCCCGCATCCGAGCACGAGAGTCAGGCCGAACAGACCCTTCACGGTACGATTCGTCGTGCCCCCACCCAGCGCGCGACCCACCACGCGCCGTCCGCGTCCTGCGCCTCGAGCCGCGAAAGCTTCACGCCGTCGTTCGCGCTGTGAATGAAAGTCTGTTCTCCGACATACATCCCCACGTGCGTGACTCCACCGCCCGGCTGCGCCGCGAAGAGCAGCACGTCGCCGGGCCGTAATGCCTCGATCATCGGCGTGACTTCGCTCCCAGACCGAGCCTGGTCTCGACTGATGCGTGGCAGCTGGATTCCATGTTGCGCGTAGGCCCACTGCACGAGCCCGGAGCAGTCGAACCCATTCGCCGCCGTTCCGCCCCACACGTAGGGCGTGCCCAAGACATCCAACGCACTGCGGACAACGTCGGCGGCATTGCCGGTGATGGTGGATGGCGCAGTCGGCGGCGGTCGGGCAGGTGTGCCGGCGCCGCTACTCTGTCCCCCGCCCCGCCACGGTGCTTTTCCCACGCCGAACGAGAAGGTGAGTGCCGCGCCGATCCCGTCGCGAGAGTCGTCGGAGGCACGCCAGAATCCGCGCGGTCCGATGTCCTGCATTCGGTAGCGGGCCTCCACGCCGAGCGCCATCCACGAGATCGGCCGCCACTCGAGTCCCGCGCCGAGATTCCATAACGCGGCCAGTTCCTGACTCGAGGTGTCGGTAGAAAGACCGAGGGCGACGCCGGCGATGGCGTATGGACCGAACGTGCGCCGATGCCGGAATGCCTGGAATTCCCAGCCGGCGCCATAGAACGCCCGGTTGCGTCCCAGGCTGTCGTGCAGCAGAACGTATCCCGACAGGCCGTGGCTGAACACGCTGCCGAGCGGTCTCGCCGTGCGAAGCTGATAGGACGTGGATTGGTTGCCCTGATACCAACGACCATACAAAAAGTCGACGTCACGCCCCTGGGCGTGGAGGGTTGAGACGCCGGCGATTAGGAGAAGGAGCTCAATCCGCGGCCGCAATCGCGGCGTGCTCCTCGGAGGTGCCCTCGCGGGGCGCCATGTGATGCGAGAGAAGATGCGGCAGGCGCCGCATGAACGTGATCCAGATCCAGAGGACGGTAAAGCCGAAGACGAAGGCGCCGGCACCCGCGATCGCGATCATCACGAGGGGCGAGGTGAACTTGAGGGCAATGATGGCCCCGAGCCACAGCCCCACGTGCGAAGCAGCCCACGCCCACCCGGGCGTGAGCAGCCATCCCAGAACCACGAGCGCGTGAGCCAACCATCTCGGCACGGTTTGCTACCTCTTACGGCTGATCACGATGATCGCGAACACCGCCAACGTCAGCGCGAATCCCACTCCAGCGCCGACGGGCAACGCCGTCACACCACCCAGTCCCAAACCGAGCGCGCCGCCGATTCCGCCGCCGAGCGGCGCGATCGCGAGGGAGACGATGGCCGTATTGCCGCCACGGGCCGCACGCCCGGCGGTAACGATCCCGCCCATCCAGGCAAGGAACGTCCCGAGCATCCACCAGACCGGCAGGTACCACCAGGTACTGCCGCCGGCGATCGCATCCCACGTCCATGGATACGCCTTGAACGGACGCAGCAGAATCACGTCGATTGCCATGAATACAATCGTACCCCACAACCCGATTGCCGCCGCACCCGCCACCCCCTGCACCGTCCGCGCTGTCGCGAAGAAGCCTGGGAGGAAGGTGATCAGCACCGCCGCGGCGAGAACGATGAGTGTCTCGAGCACCGCTGCGACGGTCCCGGACGGCAGCAGGCGCGCCACGACGAGATAGAGGATGACCGACACACCGGTGACGGCGCCAACGATCGTCCCACTGAAGAGCACATGCCGGAATTCGGAGCGGTCGGGAGTTGTAGCGGCGGTCATCTCGCCTCGAAGAAGAGTTGTGAAGTTACGTCAATCTAAGCCATCAAGACTGCGTGGCAAACGCAAACAGCACTGTGAGATCTGTTACGGCCCAGGCGGCCAGGGCCTGGTACATCCCGCGCTGATGTTGCTGCGGTGTCCACCTTCCGTGCTGGGCGATCCATGGCAGCAGGACCATCAACCAGAGGACCAGCGGCACCGCGAGACTGAACCCCTTCCAGCCAACCCTGAGTATTAGGCCGGCCCAGCCAAGGAGAGCAAAGGCCAGCAGCGTTGCGGCGAGCGCCACGAACAGACTTGCCCGCATGCCGAGAATCAACGCCAGCGTGCGATCTCCGCGCCGGCGATCCTCGTCGAACTGATAGAGCTGCGTCAGGGGATAGAGGCCGGCGAACAGCGGGCAAAACGCGAGCAGTACGAGCCCGTGGCCGAGATCGAGCGCCCGGCCGGTCGCCGCCCAGGCCGCGTACGGGGTCAGCGTCCCGAAGCCCCACATGTTGATCACCCAGTCCACTCCGGCCACGGCCTTGAACCGGAACGGCGGGACGGAATACAGCACCGACAACACGAAGCAGATGCCGTAGGCAATCTGAAATCCGAGCGGCAACCGCAACGCGAGCAACTGGCCTGCCACGAGCAGCGCGACACTGAAGTGCAGCAGATAGCGCGGCAGCGGCGGCGGGGCGTTGAGATACCCGATGTCGCCCTCGTCGCGATCGAACACGCTGTTGATCGCGAGGGTACCGCCGTTGAGGAAAACCACCCAGATCACCAACGCGAAGAGCGCGTTGCCCAGCTGCTCCCCTCGCCCGGCTCCCTGCACTCCCACGGCCAGGATGTATCCGAGCGCCGTATGCCCCGCCATGATCGGCCACTCGGCGGGACGCAGGTGGAGGATGTAGGAGTACAAATCGCCGGGCAGCAGTCGATAGCCCCAGCGACGCCACGCGTTGAGCGATCGACCGTCGGGGGGAGCTACCACTTCAGGTCGAGTGCCGCCGCCGCGATCCGTAGGCCGACCAGGGTGAGATCGGAATGCACCGACTCGATTTCCGTGCAGAGCGGCGCGACGAGCGGCGCCAGTCCACCCGTCGCGACCACGAGCGGCTCGGTCTTCGACGGCCACTCCTTCTTAATGCGGCGCACGAGACCGTCCACGGCGTCCGCGGTTCCCCACAGGACGCCGGCACGAATGCAGTCTTCGGTCCGCCGCCCAATCGCACGCGTGGGCGGCGTCAATTCGGTCGCCGGCAGCTTCGCCGTCTTGCGGACGAGCTCGTCGGACGCGGTGCGCAGGCCCGGCATGATCACCCCGCCGATGAATCGACCCCGGCCCTTGCCGCCATCGATGGTGATGCAGTCGAACGTCGTCGCTGTTCCGAAATCGACGACGATCGTGTCTCGCTTGAACAGCTGCACGGCGGCGAGCGTGTTCACGATGCGATCGGCGCCGACCGTCAGCGGCTCATCGACGTCCAGCACGATCGGCAGCGGCGAGCGTCCGTCGACCCGCAGCGGCGCCCGGGTCGTCGCGATCGCCACTCCGTCACACAGGCTCTCGGCAACCTGCGGCGCGACCGACGCCACGATGCTGGCGCGGACTTCCTGCGTTGAATGTCCCGCCTGCGTCAGATGCGCTGTGAGGACCGACGCCCATTCGTCCGGCGTGCGCTGCGACGTGGAATGCCAGCGCCAATGCGCGTCGAGCCGCTCGCCGGCAAACAGTCCGACCGTGGTTTCGGTATTGCCGACGTCGAAGGCGAGGAGCATGGGGCGGCTAAGATAGCTCGACGTGGCCGTCGCGCACCATCGTCGTCCCCGCGCCGGTATCGACGAGCAGCGCGCCGTCGGGCCGGATTCCCGCCGCGCGTCCGGCCAGCGGCGCGCGAATCTGGCGGCCGCGCAGCCAGTCGCGGCGCGCGAAGGCCGCGCATTCGAATTCCGTGAGCTGTGCGCCGTGTGCCGTGAGCCGGACCAGGGCCGGCACGAGCACGTCCAGCACATCGATGCGGCGCACACCGGGACGCAGCTCGCTCAGCGAGATCGCCTGCTGCTCGAGCTCCGCCGGAACGGCGTTCGCGACGTTGATCCCGATGCCGACGCCGAGCCACTGGAGCGCATCGCCCTGCCAGCGACTCTCACACAAGATCCCGGCGACTTTGCGATCGTTCACCAGCACGTCGTTCGGCCATTTCAGCGCCGGTCGGCGGCCTGGCACGACCGCCTCGACCACATCAGCCAGGACCAGCCCGATGCGCAGCGAAAGCACGCCGGCCACCGGCACCGGCGCGCGCAGCAGCATGCCCAGCCAGACGCCGCCGGCGGGCGAGCGCCACGTCCGGCCATCGCGACCGCGGCCGGCCGTCTGCTCTTCGGCGAGTACCACGGTGCCGCCGGGCGCGCCTTGCGCGCCGAGATCGTGAATCGCGTCGAGGGCCGAAGGGAGCGTGCGGAACACACCGCACTGCGGAATGCCCCAGCGGCGCGCGAGCGCCGCCGCCGGAATGTCGTCGATGCCTATCCGTGCCACAGCGCGTAGGCGAGCGTGAACAGACCGATCGCAATCACGTAAGGAGCGAACTGGTAAAACCGGCCGCGTCGCAGCATCGCGACGAGGAACCGGATCGCGAAGACTCCCGACAGGAAGGCGACGACGGCGCCGACGAGTAGCGGCACCACGCCGATGAGCGCCAGGTCGGCGGAGGCGTGACGCGCCTCGAGCAGTCCCGCCCCGGCGATGAGCGGGATCGCCATCAGAAAGCTGAAATCGGCCGCGGCCACGGCGCCGAGCCCGACCCACAGACCGGACGCGATCGTCATGCCCGAGCGCGAAACGCCGGGCAGCGGTGCCAGGGCCTGCGCGAGTCCGATGACCAGCGCGCCACCGGGGGTCGGGCGCGCGGCCCCCTCGGGACCCCGCTTCCTGGTCGAGAGCAGCGCCGCGGCGGTCACCAGAAATCCGATTCCGGCGGCCCACAGCGAATCGAACGCGCGCGCGATCAGATCCTCGAAAAAGACTCCCACGATGCCGGCGGGAATCATGCCGATGATCAGCAGGCCGGCGTAGCGCAGGGCCTCGGGGTCGCGGCGCAACACCCCCAGCACGAGATCCCAGAAGCGCCGGCCGTAGACGACGAGGATCGAGCCGAGCGTCGCGACGTGCAGCGCGACTTCGACGAACACCCCCGGGGTGTGAACGCCGGCGACGTGCCCGATCACCGCCAGGTGCCCGTCACTCGAGACCGGAAGAAACTCCGTCAGCCCTTGGACGAGGCCGAGCAGGATGCCTTGCCAGAGATTCATGCTGCCTTTCCCATGATGAGTGCGACCACCCCGATCACCATCGCGCCTTTGAGCAACGCGCTCACGCGGTCCACCTTACCGATCAAGAGCCACGTGGCAGCGAGGAGCACCGCCATCTGCACCGGCAGGGCGATCAGGAAGTACGCTCCGGTGTAGCCGGCGTTTTTCGGCAACAGCAGGCTGGCCGGCACGAACAGCAGCGCTGCTCCGGCCGCAATGACCATCGCGGGGCGGCGCCCGACCGCGATCGGCAGCGTGCGACGATGGATCGCGCGGTCGCCCGGCTCGTCCTCCAGATCCTTCACGACCTCGCGAACGAAATGCAGCCACGCCGCGAGAATCCAGGGCACGATCCCCGCCGCCGGACGATCGACCGCCAGCGCGCCGTAGAACGGCGCCGATCCAGCAACGACGGCCACGGCGAGGTTGCCCAGAACCGGAACCGGCTTGAGCCACGGCGAATACACGAGCATGACCCCGAGCGCGGCGAGGGCCGTCACGACCTGCCAGCCGCTGACGAGCCCGGCGAAACTGAGGCCGGCCAGCGCGCCCGCGAACAGTATGAGATCCGCCGTGCCCCGCCTCACGAGTCCCGCCGCGAGCGGTCTCGTCCCCGGGCGATTGATGCGATCCGCGGCGACGTCGCGCACGTCGTTCCAGGTGTTGCCCGCCGCGCCGAGCGCGAAGCCCGAAAGGGCCGCGTAGACGAGCTCCTGGGGAGCCGCGATGTCCGTGAGCGCGATCCAGCCGCCGGCCAGCACGCCGGCAGCGGCAATGAGCAGATTGGGCGCGCGGATGAGCCGCAGCAGAGCAGCCACCTACTCGAGCACCTCTTCGTACAGCTCCTCATACGCCGGCACCACGCGATCGGCCGAAAACCCGAGTGCATGCTCGGCGGCGGCGCGCCGCATGCGCTCGAGCATCGCGCCGTCCTCGAGCACGCGCAGCGCGCGCTCGGCCATCGCGCCGGTGTCGCCGACCGGCACGAGAAACCCGGTCTTCCCTTCTTCGATCACTTCCGGCAATCCACCGGCGGCACTGGCCACGACGGGGACCGCGCACGCCATCGCCTCGAGCGCCGCCAAGCCGAACGACTCCGTCGCCGACGGCAGCAGAAACAGGTCCGCGCCGCGCAGCACGTCACCGACGCTTTCGACTTTGCCGAGGAAGCGGACGTCCTTGCGCAGCCCCAGCGTATCGACCTGTTGCTCCGCGGCGTCGCGATCGGGGCCGTCCCCCACGAGCACCAGCGTCGCCGGCAGTTTCTGGCGCACGCTCGCAAACACTGTGACGACATCCCCGATCCGCTTGACCGGCCGGAAATTCGAAACGTGCACGAGGACGCGGTGCCCCTTGGGCGCGAGCCGCTTGCGGAACGCGTCGTCGGTGGCGGGATGGTAGTCGACCGTGGAAATGAAATTTGGAATCACGCGCAGGTCGCAGTGGCCGCACCCGAACGCGCGATAGGTCTCGTCGCGCAGATAGGCCGATACCGCGGTGACCGCGTCCGATTGCTCGATGGAGAATTTCGTCAGCGTGTAATACGAGGGGTCCTGCCCGACCAGGGTGATGTCGGTGCCGTGGAGCGTCGTCACGATCTTGAGCTTCAACCCTTCGTGCTCAAGCATCTGCTTCGCGAGCCACGCGGTGGCGGCGTGCGGGATCGCGTAATGCACGTGCATCAGATCGAGCTGCTCGCGCTTCGCGACCTCGTGCTGCTTCACGGCGAGTGCCAGGGCATACGGGGACGACTGCTCGAACAGCGGATAGTCGAATTGGGTCACTTCGTGGAACGTGACGCGCTCGGCGAAGCCCCGCAGGCGGAACGGGCTCGCGTAGGAAATGAAATGGACGTCGTGGCCGCGGCGCGCGAGCTCGAGGCCGAGCTCGGTCGCGACGGCGCCGGAGCCGCCGTACGTCGGGTAGCACGTGATGCCGATTCTCACGCGCGCACCGGCCCCCCCGGCCCCCCCCGCCCCTCCCACCGCTCGCGGATTCGCTCGGCGATCAGCGCGGGGGCGTCGGTGGCGTTGATCGTCCACACCTGCGACTCCCGCAGCTGATTGCGAAACCAGGTGTCCTGCCGCTTGGCATACTGCCGCGTCGCCGCGAGGATCGCGTCGCGCACCAGCGGCTCCGGCAGGCTGCCTTGCAGCATCGCGACGACCTCCCGATATCCGATTCCGTCGAGTCCGGGGGCATCCGCGGCGATGCCCCGATCGAGCGCCCGTCTCACCTCGTCCACCAGGCCGGCGGCCAGCATCTGATCCACGCGCACGGCGAGCCGGCGATGCAGGACGTCCCGCGGCATGGTGAGGTGAATGTACCACGGGCGAAGCACGCCGCTCGCACGCGCCTCGCGCTGCCACCACGACAGCGCGCGGCCGGTCAGCAGCGCCACCTCGATGGCGCGCGCGGCCCGCTGCCGCCCCCCACCGGGAAAGCCGGCATCGAGCCGCCCCGCCCAGCGCACCAGGTCCCCCGCCTCCAGGTCGCTCGACCACTCCCGCAGCCGCTCGCGCCGCTCGGGATCCAGAACCGGCTCGTTGAACAGTCCATCGGCGAGCGCGCGAATGTAGAGGCCGGTGCCGCCCACCACCACCGGACTCCGTCCGTCGGCGCGACTCTGCGCCACCCATTCCGCCGCATCGCGCGCGAACCGCCCCGCACTGTAGCGCTCACCGGGCTCGAGCAGATCCAGCCCGCGATGCGGCACGCGCGCCAGGATGTCCGGACCCGGCTTGGCGGTCCCGATATCGAGACCGCGATAGAGCTGGCGGGCGTCGGCCGAGATGACGGTGATGCGCTTGAGGCTCGCGAGCGCGACGGCGACAGCGGTCTTGCCGACGCCGGTGGGGCCCACAATCACAGGTGTGAGGTGCTGGGTGTTAGGTGCGGCCGAACCGGCGCTCAAGCTCTTCCTTGGGAAGCTGGACCATCGACGGTCGCCCATGAACGTCATGCGCCGGCAGCGTCGCGCTCAGCAACCGCACCACCAGCTCGCGCATTTCGTTCACGTCGAGCGCCTGACCGGCCTTGATCGCCGCGCGACAGGCGTACGTGGCGGCGAACCGCTCGAGCCGGTTCTGCCACCCGCCAAACCGGCCGCCGGCCAGATCCGCGACGAGCTCCTGCAGGCAGCGAGCCGCCTCGAACCGCGGATGCGGATTCGGCGCCGTGTGCACCACGATACTTCGACCGGAGAACGGCTCGATCTCGAACCCGACGCGGGCCAGCAGCTCGCGATGCGCCTCGATCGCGTCGAGCTCGGCCGGCGCGAAATCGAGCGTGAGCGGCAGCAACAGCCGCTGCGCGGGAGCGCCGTCCCCCGAGAGCTGCCGTAAGACGTCTTCGTACAGCACGCGCTCGTGGGCGGAGTGTTGATCGACGATGCTGACGGCCTGGTTGGCCTGGAAGACGATGTAGGTATCGAAGAGCTGGAGGACTGGAGCTATCGGGTATCGGGTATCGGCTATCGAGTGGTGCGCGGCGAACAACTCGAGTGGAATGCTGACTCCCCCGAAAGCCGGTACCTGATAGCCGGTACCACTCAAGGGAACAGCGGATTCCAACGGTGCCAGCGCCGCTCTCACGCCCTCCTCCACCACCTTCTCCACGAAAAACTTGTCCCGAAACCGAGCCTCGAGCTTGGCAGGATGCACGTTCACGTCCACCGCATCACCGGGGAGATCGAGGAACAGCAGCAGCGAAGGACGATCCCCGGGTGCGATCGTCGAGCGATACCCGGCCTCGGCCGCGCGCAAAATGAACGGATCGCGAATCGGGCGACCGCGCACGAAGACGTACCCTTTGCGACCGGCGGGGCGGGCCTGCGCCGGTCGCTGCACGAGACCGGTGATCTCGAGCGGACCGGCGCGATGCGAGACGCTGAGCAGCGTATCGGCCAGCTCCGTCCCCCACAGCGCGCGCACGCGATCGATCAACCGGGTGGCGGGAGGGCAGTCGAGCAGCGACCGCCCGTCGTTGCTGAGCGAGAACGCGACGTCGGGGCGCGTGAGCGCGAGCACCGTGAGCGCTTCGACGGCGGCGCGCGTTTCGGTGGCCGTCGCGCGCAGAAATTTCCGGCGTGCCGGGGTGTTGTAGAAGAGACCGCGCACCGTGACGGTCGTCCCGCGCTGGCGCGCGGTGTCGTCGGTGCCTTCCACTTTTCCGCCGGACACGCGCAGGCGCGTGGCGTCTTCCCCGGTCCCGGAAGTCTCGAGCTCGAACCGGGACACCGAGGCGATCGCCGGCAGCGCCTCGCCGCGGAATCCGAACGTTGCCACGCCGATGAGGTCGGTGGCCGTGCGGATCTTGCTCGTGGCGTGGCGCTGGAGGGCGAGGCGCGCGTCCTCGCGATCCATCCCGGCGCCGTCGTCGCTGACGCGAATCAACACCTTGCCGCCATCCTCGAGCTCGACGCGCACCGCGCTCGCTCCGGCATCGAGCGCATTCTCGACGAGCTCTTTGACGACCGATGCCGGACGCTCGACGACCTCACCCGCCGCGATCTGATCGGCGACGGTATCGGCGAGCACCTGCACGCGCGGCCGTTCTCCCGCGACCACACTCACAATCCCGCGATCTCCCCTTCCAGCACCCAGCCGTGGATACCGTCCTGGCGGTGCACTTCGAGCCAGGGGCCATACGTCCGGCCCTTGAGCAGCGCGCCGCCCGCGGGAATGGTAGTCGCCGCGCTCGCGCCTCCATAGGGGGCCGCGCGCACGGGCGCCGCATCGGCCGTGACGACGACCACCGGCCGATCGCGCCGTCGCCATTCCGCCGTTCCCATGACGCCCGCGACGATCGCAACACCCGCGAACACCCCGAGCACCAGCCGCCGGCGCACGCCGAGGCCCACGACGAGCCACAGCGTGAGCCACGCCGCGGTTCCAACGATCGCCCACTCCGCGGGAGTCGCCCAGCCCACCTGCAACAGCTCTTCCGTGATGGGGTCTTGCGCGGGCAGCAGCTTGCGCGCGCGCCGGATTGCCGCATCACGCGGGGCCAGCCGCGCGGCGAGGGTCCAGGCCGCGGTGGCCTTGCCGTCGGCACCCGCGCGATAGAGCGTGGCGCCGAGGTTGTACCAGTGCGCCGCTTCGCGCGGATCCTGCGCCGCGCGCGCCGCGAACGAATCGGCGGCGGCGCGCAACGCGCCGGCCTCGAACAACGCTTCGGCGCTGGGCGATTGTCCGCGCAGCGGGGCCGCGGCGACGAGCGCGATCAACAGAGCGACAACGGTGGCATGGGGCCGGCGATGCGTTCCCTGACCTTCAGCGCCGAGCACCCGCAACACCTGCTGGATCTCGGCGGCGAGCTCCGCCGCATCGCCTAACCCGCGCGGACCGTAGCGCGCCGCGCGTAGCCGGTCCCGCAACCGCCGCACGTGGTCGGCAACCGCGCTGTCGACTCCGGCGGCGCGCAGCGCCGGCGCGAGGCCGTCACCATCGCGTGCGACCGGGTCCGACACATGACTCGCGAGCACGGCGAGGAATTCGCGCTCCAGCCGCCCCAGCGGCGTGACGACGGGACTCGGCGCTCGGGATTCGGGACTCGGGGCGGCGCGCCCTCGGCGCCGGGCGAGCAACGCGATAAGAGGGGGGACGAGCAGAACCGCCAGCCATCCCTGCCAGCCGAGGGTCTGACTGAGACGATCGGCCGGCAGCTCGCCGATGCGCGCGATCAGCGGCGGCAGCGCGCGCGCGGCGCGCGGCTCGGCGCCCGGCGCCACGACGATCGCGCGCGGACCGGCACGCGCGACGTCGTACCGACCCGCTGCTGGATCGAAGTACGCGTAATGCACTTCCGGCAGCACGAAATTCCCGGACGAATCCGGCACAGCCAGAAAGTGGAACGTCTTGCTGCCGGCGATGCGGCCGGCGTCAGGGACAACGCGTGTCTCGGTCTGCGCCGGATAGACGCGAAATCCCGCCGGCCAGCGAATCCCCGGCTCCGGCGGAGGCCACAGCGCCACGTTGCCGGCACCCGAAATCGTCACGGTCGCATCGATCGGCTCACCGATGCGCGTGGACGTGGGGTCGACCCCCAACTCGAGCGTCAATCCCTGTCCGACGATGTTGGTGCCCGCGGCGGCAGCCGAGGCCGGCAACGGCAACACGACGATCGCAATCGAGTCGCTGCGCAACGCGAAGCGCTCTTCGCGGCTGAAAAACGAAAACGTCACGGGCAATGCGTACTCCACCGTCGCCGGTGGAATGATCAGACGCCCCGGCGCGAGCGGGAATACGACTTGATGCGTGACGAAGAGATCCATCCACCGGCCGCCCACCTGGCGCGACAGTGCCGCGCCGCCGCTCGACGGCGTCGCGGGATAGGCCCACACACCTTCGGGCGTCACGAGCGTCAACAGCGGTGCGCGGCGCATGCGCTCGCGTAGCTCGCGCGGAATCCAGGCGGCCGCGATCAAATCGACCTGCTGGCCCGCGAACACGGTATCGC
>DATMZX010000183.1:0-5634 GCA_035573235.1 Gemmatimonadales bacterium
GCATGGTACGGAAGTGGTACGAGCCTCAGCTCGAGCGGTTGTACGAGGCGCCGAGCATTCGGATTGCCGACCTCGAAACGCTCGAAACCCTCGCCAACCTTCACAACAGTCGTGAGTCTTTCCTGAGTGATCTCACGCTCGATCCCCCGGAGGCAATTGGCGATCTCGCCGGGGACCCACTGCTCGATGAGGACTACCTGATTCTCTCGACCATCCATTCCGCGAAAGGCCAGGAATGGGATGTTGTGTTCGTGTTGAATACGGTAGATGGCTGCATTCCATCAGACATGGCGACGGGCAGCAAAGAGGAGATCGAGGAAGAGCGGCGGCTGCTCTACGTCGCGATGACGCGGGCGCGCGATCACCTCTATCTCATTCAGCCGCATCGGTTTTACACAGGTGCGGCTCGACGGAATGGCGATCGGCACATCTACGCCCCGCGAACGCGGTTTATTCCGGATGAGTTGCTGGGGCTGTTCGAGAAAAACGCGGCGGCGAATGAGGCGGCGGCAAGGGGCGGCGAGGGGGCGGCAAAAACGTTTCCCGTCAACGTGGCCGAACGGCTCAGAGCGATGTGGTCATGACGTAACAAGTCGCACCACCACAAGTCCAAGTCGCACCGGGCAACTATCGAGCGAGCGGATGTGTCTCATGTTTACACCCATGATCACATCCGCTCTTCTCATTCTCCTGGCGCAGACCCAGGCTCCTGATTTCACGGGGCTGTGGGGCGCCACGCTTCGTCTTGGCCCCGAAGTCCGCGGCACGCTCATCCTCGAGCGGACAGCGGAGGGCTGGTTCGCGGATCTCGCCGGATTTCGCGTCCCCGTGAAGGCCGATGGTCTCACGTTCGAGCTACCCGGGAATCGAGGCGCGTTTCGGAACGGGCACTGGCTCCAACCCGAGGGGTTCGCGACGCCGGTACGGCTCATCCCGGATGGTCCGAACCGCCGGCACGGGACCGTGACGCCGCTCGAGCAGAGCTACACGTTCTACATGCCGATCACGAAGAAGGCCGACGGCACGTACGCGACCTACCTCCGCAATCCCGAGCGCAATCAGGGCCGCTTCATTCGCGCGCAGCGCATCGAGTTCAACGGCGAAGACGTGAAGCTGCTCGGCACCGGCGGCCGACCGGACGGGACGCTGTCGATTGGCCGCTACTACGACGACGGCGTGATCCGACTGCCGCTGCGCTGGGGCACGTACGATTTCCAGCGCGTCACCGACACCGCGACGAGCCCATTCTATCCGCGCGGCAAGCCCGCGCCGAAGTATCAGTACACCAAGCCGCTGCAGCTCGACGATGGGTGGCCGGTCGGAACGCTCGAGCAAGCGGGGATCTCGCGCGACTCGATCGAGCGGTTCGTGCAATATCTGCTCGACATGCCGATGGATTCACTCGGCACGCTGCAGATCCACAGCCTGCTGATCGCGCGGCACGGCCGGCTCGTGCTCGAGGAATACTTCCACGGCTACACGCGCGACACCCCACACGACACGCGCTCGGCATCCAAGAGCTGGACCAACGTGCTGATCGGCGCGGCGATGCAGGCGGGCGTGCCGCTGCGGATCAACTCTCCCGTCTACGAAACGATGGGTGTGCAGACGGACGATCCACGCAAGCGCGCGATGACGCTCGAGCATCTGATCACGATGACCGCGGGGTTCAACTGTGATCCCGACGACACCACGTCCGCCGATGAAGACGTGATGGACAATCGCGGGATTCAGGGCTGGTACCGGTACACGCTCAACGTGCCGCTGATTTCGGCGCCGGGCGACAAGATCTTCTACTGCAGTACGGAGCCGAACCTGGCGAGCGGCATGCTGGCGAAAGTCGCGGGTAGGCCTCTAATCCAGTTATTCCACGAGCTCGTCGCCGAGCCGCTCCAGCTCAGCAACTACTACCTGTTTCTGCGCGACGGTGACCGTTACGGCGGTGGTGGCGACCGCAACACGCCGCGCGACTTCGCGAAGATGGCGCAGCTGATGCTCAACAACGGCCGTTGGGGCGGGAAGCAGATTCTGAGCGCCGAGTGGGTGCGCCAGTCCGGCGCGCCGTTGCGCGACCTCGGCACGACGCAGCAGTACGGCTATCTGTGGAATTCGCAGGAGTTCGACTACAAGGGCCGCAAGGTACGCGCGGTGTTTGCGGGCGGGAACGGCGGCCAGGTGTCGCTGGAGATTCCCGACCTCGACCTGGTGATCGCCTTCACGGGCGGCAACTACGGCACCCGGGGGTTGAACCCCCAACGCCTCCTCCAGGCCGTCAACTAGATACGTGTAGATACACGTATCAAACCCTTACCGCCCGGGGTGATACTCGCGCTCCAGGTGGGCGCGAATCTCCTCGAGCGTAAACCACGCCGGCCGGAACTGGCCGCGCGCGTACAGCGGAGCCTGATCGAAGTAGTGCTTGGACGCGGGGTCGCCGCTTTCCCCCATCGTGTGCACGGCGAGCCCCCGGACCGTCGGCCCGAATTCCACCACGCTCACATACGTGCCGCCCGCAGTGCCGTAGCGGCGCTTCAGTCGCTCCGCCCCGGACGTCACGAAAGCAAAGATCGTCCCGTGCTGTTGCCCGGCGCCGACAACAGCGATACTGGGCCGCTCGTCGGAGAACTGTTCATTGATGCGCTCATCGATTCGCTGCAGGCGGTTCACGGCGCCCCACGGAACCTGCCAGGTGCCCCACGTGCGCTCGAGCCGGGTCAGCGCGCTGTCGAGCGAAGGCGCATCGCGCCAAGCATCGAAGACGCTCATGGCGATCGAGGTCGTATCGCTGCGGCGATTCCATTGCCGCAGCACGGCGATGGCGGCCGAGCGGCGAGGGTCCTGAGTCGAGTCCGCCAGCAGCGGCGGGAGCAGGGAGTCGGCGGCGGCGACGTAGGTGTCGAACGCCACGCGCCCCCAGTCGTCCCAGCTGAAGCGCGATGTTGCCTCCAGGATGCGGCGTGAGCTCCAGCCGCGCCAGTTGTCGCTTTCCCGGACCATGTACCGTGGAAACTTGGTCGAATCGGGATTGCCGCGTGACGTCAGCAGGAACGGCGTCGTATTGCAGTTCTGCATCCAGCCGCTCTCGGGATTCAGCAGCTGGGGCAGCTGATCGATCGTGTGGTAGCCCTTCCACTCGGTCGCGAGATCACTGCCATCGACGGGTCCCGACCAATCGAAGCGCGCGTCGCGCACGGGCACCGCGGCGTTGTAGAGGTACCAGGTGTTGCCCTCGGCGTCCGCGGCCATCACGTTGCCGAACAACATGTTCAGCGGCTGCATCGCGCGTCTCAGCTCAGTGACCGTACGCGCGCGGGTCATGTTGTACCACTCCTCGAGCCAGCCGTCCCCTTCGAACTTGGCCATGCGCAGCGCCAGCGGCTTGCCGTCGCGCCGCCCGACGATCGGGCCATGGTGCGTCTTCATGAACGTGACGACCCGAGGCTCGACGCCGGCGGCAGTCTTCACGCGAATCGTGTCCGTCCACACCGTGGCCGGACGCTGGACGGCGCCGGAGCGGTAATGCAGCTCGCCGGTGAACGTTTCGGCGTAGAGATCCGCCTGGTCGGCCGCGTTGTCGGTGCTCACCCAACCCAGCGATTCATTGTGTCCCACATACGGAAAGGGAAAGCCAAGGCGCGTGTAGCCGGTGAAATTCCAGCCGCTCTCTTTGCTGTTAACGTGCCCCTCGTAGACCTGGCCCGGGCCGAAGAACGGCAGATGCGGATTGACGAACAGCATCGCGTGGCCCGTCGCGCTCTTGCTCGGTCCGATCACCCAGCCGTTGGAGCCGAAGTCCTTGCGATCCCAGACGTCGTCGAGTGCGGCCTCGAGATCGCCCGGTCGAATCCCGGACGAGAAAAAGAAACCGCCCATGTAGTAGTTGTAGCGAATGAAGGCGAGCGGATACCACGGTTCGATCCGCGTGAGCAGTCGCGGTTTTACCTCGGGGTGATCCGCGAGATAGGCGTTGAGACCGGCGACGTATCCGTCGACCAGCGCAGCGATCTTCCTGGGCAGGCGCTGGTATTCCTCACGCGCGAGACGCGGAATCTCGAGCGTGCGCGCGCGGCGGTCATTCGAGATCCGCTGCTCTCCCTCGACCTCGGCGCGCCGGCCCAGGGAGCGGATGTAGTTGTCCTCGATGCGCCAGAAGTTGTCCTCGGCCTGTGCATACGCGAAGCCGAACATCGTCGCCGCGTCGGTCTCGCCGAAAACGTGAGGAATGCCGTAGATGTCGCGATAGATCGTGACGCGTTGGGAGAGGTCCTGCGCGCGGAGCGGCATCGCGAGGGCCAGGCTGATCATCAGAACGAATGGTCGCATCGAGCCTCCACGACCAAATCTGCACTGGCCCAGCGATCCGCGGCACTACTCGCGGTGCCTCATCCCGAGCTAATACTGATCCGCAGTAACTGCGCGGCGTACGCGCGCCACGGCCGCCACCGTTCTGCCAGCGCGAGCAAGGCCTTGGTATTGGTGACCCCAGCCGCGCGCTGCAGCTCCCGATCGGCAGGCGCGAACGCGTCAGGAGCAGCCCCTTCCAGTTGCGCGAGCACGCCGCCCACCCGTACACCCGGATGCGCCGCCACCAGCGCGCCGAGCCCGTTCGTACCGAGATGCGCATCGATGACCGCCGGCTCAGCGTCGAGATCGAACACGCGCCGCAGGCCCGCGACCAGCGGCATCAGCACCATCCACAACGACTCCGAAATCGTCGCGATGAGGTGAGCGTCCGCTGCCGAATTCGCGACGGACACCGTCCCGCGGCAGCCATTGATCTCGATCCGAGTCTCGCCACCCAGCTCGACCAATGACTCCCAGGCGAGCGGGCGGCGATACGACAGCGTGAGCTTCAGAAAGCCCGACTCGGTCGGCGGTGCCTTGCGGCCACGCCGCAGCGCCGTCGGCGGCATCCGGTACTGCTCGCGGAACGCCACGTTGAAGCGCCGCAAGCTCTGAAATCCGCTCGCGTACGCCACGCGCGTCACCGGTAGATCGGTATCGACCAGCAATCGCTTGGCGAGCAGCAGCCTGTGCGTCTGCGCCAGCTCGTGCGGCGACACGCTGACCTCGCGCTCGAGCGCGCGCCGCAAATGGCGCTCGCTCACGCCCAGCTCGGCCGCGAGATCCGCGACGTTGCGGCCGTTGAGCGCGCCCGCGGCAATTCGCTCGGCCGCGACGCGCGCCAACCGCGACACCGCGGCGGTGGCGCTGCGTCCCGGCGCCAGCTCGGGGCGGCAGCGCAAGCATGGCCGAAATCCCGCCCGCTCCGCCGCCGCCGCCGAGTTGAAGAAGCGGCGGTGGCGGTCATAGGCGGTGCGCGACGGGCAGCACGGCCGGCAGTAAACCCGCGTCGTCGTGATCCCGACGTAGAACACGCCATCGAACCGCGGGTCCCGGGCATCGACGGCGAGCTGGTAGGCGTCGCGACGGGTCGTTTGAGGATTGGCGACCATGTTCGTAACCTATGGCGCGACGATCGGGGTGGCTACGAACGGCACCTGCTGCGTGCTGCCGCGCCGCACGGCGCGCCCCACGATCACGCCGGCGTCGTTGATGTGCTGCGCGACGATGAGCAGATCGGGAAAGTTGGGGCCGACGAGATCGTTCAGGTCCTTCATCACACCGTTCTCA
>DATMZX010000184.1:0-12480 GCA_035573235.1 Gemmatimonadales bacterium
GCCATGAGCGAGGCGAGGGAGCTCAACCACAGTTATGTGGGCACGGAGCACCTCCTGCTCGGATTGTTACGGGAAGAGAAAGGGATTGCGGCGCAGGTACTAACTGATACAGGGGTCAATCTGGACGCCGCGCGCGCGGAGACGCTGCGCCTGTTGGGCACGGAGATGCCGGCTGGAGGGGCCACGGCTCAGGCCGGCAGCCCGCCGGCCCCGCAGCAGGCCAAGGGCGAGAAAAAGTCCAAGACCCCGGCGCTCGACCACTTCTGCCGCGACCTTACCCAGTTAGCCGGTGAGGGTCAGCTGGATCCGACCATCGGCCGCGCCAAGGAAATCCAGCGCGTCATGGAAGTGCTGACGCGGCGCAAGAAGAACAATCCGGTGCTGATCGGCGAGCCGGGCGTGGGCAAGACAGCCATCGTCGAGGGTCTCGCCCAATTGATCGCCAATGGCGAGTGCCCGGAGTCGCTGCGCGACCACCGCGTGCTTGCGTTAGACATGGCGGCGGTGATCGCCGGCACCAAGTACCGCGGCCAGTTCGAGGAGCGGCTCAAGGCGGTCATGAACGAGATCGCGCAGAACAAGAACATCATTTTGTTCATCGACGAGCTGCACACGCTGGTCGGCGCGGGCGCCGC
Source organism: Gemmatimonadales bacterium (assembly GCA_035573235.1). Lineage (GTDB taxonomy): Bacteria > Gemmatimonadota > Gemmatimonadetes > Gemmatimonadales > GWC2-71-9 > 20CM-2-65-7. The sequence goes on from DATMZX010000184.1 coordinate 636, forward strand.
GGAAGGCGCGATCGACGCGAGCAACATGCTCAAGCCGGCGTTGGCGCGCGGCGAGCTCCAGTGCGTCGGTGCGTCCACGCTCAACGAGTATCGCAAGTACATCGAGAAAGACGGCGCGCTCGAGCGGCGCTTCCAGACGGTCATCGTCGATCCGCCTTCGGTGGAGGAGACCGTAGAGATCCTTCGTGGTCTGCGCAAGAAGTACGAGGATCATCATCACGTGACGATCCCCGACTCCACGCTCGTGACGGCGTCCAAGCTGTCGGAGCGCTACATCACCGATCGCTTCCTGCCGGACAAGGCGATCGACGTGATCGACGAAGCGGGTGCGCGCGCGCGTCTCGCGGCGCAGGCGCCGCCGCCCGAAGTGGCGGAGCTCAAGGCGAAGCTCGAGGAAGTGAACGTCGAGAAGGAATCGGCGGTGCGCGACCAGAACTTCGAGCGCGCGGCGGCGCTGCGCGACAAGGAACGCGAGCTTCAGAGCGAGATCCGTCGCAAGGGCGAGGAGTGGGACAAGCACCGCCAGTCCTTCCGCCCTGTGTTAGGCGAAGAGGAAATCTCCTTCATCGTCAGCCGGTGGACGGGCATTCCGGTCACGCGTCTGCAAGAGGCCGAGAGCGCGCGGCTCTTGCGGATGGAAGACGAGCTGCATGCGTCCGTCGTTGGGCAGGACGAGGCGATCAAGGCGCTGTCGCGGTCGATCCGGCGCAGCCGCGCGGGGCTCAAGGATCCGGCGCGTCCGATCGGCTCATTCATCTTCTCGGGTCCGACGGGCGTCGGCAAAACCGAATTGGCCCGTGCGTTAGCCAAGTTTCTGTTCGCGGACCAGTCGGCGCTCATTCGCGTCGACATGAGCGAGTACATGGAGAAGTTCTCGGTGAGCCGGCTCATCGGCGCGCCTCCGGGCTACGTCGGCTACGAGGATTCGGGCACGCTCACCAAGGCCGTGCGTCGCAAGCCGTACAGCGTGGTGCTGCTCGACGAAATCGAGAAGGCGCACCCGGACGTGTTCAACATCCTGTTGCAGGTTCTGGATGAGGGACACCTCACGGACAACTATGGCCGCGTCATCGATTTCAAGAACACGGTCGTGATCATGACGTCCAACGTCGGTGCGCGCGACATCACCAAGAGCAAAGGGTTAGGCTTCGCGGCGCCCGACGATCGCGAGAACTTCGATCGCATTCAGGAAAAGGTGAAGGAGGAGATCCAACGGGTCTTCAATCCGGAATTCCTGAATCGGTTGGACGACGTGATCGTGTTCCACCCGCTCAACAAGGAGCACATCTCGCAGATCGTGGGCATTCTGCTCCGCGAGGTGCAGCGCCGCCTGCAGGACGAAGAGATCACGCTCAAGCTTTCGGCTCCGGCGAACGAGTTCCTGAGCACGCACGGGTACGACGAGCACTTTGGTGCGCGTCCGCTCAAGCGGGCGATTCAGAAATACATCGAGGATCCGCTGTCGGAGAAAATTCTCGTCGGAGAGTTTGCCAAGGGCGATGAAGTCGAGGTGGATGTCGCGGCCGACGGGTCGAAGCTCGAGTTCAGGGTATTGAGCAAGACCACGTAGGCAGGGAAGCGCGCGCTGGTGCGCGCTTGGGGAAGCGCTTCGCTTAGGGAAAGGGGAAAAGGTCATTAGACCTCTTCCCCTTTTGTCATGGTGCTCGCCGCTGTGCTCGGCAGGCTCGTTGTTCCCGTTTCCCTTTTCCCCAAGCGAAGCGCTTCCCCAAGCGCGCGCCGGCGCGCGCTTCCCTGAGCTTGAGGCATTCTGCCGTTTCGTGTGTATCTTATAGGCCATGTTTCGACGACTGGTCCTCCCGATCGCCCTTCTCGTGGTGCCGGCCGGGGTACGCGCGCAGGCCTCCGGCCCGTGTGCGACCCCGGATTCCGTGATCATCCGGGGCAACAGCCGCGTTACCACGCCGACCGTGCTCTCGGATATCGGGATCACCAAAGGCGACACACTGAACTTCCGCTTGCTGCAGCGTGCGATTCGCAATCTCTATGCAACGGGGCAGTTCAGCACCGTGCAAATGGGGTGCGAAATCGAAGCGAACGGACACAGCTCGGCTGTGTTCACCGTGCAGGAGCGTCCGCTGCTCGGCCACTTCTCGGTGGAAGGCGAAGACATCATCGGCGAAGGCGCGTTGCGCGACAAGATCGAGCTGCTGTCGGGCAAGCCGATCGATCCGTCGTTAGTCGCGAAGGCGGTGAATCGCATCGACTCGATGTACGAAGCCAAGGGATACTATCTGGCGAGCGTGCAGCCGGAGAGCACCGTCTCCAACGGGTTCACCAACGTCGTGTTCAAGATTACCGAGGGGCGGCGCCTCGCGGTGTCCGGCGTGGAGATCGAAGGCGGGAAGACGCTGCCGCACAGCGAAGTGGTCGGCGCGATGAAGACCAAGCCCGAGGGCTTCTGGTTCTGGAACAAGGGCGAGTTCGACCAGGACAAGTTCGAATCAGACGTCAACGACCGCATCCCCAAGCTTTATCAAGCAAACGGATTCATCGACTTCCAGGTCCAGAAGGACACGCTCCTCGTGGACAAGCAGAACGGGAAGGCGATGGTCCAGGTCCAGGTGAAGGAAGGGCCGCAGTATCGCGTGGGCACGTTCGAGGTGGTGGGCAACCGCCACTATTCCACCCCCGACATCGAGCGCTTCTATCCCTTCACGCCGCGGTCGCCATCGTTAGGCGAAAAGGTGAAGGGGCTGCTGGGCAAGGGGAAGAGCGATCAGAACATGTTCGACGAAGCGGCGTGGGAGGATGCGACGGACAAGTTGCGCACCGCGTACGCGAACGAAGGCTACATCTACGCGCAGATCCGTCCGGTGGTGGAACGCGTGATGAGCAAGGACTCGGTCCCGACGGTGAATCTGCGCTGGGAGATCGACGAGAAGACGCCGGCGACCATCAACCGGATCGACATCGCGGGCAATGACTACACGTCGGAGCAGTGCATCCGCGATGCGTTAGTCATTCTCCCGGGCGACGTGTTCAGCCAGGACCGGCTCATCCGGAGCTACCAGAACATTCAGAACCTGGGCTTCTTCGAATCGCCGCTGCCGCCGCCGGACACGAAGCAGGCGAACGACAAGGGCGACGTGGACGTGATCTTCCACTTGAAGGAGAAGCACACCGGCAGCGTGAACTTCGGCGCATCGGTGGGCGAGGGCACCGGGTTGGGCGGTTTCATCGGACTCGATCAGCCCAACTTGTTCGGTCTGTGCAAGAAGGCGTCGGTGCAGTGGCAGTACGGGAAGTACGTCAACGACTTCCAACTGAGTTATACCGATCCGGCGGTGCGTGAGTCGCGCGTCTCGGCCACGGCGACGGCGTACAGCACGTACTCGCGCTACCTGATCGCCGACCTCGGACAGAGCCAGGCGTCCGGCGGCTCACTGCAGTTGGGCTTCCCGGTTCATGGTTCGCCGTTTACGCGACTCTTCGTGTCATACGGCGGCGAGGCGGTACGATTTACGGGCGGTCTTGCAACCCGAGATACGGCAATCGACACCAAGCAGCATTTCCGCTCGTCGGTCGGCTTCACGCTGACCCACGACAACCGGATCGATCTGCCGTTCCCGTCGGCCGGATCGCTGCGGTCGATCGACGCGGAATTCAACGGCGGGCCCCTGGGGGGCACTGCCAGCTTCCAGCGCTACACGACGGAATTGCGTAACTATTCCACGGTGGCGCAGTGGGGCGGCGTGCAGCCGGGGTCGCAGCCGATGAAGCTGGTGTTCGGGCTCACGGCGCGGGCGGGCATGCTGTTCGGTAATTCAGGGCCGTTCTTTTATTCGCAGAAGTTCGCCATGGGCGGCACGCAGTACGGCGAGCAACTGCGAGGGTACGAGGAGTTCTCGATCACCCCGGGCGGCTTCGTCCCCGGAACGAACAGCAACGCTACCGTCCAGTCCTTCGGCAACGCATTCTTCAGTACGACGGCCGAGCTTGGCGTTCGCTTCAATTCAATGCTGTACTCGGACCTCTTCTACGACGCGGGAAACGTCTACGATAATCCTCGCGACTTCGATCCCACGCGGCTGTTCCGTGGTGCAGGTATCGGTGTTGCGATCGTGACGCCGCTTGGGCCGCTTGGCCTCGATTGGGCGTATGGGTTCGACCGTGTCGACGTGAACGGGCGCCCGGATCCGAAGTGGATGCTGCACTTCAAGCTCGGACAAATTTTCTAACCGGAGTCACAATGCGTTCGTTTGTTCATGCCGCGCTTCCGGCGCTGGCAATCTCCACGCTTATCGCTGGAACTGCGCACGCGCAGGGCGGAGTCGTGCCGCCGACCGCCAGCGCGTCGAGTGGTGCGCTCAAGATCGCGTACGTCAACTCGCAGAAGATTCTGGACTCCGTTCCCGGTCGCAGCGAAGCCGAAGCGCAGATGCAAAAGGAAATGGAGGGCTACCGCGCCGAGGTGCAGAAGATGAGTGACTCGCTCAACGCGCTCGTCTCCGCCTACAACAAGGCCGAGCCGACATTGAGCGCAACGGTGAAAGCGACGCGTCAGAAGGACATTCAGACGAAAGAGAGTGCGTACCAGCAGCGCGTGCAGCAGCTCGAGCAACAAGCGCAGCAGCGGCAGGCGGAGCTCATGCGTCCGATCATGCTCCAGATCAACAAGGTGATCGAACAGATTCGTTCCGAAGATGGCTACGCGATGGTGTTCGACGCCGGGAACCAGTCCGGCGTGGTGGTGGCGGCGGATTCGTCGCTCGACATCACGAAGAAGGTGATCGCGCGACTCAGGACGGCGGGTCCGATTTCGACGACGCCGCCGGCGAATCCGCCGAAGCCGTCCGCGGGTCCCACCATCAAGCCGACCGGCGCCTCGCGAACACCGGATCCAAACCAGCCGTAATGCCAGCGGACGTGACGCGCGCGAGCCTCGGCGATGAGAAGCAAGGGAAGACGACCCCTTCACTCACCGCCGAGGCGATTGCGCGTTTGGTGGGCGGCACGGTACGCGGAAACGGCGAGGCCCGCGTGCGCGGCGTGGCGCCGTTGGACCGCGCCACCGCGGATGATCTGAGCTTCCTTGCGCAGCAGCGGTACGCGGCGCTGTTCGAGCGCTCGGCGGCCGGCGTCGTGTTGGTGGCCCCCGAGCTGGCCGAGCTCCCGGGCGCGGCGTCGTGCCGGATCGTGGTGCGGGAGCCGCACGAAGCGATGCTGCGCGTTTTGCCCGCGCTCTATCCGGAGGCGCCGCGCGAGCGGGGGGTCCACGCGACGGCGGTGATCGGGCGGGGCGCGCGGTTAGGCGACGGCGTGGCGATCGGTCCGTACGCGGTGATCGGCGACGGCGCTCAGTTAGGCGACGACGTGGTGGTGTCGAGCCACGTGTCGGTCGGCGCCGGCGTTTCGGTGGGCGCGCAGTCGTGGCTGGCCGACGGCGTGACGCTGTACCCCGGCACTGTGTTAGGCGAACGCGTGCGCGTCCATGCGGGCGCGCGGCTGGGCTCAGACGGGTTCGGCTACGTGCCCGGCGAGGGCGGCCACCGCAAGATTCCGCACGTCGGCCGATGCATCATCGGCGACGACGTCGAGATCGGCGCGAATACCACCATCGACCGCGGCAGCGTGGATGACACGGTGGTCGGCGCCGGCACGAAGATCGACAACCTCGTGCACATCGCGCACAACGTCCGCATCGGACGGCTGTGCCTGCTCATGGCGCAGGTGGGCGTCGCCGGATCGGTGCACATGGGCGACGGGTGCATTCTCGCCGGCCAGGTGGGCGTGAGCGGGCACCGCACGATTGGCGACGGCGCACGGCTGGCAGCGCAGGCGGGCGTGTTCGGCGACATCCCAGCGAATCAGACGTGGTCCGGCTATCCGGCGCGTCCGCACGGGGAGATGCTCCGCGCGCACGCGGCGCTGCTCAAGCTGTCGGGTCTCATGCGGCGCATCGAAAAACTGCTGGACAAAGGCGAGGCGTGAGCGACCGGCGTCACTCGGTGGCCGAGGCAGTGACGCTCGAGGGAGTCGGCCTGCACCTCGGACGTCCGTGTCGGCTCACGTTCCGGCCGGCGGATGCGGGATCGGGCGTGGTGTTCCGGCGCATGGATCTTCCCGGCGAGCCGTGCATTCCGGCGCGGGTGGAGCACGCGGTCCTGAGCGACCGGCGCACGCAGCTGGGGAAGGGACCCGAGGCGCTGCACACGGTGGAGCACGTGCTGGCGGCGGTCGCGGCGCAGGAAGTCGACGATCTGGTGATCGAGCTGGACGGTCCGGAGCCGCCGATTCTGGACGGCAGCGCGGGGCCGTACTTCGACGCGTTAGGCGCGGCGGGGATTGCCGACCGCGCGGGGGCGGTGCAATATCTCGCCGTCACGCGGCCGATGTCGGTAAAGTGCGGCGAGTCGGCGTACGACGTGATGCCGGCGCCGACGTTGTCGCTCAAGGTGACGATCGATTTTCCGCACCCGCTCATCGGACGACAAACGCTGGACATGGGCATCACGCGCGACTCGTTCGCGCGCGAGCTGGCGGCGGCGCGGACGTTCGGGTTCGTGCGCGAGGTCGAGATGCTGGAGCGGATGGGGTTGATCCGCGGCGCGTCGACGGCGAACGCGATCGTGTTGGATGAAACGGGTCCGGTGGATTCGACGCTTCGTTGGCCGGACGAGTTCGTGCGGCACAAGACGATGGATTGCGTCGGCGATCTGGCATTGGCCGGCGCGCGGGTTCGGGCCCGGGTGATCGCGGTCAAGCCGAGTCATCGCGGCACGGTCACGCTGGTGCAACAGATGGTCACGCAGGCCACCCGAGAGGACGAATCGCGGATGATTGGGATCGAAGAGATCATGAAGGTGCTGCCGCACCGGTATCCGTTTTTGCTCGTGGATCGCATCCTCGAGATGGAGCCGCGGAAGCGGATCGTCGGGATCAAGAACGTCACGATCAACGAGCCGTTCTTTCAGGGGCACTTCCCGGGGCATCCGGTGATGCCGGGCGTGCTGATCGTCGAGGCGATGGCGCAGGTGGGCGGGATGCTGCTCATGGGCGCGGTGGATGATCCGGGGAACAAGATCGTGTACTTCATGTCGCTGGACAACGTGAAGTGGCGGAAGCCAGTTAGGCCGGGCGACCAGCTGCGGTGCGAGCTCGAGATGGTCCAGATCCGCGGGCGGGTGTGCAAGATGCGCGGGCTGGCGCGGGTGGACGGGGACCTGGTGTGCGAAGCCGACATGGCGGCGATGGTCGTCGATCGATGAGCGCCCGCGTTCACCCGACGGCGATCGTGTCGCCCGACGCGCAGTTAGGCGACGGGGTGCGGGTGGGTCCGCATGCGATGATCGGGGAATCATGCGTGGTGGGCGACGAGTGCGAGCTCGCGGCGCGCGCGGTGCTGGAGCGGTTCGTGACGTTAGGCGACGGCGTGCGGATCGGGATCGGCTCGGTCATCGGCGGCGATCCGCAGGATCTCAAGTTCCAGGGCGAGCGCACCTCGGTGGAGATCGGCGACGGTACGGTGGTGCGCGAGTACGCGACCATCAACCGCGGGACGTCGGAGTCGCTCAAGACCACCGTTGGGCGCAACTGCTTCATCATGACGTACGTGCATCTGGCGCACGACTGCCACGTTGGCGACGGCGTCATCATCTCGAACGGGACGCAGCTGGCCGGCCACATCACGGTGGAAGACCGCGCGACGATTTCGGGGTTGTGCGCGATCCATCAGTTCGTGAAGGTCGGCGCGTACAGCTTCATCGGCGGGGCGTCGCGCGTGCCGCAGGACATTCCGCCATATCTCAAAGCGGTAGGGAATCCGATCCGGCTGTACGGTCTCAACAGCATCGGGCTGCAGCGCGCGAACTTCGATGCGTCGGTGCTGCGCGAATTGAAGCGGGCCTACCGGTTGTTCTTCCGCTCGGAGCTCAACGTGTCGCAGGCAATGGAGCGTGCGAACACGGAGCTCGAGATGTTCCCCGAGGTCCGGCACTTCCTGTCGTTCGTGGAGGCCAGCGGCCGGGGCGTGGCCACGTGAACCGCCCACGAGTGGGCGTGATCGGCGCCGGGAGCCTGGGCTACCACCACGTGCGCCTGCTCCGCGACATGCCTAACGTCGATTTCGCGGGGTTCTACGACATCGACGCCGTGCGCACGGCCGCGGTGCAACAGGAGTTGGGCGCGCCCGCGGCGCCGTCGCTCACGGCGCTGCTCGATCGCGTGGATGCAGTGACGGTGGTGGTGCCGACGCCCGGACACCACGCGGTGGCCAAGCAAGCGCTGGCGCGCGGCGTGCACGTCCTCATCGAAAAGCCCATCACCACGACGCTCGACGAAGCGGATGATCTGCTGGCCATCGCGCGCGCGAACAACGCACTGGTGCAGACCGGACACGTGGAGCGGTTCAACCGCGCGATCCGCGCGGCGCTGCCGCACATCGCCGAGCCGCGGTTCGTGGAAAGCAACCGCTTGGCGCCGTTCAATCCGCGCGGGTCGGACGTGGCCGTGGTGCTCGACCTCATGATCCACGACATCGATCTCGTCGGCACGCTCGTGGGCGGCCACGTGACGGAACTCGCGGCCGCGGGCGTGCCGGTGCTGACGCCGTCGATCGACATCGCGAACGCTCGGTTAGGCTTCGACACCGGCGCGGTGGCGAACATCACCGCCAGCCGCGTGTCGCGCGACCGGTTTCGGAAGCTCAGGATCTTCCAGCGCAGCGGATATCTGTCGTTGGACCTGGCGCAGGGCACGGGCGAGTTCTATCGGTTGCGCGGCGACCTGGACATGACGGCGCTCGCGGCGGCGCCGCGCAAGCTCGAGGATTTCATGGAGCGCGTGCCGCTCGAGGCGCCGGAGGGGGAACCGCTGCGGCTGGAGTTGGAGAGCTTCGTGGCGGCGGTCGAAGGACGGCAGCCGGTGCTCGTGACGGGCGAAGACGGGCGGCAGGCCCTCGCGCTGGCGCTCCGCATCATGCGTGAAATCGAGCGCTCGCTGCCGGTGCTGGCGGGATCGCCCGGTGCGTGAGGTGCTGTTCGTCGCCGGCGAAGCGTCCGGCGACCTGCACGCGTCCGGAGTCGCCGACGAACTGCGCCGCCGCGTTAGGCACGTGCCGCTGGTGGGCATCGGCGGCGCGCGGATGGAACGGGCGGGTGTCCAGTTGATCGAGCACACCGACCGCCTCGCCGTGATGGGATTCGCCGAGGTGCTCAAGCACGTGCCGCGGCACTACGCGTTGCTCTCGGCGATCAAGCGCCGCTTGCGGTCCGGCGCCGTGGGCTTGGTGATCCTCATCGACTATCCCGGGTTCAACATGAAGGTCGCGGCGGCCGCGAAGGCAGCAGGCGTGCCGGTGCTGTACTACATCACGCCGCAGGTGTGGGCGTGGGGGGCGGGACGGTTAGGCGCGCTGGCCAGGACGGTGACGCGCGCGGCGGTGATCCTGCCGTTCGAGGCAGCGCTCCTCACGAAGCACGGCATCGACGCCACGTTCGTCGGGCATCCGCTGCTCGACCGCGCGGCGGCCGCGATGCCGTCGCGCGACGCCGCCCGCCGCGCCCTGGGCCTAACGGAAGCCGACCGCGTGCTGGCGCTGTTTCCGGGGAGCCGCGCGCAGGAGATCGCGCGCCACCTGACGCCGTTTCTCGACACGGCCCGGCTCCTCGAGCGGCGGCTGCCCGGCCTGCGCGTGGTGGTGAGCGTGGCGCCGGGCATCGCGCTCGACGCGTCGCGGACGCCCTATCCGTTGGTGCACGACGCGTCGTTCACGGTGTGGCGCGCCGCCGACGCCGCGCTGTCGAAAAGCGGGACGTCGACGCTCGAAGCCGCCGTCGCGGGGTGTCCGTTAGTCGTGGCGTACCGGACCGGCGCCGCCAGCTACGCGATCGCGCGGCGCGTGGTGACCATTCCGCGCATCGGGCTCGTGAACGTGGTGGCCGGGGAGTCGGTGGCGCCCGAGTTCGTGCAGGGCGCGGTACAGCCGGCGGCGATGGCCGACGCACTCGAGCCGCTGTTGCGCGGCGACACCGTCGAGCGCGCAGCGCAGGTGGCGGGCCTGGCGCGCGTGCGCGCGCAACTCGGGGAACCCGGCGCCGCCGGTCGCGTGGCCGAGATGGCTCTCGCGCTCGCGACATGACGGGAGACGAGAAGCGCGCGGCGCGGCGCGCGCGGCGGCGGGTGCTCATCAGCCGGGTAGGCGGGCTGGCGCTCCGCGTGCTCGCGGGCACGTGGCGGATCCGCTACCGGAACGTCGGGCCGGTCGACGCGCTGCATCGCGCGGGGCAGCCCTACATTCTGACCCTGTGGCACGGCGAGCTCCTGCCGCTCCTGTGGACGCTACGGCGGCGCGGCCTGACGGCGCTGGTCAGCGAGCACGGCGACGGCGAGATCTTGGCGCGCGTGGCCCTGTCGTTAGGCTATCGCACCGTCCGGGGATCGTCGACCCGCGGCGCCGGCCGCGCACTGTTAGGCATGAGCCGCGCGGTCGAGGAAGACCGGCGGCCGCTCGCGTTCACGCCCGACGGCCCCCGCGGGCCGGCGCACACGTTCGCGCCGGGCGCGCTCATGGTTGCCCAACGGACAGGCGCGCCGGTGGTGCCGGTGGCCGCGGGAGCATCGCGCGCCTGGCGGCTCAAGAGCTGGGATTCGTTCCTCATCCCCAAACCGTTCGCCCGCGTCACCATCGTCTACGGAGACCCCGTATCCGTCGACGCCCCCACCGTGCGCGATGCCGCCGGACAGGCAGCTCGCTTCGAGACGCTGCTCAACGCCACGAGCGCGGCGGCCAACGGTGATTGATCCCCGCACCACCGATCACATCTGGCACGGCGACGACCCGCGCGCACGGTTCGCGCGTGCGCTCTTGTGGCCGGCGGCGCTCGCGTACGCCGGTGTGGCAGCGGCGCGCAACGCACTTTATGACGCGGGCATACTCGCGTCGGTCGACCTCGCGCTGCCGAGTGTCAGCATCGGCAATCTCACGGTGGGCGGCACCGGCAAGACCCCGGCGGCGGCCTGGCTCGCCGCGCGTCTCGTGGACCGCGGTGCACGGCCCGCCATCGTGATGCGCGGATACGGAAGCGACGAGCCGCTCGTCCACCGGGAAGTGAATCCGCAGATTCCCGTCGTCATCGCGGGCGACCGCGTGGCGGGCGTCGCCAGAGCCCGCGCGTTGGGCGCTGACGTCGCCGTGCTGGACGATGCGTTTCAGCACCGCCACGCGCGGCGCGCGGCCGACGTCGTCCTCATCAACGCGGACCGCTGGCAGCTGCCCGTGCGCCCGCTCCCGGCCGGGCCATGGCGCGAGCCCTTGAGCGCGCTCGCGCGAGCGACCATGGTGGTGGTGACCCGCCGTATGGCCTCAGCCGATACGGTTGAACCGGTGCTCGCCGAGCTCGGCCGCGTTCGCGGCGATCTGCCAGTGGCCGTCGCGTCGCTCTCGCTCGGCGAACTGCATCGAGTGGGGTCGGGTGAGACGCGGTCCCTCGGCGCGCTCGAGGGCGAGCGGGTGTATCTCGTGGCGGGTATCGGCGACCCGCTCACCCTGGTCTCCCAGTTGGCGGCGAACGGGGCCGTGGTGACGCTCCACGCGTTTGCCGACCACCACCGATTCACCGACGACGACGTCGCGGCTGTGCTGCGCGGCGCGGCCGGCGCAAGCATGGTGATCTGCACGCTCAAGGATGCCGTGAAACTAGGGCCGCTCTGGCCTCGCGCCGCGCTGTCGTTGTGGTATGTTTCCCAGCAGTTCGCGCTCGAATCCGGACAGGGTAAGGTGGACTCCCTCCTTGCTTTGCTGCTCGGCGCGCGACGCGACCAACCCCAGGTGCGGCCGCCCGCCCAGGGCCATCCGTCCTTACCAAACTCATGACAACCGATCTCA
>DATMZX010000185.1:0-3001 GCA_035573235.1 Gemmatimonadales bacterium
ATGCTGCTCGTTGCCGCGGTTGCCTGCGGGGACCCATACCTGCACACCAATCCGTACGATCCCGATACGTCGTTGACGTTCGAGATCGTCGGACCGGACACCGTGTTCAGCGCCGGTGAATCCGTCCAATACCACGTCCACTCGATTCCTGCGTTGAGCGACACTGCGGGCTCGTGGTCCGTTGACTCCGCCGCGGCGTTCCACGCAGGCACCGATTCATTGGCCGTCGACGGGACCAAAGTCATTTTTGCGAGCGGACACGGCGCCTTCGTGGCGGGTGTGCCCCCGCTCGAACCCGTCAGCGCTACGGTCTCGCTTGTCGTGCGCATCGGCGCCGTCGACACCACCGTATCCCGATACATCCCCAAGATGATCGGATGCGGCTGCGTCGTCACGTTTCAAACCAGGGAATACCGGCGCACCTTGCGCAAGAGCGTGGTGCTGATGCAGCGCCTGGTGCGTCTTCAGGCGCGGTGCCCGGACACGCATGCGTGCGACACGCTGGCCGTCGGCCAGGCGTGGTCGGCGTGGGTTGATGGATTCGACGCGCTCGGAAACTCGATCAGCGGGCTTTCGAACCCAGCCGCAAATCCCTCATCCGGCCCGCCCGTCGCAACGTTCCTTTCGCGCGACACCACCGTCGCCACGGTCACGGCCGTCGGGATACGCGCCGCGTCCGCTGTCGCGCAAAAATCGGGTACGACATGGATCGTGGCGACACGGGGATCACTCGCCGACTCCCTTCAAGTCGTCGTGCGATAGCGCACGGTGACGTTGGTCGCCCAAGGAGGCAGCACTCGGCATGAGCCAGAGCGAACGTTACGTTGCGTGGGTGCAGCGCGGAGGCCTCGGCACCACGCTCACGATGGTTCTCGGCATGTTCTTCATCCCCGCCGGATGGGCCGTGTCGCACCGCGGAGCGCCGCTGCCCTTCTTTCGCCTCGTACTGCTTGGCGCCGCGATCGGATTCGCCATCGGCAAAGTCGTCGGACACTTCGTCGTTGCGGGTTCGGGCCGCGCGGCCCAGGCGTTTACGCTCCCAGCCAGGGCAGGATATCGCGCGAGCGAGCACTCGGAGATCGAGACACTCGAGGCTCGCGGCGACTTCAAGGGCGCCGTTGCGGCGTGGGAGGCGGTCGCGGTGGCCGAGCCCGGCAACCCGTGGCCGCTGGTGCGTTCCGCGGAACTCTACGCGCGTGAACTCCGCGAGCCGGCGATGGCGGTCGAGCGGTTCCGGCTCGCGCGCGCTGTGCCGGGCGTGAAGCCCGAGCTCGAGCGTTACGCCACGCAGAAGATCATCGACCTCCTGCTTGGGCCGCTCGGCGACCACGGGCGCGCGATGGTCGAGCTGCGCATGCTCATGGAGAGGCACCCGGGTTCGAGAGAAGCCGAAGGAGCCCGTGACGCGTTAAGAAATCTTAAGGGTGAGAACGCATAACACTGCGAAAACGCCGCGAGTCCTAGTTGATGGAGTGGGTCCGCCGATGCTGACGGCCTTCCGTTCGCGACTGACAGTTTGCAGTCTGCAGCGGTGAACTGAAGGAGAGGGACATCAGCTCAGCGCTTGGGGAGATCAGAAACACGACAGGTCGATCGCCATCCGCGTCAATCTCACATCCCCCGGCTCTCAGCTGAAATCCCTCCGCTTCCGTTCACCGCGGCAAACTGCAAGCTGTCGGTGAGGGAACACAGGTTCGGTGCGCGGGTTATAATTTGATTGCGCGCGGGCACGTCCCTCCCCGGACTGGTCTCGCCGACGCTGACGACCGTCCGAGCGCGCGCATCTCCACCCGCCCGCCATGCTCATCTTCGAAATCGCCCGCGTCGCCCTCGACGCGCTGCGCGCGAACAAGCTTCGGTCGCTCCTCACGATGCTCGGCATCATCATCGGCGTCGGCGCCGTGATCGCGATGATTGCCCTCGGAAACGGCGCCCAGCAATCGGTGCAGGACCGCATCGCCAGCCTCGGCACCACCCTCCTTCAGGTCAATCCCCAGCGCGTGATGCAGGCGGGAATCCAGACCACGTCGCTCCGCCGCCTTACGCCGGACGACGCGAAGATGATCTCCGACCGATCCCCCGACGTGCTGGAAGTGCAGCCGCAGCAGGACCAGGGACTGCAGATCGTCTACCGGCGCCAGAACGCGAGCGTCCAGGTCACGGGAACGACGTCGAACTACCTGCGGGTGCACAAATACGAAATCGACCGGGGCCGAATGTTCACGACGCACGAGGATCAGGCGCGCATGCGCGTGGCCGTGCTCGGAGCGGGCGTCCTCCCGCTCATCAACGTCGATTCACCCGACGACATCATCGGCGACGAGGTGCGCATTCGGGGCGAGCAATTCCAGGTCGTCGGGGTCCTGAAGTCCAAGGGTCAGGCGAACTCATTCGGCAACCCGGACGAGATCGTGCTGATTCCGTTCAGCACCGGCCAGTTCCGGCTGTTCGGCAACAACCGCCTGAACGACATCTTCGTTCTCGCTGCATCGGACGCGCAGGTGCCCCAGGCCATGGCGGAGATCGAGTCGGCGCTGCGCCGCGCGCACCACATCCGCGCGGGAGACCAGGATGATTTCCGCATACGCGATCAGTCCGACTTTCTTACCACGCTCGGCGAGACCACGCAGACCTTTACGATGCTGCTCGCGGGCATCGCGGCCGTCTCCCTGCTCGTCGGCGGCATCGGAATCATGAACATCATGCTCGTCTCGGTGACGGAACGGACGCGCGAGATCGGGATCCGGAAGGCGCTCGGCGCGACGCACGTCAGCATCCTGCTTCAGTTCCTGATGGAGGCCGTCGTACTCTGCGCGATCGGCGGGCTGATCGGCGTCGGCGCGGGGATGGGCGCCGCCGACGAACTGCATCACCTCATGGGATGGCGAACGTCCGTCGACTTCACGTCCGTCGCGCTCGCTTTCGGCTTCGCGGCGTTCACGGGGCTGGTGTTCGGGGTGTGGCCGGCGAGGCAGGCGGCGGCGCTGGATCCGATCGAGGC
>DATMZX010000186.1:0-3723 GCA_035573235.1 Gemmatimonadales bacterium
TCCGTCTGGTAAATCATCAGCGAGTATTGCATGTGTTCTCTCCAGTCTCTTTGCGTCGGTGAGTGTAGCGCGCCGTCACATGACGAGCGGCAGGTGAACGCGCGGTAGATTACGATCCGGCTGTTCGACCGTGTGAGTAACAAGTGTGACGCGCGTTTTTCCGCGCCCGGTGAACCGCCCAGGGTTTGCCGGATTCAACTCGTGAGAGGTGGAAGTCACCAACAGATCAACGAGATATTCCGCGGAGGTGCGGGAGCGGGCGGTCCGGCTGCTGCGGGACCACGTTGCCGAATGTCCCTCGCCGTCGGCGCGTCGAGCGCCGTTGCTCTCTGTACTGCGTCCCATCCGCGGTGAAGCGCATCGGGACTGGGCCGCGTGGGCCCCAGCGGCTGGACGAGCGTCATCGCGCTGGCCCAGTGGGCCACCGCGCCGTCAGGATCGGAGGCGATGACGAGCTCGAACGCCTTTTGCGCCGGCGGATACCTCATCTGATGGAGCAGTGCAACCCCGCGCGGGCCACGAATCGCTCGACGAGAATCGGTTCGAGCTCCGCGAGAACCGCTGCGGCCGCGTGCGCGAACTCATGGGCCGCTACCGACGCAAATTCCATTAGGCTGGCCCAGTTTGCCGACGAAGAGAGAATTATGTTGGCGTACTGGCCGGACCTGAAGGTCTTCCCGTCCCCAGCTCCCTGGATCATGCCGACCCAGCCATCTTTTGCCGTGGAGACACGTAGAAGCAATTGGTCTGCTGGAATTCTGTCGATGGCGCTGTACCACTGTTCAAACGTGTTCGAAGTCTTGCGAAGTGCATCGATCTTCGCCCGTTCGTCCGCATCCAGCCCACTCAAGTCCACCTTCAATCCAAAAGGATCGGAATACGTGAGGGTATCGCCGATGGTGGAGTGGAGCACACCAGGCTCTCCAGGCCCGTCGCCATCTAACGTGCACGGGCCGGAATGGGCCAGGCGGCCAACGGTGGGCACGTGCGCGCGCCGAGCTGCTGCATGAGCCTGGCAAACCGAGGGCTCGCCTTCAGCGGATCGAACAGCGGGTCGCACGGGAGGCTTACGTTCGAGAATAGCGGCTCCCGATTCGCCACGCCCCGCTGCAGCGCCGTCATCGCGGCATCGTAGTCGCCGAACGAGAGGCCGACCATCAGCGCCCGATAGTCCGGCGAATTGCCGCCGGGCTCCCGCTGCAGAATCGCCCGTTGTCGTTCGGCTTCGTCGCGGCGGCCCGCCACCGCGTAGCCGAACATCAGGTTTGCCCGTCCTCCAAAACCTGTGGAATCCAGTGAGAACGCCTTCTGAAACGCGGCGAGCGCGCTGTCGGGCATTCCGATGAACGTGTAGCCAAAGGCGAGTGATCGACGGCCGAGCACGCCCGTCGGATCCAGGTCCACCGCTGCCCGGGAGTATGCGAGTCCCTCGTCGAGGTGATGCGCGAGGGCGAGCACGTATCCCAGGATTCCCACCGCGCTCGAGTACAGCGGATCCGTGTCACGCGCGCGTTGCGCCTGCACCACCGCCTCGGAAATCCGTCCCACCTGCGCGAGCGCAAGCGCGTAATTGGCCAGGAGATCGGCATTGGTCGAGTCGAACGCCAGCGCCTTCTCCAGCGGCGCGATGGCCTCGACGAGTCGCATATCGCTCGTCAGGATGAACGACTCGGCGATGTAGGCCTCGACCACGGTGGAATCGATCGAGAGAGCGTGCTCCGCGCGTTCTCTGGTCAGTCGGAGTGCGGAGTCCAGCGACACCAGCCCCATGACCGGTGCGTTGGCCTCCGTCATCGCCAGAAATCCTTCGGCCCGCGCGAACCGCGGATCTCGAGCGAGCGCGGCGCGGAAGAGCGATTCGGCCTGCGGAATATCGAATCGATCGTAGGCGAAGCGCCCTCGCAGGAACAGATCGTACGCCATGGCGTCGGTGGTGGAGCGTCCAAAACTCGCACCGACCTGCGCGGACCACGGGCCGGTGCCGAGCCCAGAGCGCCCGACGATGGCACGAACGATCGTATCCTGGAGCGCGACGATGTCGTCAGGCTTCGCGTCGAACGTTCCGCTCCACAGGGCGCTCTCGTCGGAGACGCGCACGAGCTCGGCCGTGACGTGCAGCCCCGAACGCGAAGGCGTTACCGTCCCAAGCAGAACGGCGCCGACGCCGAGCTTCGCGCCGATCTGCCGCACGGCGTTGCCCGCGAGTTGGCGAGAGGAGCTGCGCGCCTTCACCCGCAGGCCGGGCGTTGCATTCAGCGCGTCGCGAACGTGATCGGTGATGCCATCCTCGAGGTAGTTGTATGCCGTGTCGCGAGTCGTGTTGTCGAACGGGAGCACCGCAATGGAACGCAGGTCGTCCCCGGCGGCGTGGGCGCGCGCACGCCACACACCGGCAGCGGCTATTGCCACGAGCAGGATCGATGCGGCGACAGCGACGAGCGTCCTTGCTCCGATCCTGACGATGGGCAGTGCGGCAGGCACCGATGAGAGGCGAACTGGCGTCAAGCCGCCGCTCGACGTTGCACTCTCGAGCACGCGGATGATCTCCGCGGCGCTTTGTGGTCGATCGCCCGGTCGCTTCTCTACGCATCGCATCACGAGCTCGGCGAGTCGTGGCGGCGTCGCCGGCCGGAGTGCAGCAATCGATGTCGGCGTCTCGACCGCGTGCGCCGCCAGCATTGCCTGCGCGGTGCGGCCGGCGAACGGCGCGTGGCCGGCGAGCATCTCGTACGCCATCATGCCGAACGCGTAGAGGTCGGCACGCTGGTCGATCGCCGGATCGCCGGTCGCCTGTTCCGGCGCCATGTACGCCGGCGTGCCGATCGCGATACCAACGGACGTCACCGTACCGACGGTGGCCGCATCGCTGATCGCCTTCGCGACGCCGAAGTCCGTAATGACCGCGGACGTTCCGGCGAGCAGCACATTGTCGGGCTTGATGTCGCGATGCGTGACGCCCTTCGCGTGGGCATACTCGAGCGCCCGCGCGACATCGCGGAGCACCGAGATCGTCTCGGGGATGGGGAGCTCGCCGCGGGCGAGTCGCGCCCGGAGAGAATCGCCTTCCACGAACGGCATCGTGTAGTACAGGAGCCCGTCGATCTCGCCCGTGGAGAGCAGTGGGACGATGTGCGGGTGCTGGAGTCGGGCGGCGAGCGCGATCTCGCGCCGAAATCGTTCGACGGAAACGCCGCCCGACAGCTCGGCCGGCAGCACCTTGACCACGACACGCCGGCCGAGCGACGTGTCCTCGGCGACGAATACACGCGACATGCCGCCGACAAGCTCGCGCTCGATGGTGTACGCGCTGAGGGACGCCTGCAGCTGATCGCGGAGATCCATTGGACTCGCATGGTCGGACGAGCTCGGACAATGTACGCAGGGCCCGTCGCGCCGGACAGTGCGGCGCGCCGACTCGAGGAAACCGGCGACGGCATCTGGGCAATTGAATTCAACGCGGTCCTGCCCGCCACGCTCCTCGAATGCCACTACATCATGCGCTGGTGACACCCGACCGTGTTACCCACGCATCCGGGCACGTCTGTTATCCATTTTCCCGGCTGTTCAGGCGCACACCGTTTCCATCACGCCTTCGGATTCCAGACTGGCACGAGCGACGCACACGGATAGTGCGGGCCATGCACCCACCGGACTCGACGCGCGAGCTGTGTGTCACGGCCATGGTAGCGGATACGCTCTTCTCCCAAGCGCAACCGTCACAAC
>DATMZX010000187.1:0-17447 GCA_035573235.1 Gemmatimonadales bacterium
TGGGCTGGCAGCCGAAGCAGTCGAGTCTCGACGAGATCATTCAGAGCGCCTGGCGCTGGCACCAGGCCCACCCGAACGGTTACCGGGAGCGTTGAGTGGATCCAAGCGTGCTGCTGCAAGTCCGGGGAGCGATTCCCACGACGCCGTGGGAGCTCGTGCTCACCTCCAGTCCCGAAACGCAATTCGTGCTGGCGATACTCGTCGTCTTTTCCGTGGTCTCCTGGTATCTGATCGTGCTCAAGTGGTGGCAGTTCCGGCGCATGCGGCAGCTCGGTGACCGATTCATGGCTGAAGTCGAGAAGGCGCCGCGGCTCGAGGACGCCTACCACGCCGCGATGCGCTTGCCGCCCTCGCCCTATAACCGGCTGCTGCGCGAAGCGGTGCACTTCTTCACCGAGCTGAAACCCGGCTCGCTGAAGGGAGGGACGAATCCGGCGGTCGCGCCCACCGCGCTGACTCCTACTCAGCTCGAGGCGCTGCGCATGGTGCTCGCCAAAGAAGTCGCCGCCGAGCGCGACCTGGCGGCGCGATTCATCCCGTGGCTCGCGACGTTCGGCTCGGTGAGTCCGCTGCTCGGGCTGCTCGGCACGGTGCTCGGCGTCATGGATGCGTTCATCGGCATTGCGGTCGGCGGCTCGGGCAACATCGCCGCGGTTGCGCCCGGCGTCGCCGAAGCATTGGTGACGACGGTGGCCGGTCTCGCGGTCGCGGTGCCGGCGGTGATGTCCTACAACCTGTATGTGAACCGGCTCGGTCTGTTCGCCGGTGAGCTCGAGGGATTTGCCCAGGAGATCATCGGCACCCTCGCCCGGGAAGGACGGATCTAATGGCGGGACTGCTGGGTGGCGGCAGCGGGCTCCGTGGTCACGGAGAATTGCCGCTCAACGCGGACATCAATGTCACGTCGCTCGTCGACGTCGCCTTCGTGCTGCTCATCATCTTTATGATCACCGCGCCGATCATGCAGGGCGGGGTAGACGTCCGCTTACCGCGCGCGCAGGTCCGCGCGATCGAGCCGAAAGAAGGGCTGGTCGTCACGGTCGACAGCGACGGCCGCATCTACCTCGATCAGGCCGGACTCTCGTATGAGGATTTCCAGGCCATGTTTCCGGCCTTTGTGCGAACGAAACGGCCCACGGGGGTGTATCTGCGGGCCGATGGTCGAGTGTCCTACGCCCGGGTCGTACAGGTGCTGGCGGTCATACGGGGCGCCGGGGTTCAGGATGTTGGACTGGTAGCCGAACCGGAGTCGATCGATCGATGAAACGACGCGGCCGTAATCCGGCCAATGTGGGAATGGCACTCTCCGGCACGCTGGTCATTCATGGCGTGGTGGGGGCGTTGCTGTTTTCGTCGCCCACCGATCATCGCAAGCTGCCGCCGACGTACACGGTCCGACTGATCGCCGCCCCCGCCGCGGAGACCGAGACGCGTAAGGCGCCGGAGGCCGTCGAGCGGCCGGCGGAGGAGAAGCCGGCGCCGATCGCGACGAAGACCCCGAAGAGCACCGTGTCGCGCGCGACTCCACCGCCGACGCGCGATCGCACGCAGCGTGAAGCGGCGCCGCGCACGACGCCCAACACGCAGCCGCTCCCCGGCGAACGGCCGTCCACGGGAAATGATGTGGCGACGGTGAGCACCGAAGGGATTGCCTTCCCGTATCCGGAGTACCTCTCGAACATCGTGTCGCAGGTGCTGCGGCGGTGGCAGCGGCCGGCGCAGAGCACGCCGCTCGAGGCGGAGGTTTCGTTCTTCGTACATCGTGACGGCTCGGTGACCGATCTGCAGTTCATCAAACGTTCAGGCAATTTCTCGTTCGATCTCGAAGCGCAGGGAGCGGTCGAGGAGGCGGGGCGGTTCAAAGCGTTCGGGATGTTGCCGGATGGCTGGACCGCCGACGTGCTGTTCGTGCGGTTCTATTTCTCGGGACAACGGCAATGACGCCGCTCCTGCTCGCGGTCCTGCTCGTCATGCAGGACACTTCGGCGATCGATCGGGGCGTCCGGATCGGCATCATCTATCGTCCTGGCGTGCGGCCCGGACTCGTGGCGCTGCCTCGGAGCGGCGGGGGGGCGGGGCTCGACTCCGTCCGGGCGATCATCGCCCGCGATCTCGATTACAGCGACCGGTTCGAGATCATCACCCTGCCGGGCGGTGACTCGATCAGGCTTTCGTCGTCCACGACCGGCACGCCGGCGCGTGGCTCGACGTCCCGGAATGGGACGTCCCGGCCATCGTCGGCGGCCAATGCGTCCCTCAATTATCCACTGTATCAGGCCCTCGGCGCCGATTTCGCGCTCGACGTCACGCGCGCCGGCGACACCACGCTCGCGACGCTCCACGACATCGCGGCGGCGAGTGTGCGGCGCACCGTCCGCGCCACACTGCCTCCGCCCACCAGTCCCGACTTCCGGCTGGCGGTCCATCGCCTCGGCGACCAGGTCGTCCAGGCGGCGCTGGGCGTGACGGGGATTGCGGCCACCCGGGTGTTGTTCGTTCGGGAAGGAAAGGTGTATCAAATCGACCAGGACGGGGCCGACCAGAAGCTCGTGTCCTCCACGAACCGGCAGGCGATGTCGCCGGCGTGGGCGGCCGACGGCCGGCACTTTGCGTACATGGAATTCCAGGCGGGAAAAGGCTGGCTGTATTTCCAGGAGATGGGGACGGACAAGCGGACCGCGGTCTCCACGACCGGCACCGCGCTGGACTTCACGCCCGCTTTTTCGCCGGATCAACAGACGATGGTGTTCAGTCGCGCCACGGAAGAGGGCACCGATCTGTACTCGATTAACATCAAGAACAACTGTTGCTTACGACGCTTGACCGTGGGACGCTTTTCTGACAACTTGTCCCCGACCTTCAGCCCGGATGGGCAGCGCATCGCGTTTGTGTCGACGCGCCCGGGTCTGCCGCAAATCTATGTGATGGCAGCGGATGGAACGGACCAGCAGTTGTTCGCCCCATTCGATTACGGCGTGACTGGCTCTTCGAATGCGCCGGAGTGGTCGCCCGACGGGCAGTCGGTGGCGTTTCATCGGGACGTGGCGGGCACGCTCCAGATATTCGTGCTCGACGTGCGGACGCGGACGGTCCGGCAGCTCACCTCGGTGGGACGTAACGAGGATCCGACGTGGGCCCCCGACAGCCGTCATCTCGCCTTCGTTTCCGACCGTTCGGGCTATCGCCAGTTGTGGATTATCGATCTCGACACCGGTCGCATCAGGCCGCTTTTGCAGCAGAGCGGCGCGCGTTTGCCGGCTTGGTCTCCACGGCTTTCGGAGGCTTCAACAACCACCCCATGATCGGGAGAGTTAGGATGAAATCGGTATCGTTGCTCCTCGTGCTCGGCTTGAGCGTCGCGACCGTCGCGACCTCGTGCGGCGGCAATCCCAGCCCACAGAATCCGGTGCCCAACGCGGATTCGGCTGCCGCGGCCGACCGGGCGCGGCAGGACTCCATCGCGGCCGCACAGGCGGAAGCCGATCGGCTGGCCCGTGAGGAACAGGAGCGGCTGGCGCGGCAGCGTGAGGCCGATTCGCTCGCGGCGCTGAGCCGCGGCGCGGAAGAGGTCCGCAACATGCTGGCGACGATGATTCACTTCGATCTCGACAAGTCGAACATCCGGTCCGACGACATGGGCGCGCTCGATCAGAAAGTCGCGATCCTCCAGGCCAACCCTGATCTGCGCATTCGCGTTGGCGGGCACTGCGACGAGCGTGGGTCCGACGAGTACAACCTCGCCCTCGGCAATCGCCGCGCGCAGGCCGCCAAGCAGTACCTGGTGGCGCACGGCATCGACGCCAGCCGCATCGAGACCCAGTCGTGGGGTGAAGAGCGGCCGCTGGTCGATGGGCATGACGAGACCGCCTGGTCGCAGAACCGCCGGGCCGAGTTCGAAGTCACCAGCGGTGGTGACAATCTCCGCCGCCCGTCGTAACGCACTGCTGCTGAGCCTGGGGCTCACCGCCGGATGCGCCTTGAAAGGCGACGTCCGGAAGGTCGAGCTCCAGGTTCAAGCACTGCAAGCCCAGATCGCCAAGAGCGACACCACTCGGGCGGCGGAACAGGACACGCTCCTCTCCGCGATCCGCGTGTTGCAGCAGTCGCTCGCCACCCAGCAGGCGTATCTGGTGCAGCTGCGCGGGGACCTCCGCACCGAGCTCATCGGCGTGAACCAGCAGCTGGTCGCGGTGCAGGAGCTGACGGGTCAGAGCCAGCAGCGGCTCACGGAATTGCGGTCGCGACTCGAGGAACGCTCGACGCAGCCCGATCCCAATGCGGTCCCGGTCGGGCCATCGGGGAATCCGGCGGGCCCGAGTCCCGATCAGATGTACGACGCGTCGCTGCAGCAGTACCGCCGCGGCAGCATCGCGACCGCGCGGATGGGATTCCGCGAGTTTCTGCGCGTGTATCCGACGCACGAGCGCGCGGCCGACGCTCTCTATTATGTGGGGGAGAGCTTCGAGCAGTCGGCTCCCGATTCTGCCGCGGCCGTGTACGATCAACTCGTAAAGGGATACCCGAATTCCTCACGCGCCCCATCGGCGCTGTACAAGCTGGGCCGTCTCGCCGAACAGAAGGGCGACAAGACCGCGGCGCGCAACTATTACTCGCGTGTGATCTCCGCCTATCCGCGGTCACCCGAGGCCGATCTCGCGCGCCAAAATCAGCAACGACTCCGGCCCTAGCCGGGGAGATTCGGCCGTAGCCCCGCCCCTGCCACCCCGTGGTGAAATGCCGTTCCTCGATCATCTCGAGGAGCTGCGCTGGCGCATTCTCTGGAGTCTGCTGGCCGTGCTCGTCGGGACGATCGTGGGGTGGGTGCTGCTCGATCGCATCGACATCATCGAGATCCTGAAGCGGCCGATCGCGCCCTACCTCCCCGGCGGGCGGCTGGTCTTCACGAGTCCCGCCGAGCCGTTCATGCTGACGCTGAAGGTGGCGTTCGCGCTGGGCGGCCTGCTCGCTTCGCCGATTGTGATCTATCAGATCTGGGCGTTTCTGGCGCCGGCGCTGTACCAGCGCGAAAAGAAGCTGGTCATGCCGTCCCTCGCGGTGGGAGTCGTGCTGTTTCTGGGCGGCGCCATCGCCTGCTATCAGTGGTTGTTGCCGGCGGCGCTCAAGGTCCTGCTCAACTTCCAGCGCACCGATCTCACGGCGATGATCACGATCGACCGCTACTTCGGGATGGCGATCCCGTTCGTCGTCGGATGCGGCCTCGTCGCCGAGCTGCCGCTCGTCGTGACGATTCTGGCGTCCCTGGGCCTCGTGACGCCGCAGTTTCTCGGCCGCCAGCGGCGCTACGCCATCGTGATCGCCGCGTTTCTGGCGGCCATCCTCACGCCGCCCGACGCCGTCTCGATGATGTTGATGCTCGGCCCGCTGCTGCTGTTGTACGAGGTGAGCATCTGGTGCGCGTGGGTCGCGAGCCGGCGGCGCGCGCGGCGCCTCGCGGCGACGACCGTCATGCTGCTCGTGCTGGGCGCGGGGTCGTTACCGGGGCAGAATCCACCACCACCTCCGCCCAAGCCACCACCGGGCCAGCGACCGACTCAGCGTGACACGGTCATCGGCGGGCCGGCCGATACCACGCGAGGCCGGGGGCAGGCGCGCGATACCGCCGAGGCCCGCAGACTTGGCCTCCCGACCGCACCGACCCGGTCATTTCCCGCCGCCGATCAGATCATCGATTCACTGCTCAAGCTCGAAGGATATCGCGTGACGCGGTATGTCGCGGAGACGCTCCTCGTCGTAGGGGACAGCCAGACGATCTTCCTGCGCCACGAGGCCTACGTCGTGCGCGACAGCACGCAGCTCGAGGCCGACTCGATACGCTATCAGGAGGCGAGCTGCCGCCTCGATGCTTCGGGGGATCCGCATCTGTTCGATCAGGGCACCGTGCTGGCCGGGGAAGGGATGCGCTACGACACCTGCCTGCGGCGCGGCACCGTGACGGACGCGCTCACGGACTTCCAGCAAGGCGGAGCCAAGTGGTTTGTGCGGGGGAACATCGCCGCCGACTCCGGGAATCGCCGCGTGTTCGTCGCCGGGGCCAACTTCACATCCGATCCGCAGCCCGTCCCCGACTACCATTTTGCCGCGGGGGAGGCAAAGTGGATCAACAAGAACACGATGATTGCCCGGCCCGCGGTGCTGTACGTGCGGGATGTCCCGATCATGTGGCTGCCGTTCATCTTCAGCGACATTCGGGGTGGGCGTCGCAGCGGCATTCTGTTTCCCCGCTTCGGGCTGAACGACATCGTGCGGCCGACGCGCAGCTACTCGCGGCACATCACCGATTTCGGCTACTACTGGGTGGTCAACGATTACGTCGATGCGCTGGTGAGTGGCGACTGGTTCGCCGATCGCAGCGTGGCGTTCCACGCCCAGGTGCAGTACCGCTGGATCGATCGATTCATGAACGGGCGACTGAGCTACACGCGCACCAATCAGTTCAACCCGGACGCCACGAACATGCAGATCGGCTGGCAACACAACCAGCGGTTCAACGCCACCACCGACTTCAACGCCAGCATCAACTACATGTCCGACGGGCGCGTCGTCCAGCGCAACTCGATCGACCCGCTCGAGGTAAAGTCGACGGTCGGGTCGAGCGCGTCGTTCAACAAGCGATTCTCGTGGGCCTCGTTGAATCTCGGGTTCACGCGCCGGCAGGATCTCTCGTCCAATCACATCGATCAGACGTTTCCGTCGATCACGTTGACGCCGACGACGGTGACGCTCGCGCCGTGGCTCACCTGGTCGCCCGGCTTCACCTACACGAATTCGCAGAGCTTCAACAATCTTGGAACGCTGCTCATCCCGGCGGCCCCCGGGGATACCGGCAACAGCCCTGATACGCTGCGACTGCATTTCGGCGATCGGACCACGAACATTACGATGCAGACGCCGTTTCGAATGGGCCGCTGGAACTGGTCCAACTCCATCAGTGTCCTGGATGTCGCCTCGAACGCGCGCCGGGAGTTCACTCTGACCGACAGCACGGGAGCCACCAAGAACGTCGTGTTCGCGAGCTACTACGAGACGCGCGCAAACTGGGAAACCGGCATCAATCTGCCGCCACTGTTTTCAGGAACCTGGAAGCTGCAGCCGGGCATCGCGATCGTGAACAAGACGAGCGCGGGACCGTTCATGATCCGCAATCCGTTCACCGGCGGCGATTTCATCCAGCAGGGCAAGCGGCTCGCGTTCAACCTCAGCGCCTCGCCGACGTTCTTCGGATTCTTCCCCGGCTTCGGCCCGTTCTCGCGGATCCGGCATTCGTTCTCGCCGCTCCTCAGCTATCAATACGCGCCCGGTGCCGCCGTGTCGGAAGAATTCGCGCACGCGATCGATCCGACGGGTCGATCCCTCAACGCGCGCAGCGATCCGCAGCAAACGATCACCCTGGGGTTTTCGCAGAATTTCGAGGCAAAGGCGAAGCCGGCCGCCGGGGACACCGCCGGCGAGCGCGAGCCCCGCAAGATCAAGCTGCTCAGCATCAACACGAGCGCGATCAGCTACAACTTCGAGCAGGCCAAGATCCCGGGCCGCGTGGGTTGGCAGACGCCGTCGCTCAGCAACACGTTCCTGTCGGAGCTGCTCCCCGGATTCCAGCTCGGCGTCGTGCACGATCTCTGGCGGGGTCAGGTCGGGACCGACTCGGCGAAGTTCGATCCATTCCTGACGAGTCTCAACGCGTCGTTTCAGATCACGCCCGCGACCATCGCGGGCATCGGCCGGCTGTTCGGCCTGAGCGCACGGCCGGTGCCGCAGCAGGCCCAGTCGGATACAACGCAGGGAATGCAGCTCGGCGCCCGCCAGGCCGCGGATCCATATCGTCATTATCAGGGTGCCACACGCGATCCCTATGGCGGGGGCGGGCCAGGGTATGGACGTCAGTTCTCGCTGGGCGTCCAGTTCACCAACAGCCGCACCCGCCCCCTGCCGAACGTGCCGATTACCTCGCAGGCCCGTGCCGGACGCGAGACCGTGGGATTGAGCTTGGCGTTCAGCCCGACGCGGAACTGGACGGCCAGCTGGCATACGTCATTCGACATGGTCACCCGCCAGTTCGCCGATCACTCGTTGACCTTCCAGCGGGATCTGCGGCGCTGGCGCGCCAATTTCTCCTTCTACAAGACCGGCGCCGGCAACCTGGCGTTCAGCTTCAACATCACGCTGACCGACCAGCCCGACATCAAGATGGATTACGACCAGCGCACCTACGCCCAGTAGAGACTAGCTGTCCTCTGCGGGTGACAATCCCGCCGCCCCCAATTCTGTAACCCCCTGCAAATACGCCACTTCGGTTTGGGCATGGCCCGTGCCTACACATCGGGCGATCCCCAGTCCCAGAGGCTTGTATGCGTTTGCTCCTGTGCTTGCTCCTAGTGGCCACGGTCGCCTGCCAGCAGTACGTCACTGATGGCGGTGGCGGCAATGCGCCCTCGACGCCGACCAACCTGTCCTATGAGCTCGAGCCAAGCGGCGATCCCGATCGTCCCCTGGGCATCCTGCTCTTCTGGGATGGCGTCACCGACAACAACCTGTCGAGCTACCGGATCTATTCGCGCGCCTCGAGCAGCGGCTCGTTCGGCCTGCGCGGCGAGACCAGCTCGAACACCTTCCACGACAACGGCATCCCGCATCTCGAGTACTACGTAACCGCCCTCGGCGACGGTGGTGAAGAGAGCGGCGGGAGCAACTCGATCATCGTGGACGAGCGACTGCAGCTCGATCAGCCCGCGTTGTTGACGTCGATCTCGCTCAACGGCGCCATCCACCTGGAGTGGGACGACAACGCCTATTTGAACGATCCCACGCGGTTCAAATGGTATCGCGTGTACAGCGCGGGCTACGATCTCGATACGGGTGTCTGCGGCACCAATTGGCTGCTCGAAGGCACGACGATCGCGCCGGAATTTCTCGCGAGCGCGATGTCGAACGGGGTGCCGCGCTGCTTTGGGGTCTCCGCGGTGAGCCGCGAGGGCTACGAGAGCCTCTGGTCGCCGCTGCGCCAGGATACGCCCCGGCCGGATGCGCGCAACACGCTGGCCTTTGCCTATGAAGAGAACCAGGCCCAGTCCGGCTTCCGGTTCTGGCAGGATCTCAACACCGATGGGAAGGCGCAGTCGTCCGAGCTCGGCCGCGTGCTGGATGGGAACCTGACGAGCATCGACTTCTGGGTGCATCGCGACGCGACCGATTCCACGCTCTGGCTGGTGCCGGAGTTCAGCGGGACGAGCATTCGGCTCTACAGCACGTCGCCCGTGGCCGATCTGACGTCGATCGACTTCGCGCCGGCGAGCGGTTACAGCCGGAACATGGTTCAGGCCGTCCCGGGCTATGCCTATGTGTTCGAAATCGTCGAGGGCACGACACTGCGCTACGGCGCGCTGCGCGTCACGCATGTCGGCCGGGACTACGTGATCTTCGATTGGAGCTTCCAAACTGATGTGGGGAACCCTGAGCTGCAGATCCGAGCCGGGCAGTCGACCGCCATGGCGACTGGCACCGGGGTTACAAGCTCGAAATAGGGCCTCGCATCAGGCTAGGCGCCGGAGTGGTCAAACCACTCCGGCGCTTTAGTTTTGGTCCCCATGCCGACGACCGCGCCTGTCACTCTCGATGGCCATTCCCTCTCTATCGCCGACGTCGTCGCGGTCGCCCGGGCCAACGCTCCGGTCGCGCTGAACCCCAAAGCGCTCGAGGCCGTGCGCGCGTCGCGCCGGGCGGTCGAAGCGGCGGTCGAGCGCGGCGAGACGATCTACGGCGTGAACACGGGGTTCGGTAAGCTCGCCCACGTGCGCATTCCCCCCGAGCAGGCGCGCCAGCTCCAGCTCAATCTGATCCGCAGCCACGCGTCGGGTGTGGGCGACCCGCTGGGGCAGGATGCCGTCCGGGCCATGATGCTCCTGCGCGCCAACGTGCTCGCGCGCGGCACGAGCGGCGTTCGCCCCGCCGTGCCGGAGCTGCTCGTCGAGATGCTGAATCGCAAGATCCACCCGACGGTGCCGTCGCAGGGGAGCGTCGGCGCGTCGGGCGACCTCGCGCCGCTGTCGCATCTCGCGCTGGCGATGATCGGCGAGGGCGAAGTACGCGTGCCCAATCCGATCACGCTCGAGGCGAAAGAAGGACTGGCGTTCGTGAACGGGACGCAGGCGCAAACGGGACTCGCCGCGCTCCTCGTGAACGACGCCTGGACGCTGTGGCGCACCGCGCACGGCGCCGCGGCGATGAGTCTCGAGGCGGTGCGAGGATCTCCCGACCCCTTCGATTCACGAATTCACGACGCGCGGCCGCACGCCTGGCAGCAACGCTCGGCGGCGCTGATGCGCGAGCTGCTCGCCGACAGCGAGATCCGCGAATCACATCGCGAAAACGATCCGCGCGTGCAGGACGCGTACTCGCTCCGGTGCACTCCCCAGGTGCTGGGGGCCGTCGGCGAAGGGTTCGCGTTTGCCGAGCGCCTCGTCGCGACCGAGCTGAACGCGGCGACCGACAATCCGCTGGTGTTTGGCGACGACGTGCTCTCGGGTGGCAACTTCCACGGCCAGCCGATCGCGCTGGCGCTCGACGTCATCGCGATCGCGCTCACGACACTGGCCGGTCTCGCCGAGCGGCGCCTGGAGCGCGTCGTGAACCCCGATTTGTCGTCGGGACTGCCGGCGTTCCTCGCGAACGATCCCGGTCTCGAATCGGGATTCATGACCGCGCAGATCGCGGCCGCGGCGCTCGTGGCGGATTGTCGCGTGCTGGCGACGCCGGCGAGCGTGCAATCGGTGCCGACCGAAGGGAATCAAGAGGACGTCGTGCCGATGGGGATGAGCGCGGCCTGGAAGGCCGGGCGCATCCTCGCGAACACGGAGCGCATCGTCGCGATCGAGCTGCTCGCGGGCGCGCAGGGTCTCGAATTCCTGAAGCCGCTCAAACCGTCCAAAGCCGTCGGCCGGTTGCATGAGGCCGTCAGGAACGTGTCGGCGGCGCTGACTGCCGATCGCCCGTTGACGACCGACATCGAGCGGATGGCGCGCGGTATTCGCGGCGGAATGTTCGCGTGATCATCCGCGCGCCGCGCGGCACGACAAAATCCTGCAAAGGCTGGGTGCAGGAGGCCGCGCTGCGCATGCTGATGAACAATCTCGACCCCGAGGTGGCGGAGCGCCCGCAGGATCTCGTCGTGTACGGCGGGACCGGCAAAGCGGCGCGAAACTGGGAAGCGTTCGAAGCGATCTGCCGCGAGCTGCGGACACTGGGCGACGACGAAACGCTGCTCGTGCAGTCCGGCAAACCGGTCGGGGTGTTCACGACGCATGCCGACGCGCCCCGCGTGCTGATCGCCAACGCCAACCTGGTCCCACGCTTCGCGACCTGGGAGGTGTTCCGCGATCTCGAGCGGCGCGGGCTGATCATGTACGGACAGATGACGGCCGGATCGTGGATCTACATCGGGACGCAGGGGATCCTGCAGGGCACCTACGAGACGTTCGGTGCCGTTGCCAGCTCCAAGTTCCACGGGTCGCTGCGGGGTCGCGTCGTGCTCACCGGCGGGCTGGGTGGAATGGGCGGTGCGCAGCCGCTCGCCACCACGATGAACGACGGCATCTGCCTGGCCGTCGAAATCGATCCTTCCCGCGTGCAGCGCCGCCTCGAAACGCGATACGTCGACAAATCCACATCATCGATCGATGAAGCGCTCGCCTGGTGCGAAGACGCCAGGCGCCGCGGTGCGGCGCTGTCGATCGGCCTGGTAGGAAACTGCGCCGAGGTGCTGCCGGAGCTGTTCCGCCGCGGTTTCCGCCCGGACGTCGTCACCGATCAAACTTCGGCGCATGATCCGTTGAACGGGTATGTCCCGGAAGGGCTGACGCTCGAAGCCGCGGCCGAGCTGCGACGCAGCGCGCCTCAGGATTACGTGATGCGCTCGCGCGCGAGCATCGCCCGGCACGTGCGCGCGATGCTCGATTTTCACAAAGCCGGCGCCGTCGCCTTCGACTATGGCAACAATCTCCGCACCGAGGCGCGGGACGCCGGGGTCGCCAATGCGTTCGACATCCCGGGCTTCGTGCCCGAGTACATTCGGCCGCTGTTCTGCGAGGGGAAGGGGCCGTTTCGGTGGGTCGCGCTTTCCGGCGACCCGAAAGACCTGCACCGGACGGATCGCCTGGTGCTCGAGCTGTTTCCCGACAACGAACATCTGCGGCGTTGGATCACGCTCGCCGCTGAACGCGTCGCGTTCCAGGGATTACCGGCGCGCATCTGCTGGCTGGGCCAGGGCGAGCGCGCGCGGTTCGGCGTGGCCTTGAACGATCTCGTGGCCAGCGGTGAGCTGTCCGCACCGATCGTGATCGGCCGCGATCATCTCGATACCGGCTCGGTGGCGTCGCCGTTTCGAGAAACTGAAGCGATGCGCGATGGCTCCGACGCGATCGCCGACTGGGCGATCCTCAACGCATTGCTCAATACCGCCTCCGGCGCGTCATGGGTCTCCTTCCATCATGGGGGTGGCGTCGGCATCGGGAATTCGCTGCATGCGGGGCAGGTGATCGTCGCCGACGGCACGGCTGCCGCCGCTCGCCGGCTGCAGCGGGTACTCACCAATGACCCGGGCATCGGCGTCGCGCGCCACGCCGACGCCGGTTACCCGGAAGCGATCGCGACCGCCCGTCGCGAGCATCTCCGCCTCCCCATGCGCGAGGAGCTGGACTGAAGACACTGCTGGCCGGCGCGCGACAGGTCGTGACGTGCCGTGGTCAGGCGCGGGCACGCCGCGGCCGCGAGATGGCCGAGCTCGAGGTGTTGCAGGACGCGGCCGTGCTGATCGACGGCCCCCGCATCGGTTGGGTGGGCGCGCGCAAAGACGCTCCCCAGGCCGATCGGGTTGTCGAGGTGGCGGGCGTCGTCTTTCCCGGATTCATCGACTGCCACACCCACGGCGTGTTTGGATCGCCGCGGCTCGACGATCACGAGCGCCGCGCGCTGGGGGTGGACTACAAAGCGATCGCCGCCGCTGGTGGTGGGATTCTGCAATCGGTCCGCGACGTGCGCGCCCGCTCCGAAGCGGAGCTCGAGGGGCTCACGCGCGCGCGCCTGCGGGCGCTGCTCGCGAACGGTGCCACGACGATCGAAGTGAAATCGGGTTACGGCCTCGAGCTCGAGGCGGAGCTCAAGCAGCTGCGCGTCATCAGCCGCCTTGCCGCGGAGCTTCCGGCCACGCTCGTCCCGACATTTCTGGGTGCCCACGAGGTGCCGCCCGAGTATCGTGGCAAGCGCGACGCCTACATTCGGCTCGTGTGCGAGGAGATGATCCCCACCGTCGCGAAACAAGAACTGGCGACGAGCTGTGACGTGTTCTGCGAGCCGGGCGTCTTCAGCGCGGCGGAGAGCCGTCAGATTCTCGCGGCGGCCACGCGTCAGGGCCTGGCCGTGAAACTCCATGCGGACGAGCTGGACGGCTCGGGCGGCGCCGAGCTGGCGGCCGAGCTGGGGGCGCTCTCGGCGGATCACCTCGCGGCGATTTCCGACGCGGGGGTCAGGGCACTGGCGGCGAGTCCCACCGTCGCGGTGCTCCTTCCCGCGACGATGGTGTTCCTCGGCAAACGATCGCAGGCTCCCGCGCGCCGCCTGATCGAAGCAGGCGCGGCCGTGGCGCTCGCCAGCGACTACAATCCCGGGACATCACCGACGATGAGCCTGCCCCTCGTGATGACCCTCGGGGTGTCCCAGCTTGGGATGCGTCATGCCGAAGTCGTAATCGCGGTGACGGTCAACGCCGCTGCCGCGCTCGGTCTTCATGATCGGGGTCAGATCGCGGCGGGCTGCGTCGCCGATCTGGTGATCGCGGCGGTGGATGACTGGCGCGAGGTCGCCT
This sequence comes from Gemmatimonadales bacterium, assembly GCA_035573235.1. Taxonomy (GTDB): domain Bacteria; phylum Gemmatimonadota; class Gemmatimonadetes; order Gemmatimonadales; family GWC2-71-9; genus 20CM-2-65-7. Next base: position 13,874 of record DATMZX010000187.1, read on the forward strand.
ACTGGATGGGACGAGGGGTCGTAAGCGCCGTCTGGACAGCGGGTTCGGCTTGTCCACCCCTGTAGCCCCCGATATCTTAGTTCTTCCATGTCCAAGCTCAAACAGCTCGTCGAGAAGGCGAAGGGTCTCGAAGCGAAGGACCCCAGAAAGGCCGCGGAGGTCTGGGTCGAGGCGCTGGAAACCCAGGAATCCGAAGGCGATGCCAACGCCGATCTCTCCATATACAACCGCATCGGTGATCTCTATATCAAGCTGAAGGATCCCGCCCAGGCTGCCGACTACTACGATCGGGCGGTCGACAAGTACGCCGAGCTGGGATTTCATAACAACGCGATCGCGATGTGCAACAAGGTGCTGCGCAACGCCCCCGCGCGGCAGACGACTTACCTGAAGCTTGCCAAGCTCTACGCGTCCAAGGGGTTCATCGCCGAAGCCAAGCAGAACTTCGTCGAGTATGCCGAGCGGATGCAGAAGGCCGGCAAGATCGATCACGCGTTCTCGGCGCTGAAGGAATTCACCGACATCTCGCCGGAAAGCGCGAATCTCCGGGAGATGCTCACCGAACAGCTCAAGATGTATGGCGGCGATCCGGGGAAGCGGACGTCATCGGCCAAAATCCCGCCCCCTCCGCCGAAGCCGAGCGGTGAAGAGCGGGAGGACGTTTCCAAATCCGGAAAGCGGAAGACGTCGAGCCTCGTGTTCCTCGACCTCGACGCGCCGCGGGGGCCCAAGGGCGGGCCGGCCGCTCCGCCGCCCAAGCCTGCAGCGCCGCCGGCGGCCGCACCGCCGCCACCCGCTGCTCCTCCGCCGGTTGCGGAGAAGCTGATCGAGGAAGTGGTGCCGGAGCCCGACGAGTCGCTGGAGATCGAGACGACCAGCCTCGTGGATGAGGCCCCGGACGCGACCCCCGGCGGTGGCGCGGGAGACGGCATGCTGGAGGGGCTGGAAACCACGAACGCTGACTTCAGTCAGGTGGCGGCGACGACAGCGAAGCCGCCCTCGATTCGTGAAGAGATCACGACGTCCGATCTGGAGATGTTGGAGCCGCTGCCCGAGCTCGAGCCCACGGTGCCCGAGCCGCCCGCGCCGGAAGAAGTGATCGCGCTGGACGACGACGCCGAGCTGGTGTTCGAGGGGGCCGTCACCGCACCCAAGAAACCGGAGGGGAAGAAGCCGCCGGCGTTCAAGAAGCCGGCGCCACCGCCTCCGCCGGAGCCGCCGCGCGTGAAGCCGGTCGTTCCCAAGCGACCCTCGGCCCCGGCGCCTGAGCCGGCCGCCGGCCCCGGCAAACGGAAAACCGTCGTCGAAGTGCCGCCGCTCGAGCTCGAGCCGGATTTCGAATCGGCGACGACGAACGCCGAGCACGAGGTCGACGATCAGCCACTCGCCATCGACGAGCCGCGCAGCGGTTTCATCGACCTGGGCATCGACGAGATCAGCAGCGGCGACGACCAGGCAGGCTCGCTCGTGTTTTCGAACATCGAGCAGACGCCGGCGGCGCCGGACATCGAGGAGCTCGAGTCGCGCGTCGCCGACAATCCGGATGATCCGGAAGCGCACCAGGCGTTGGGCGAGGCGCTGATCGAACAGGGCGAGCGCGAGCGCGGCATCGAGGAGCTCGATCTCGCGACCAGCGGATTCGAGAACCAGGGCCAGCTCGATCAGGCGCGCGGCCTGGTCGAGGAAGTGCTGCGACTCGATCCGAACAGCGTGCGCCATCGCCAGAAGGCGGTGGAGTTCTCGTTCAAGTCGGGCGACAAGCCGAAGCTGATCGAGGCCTATCTCGAGCTGGCGGACGCGCTGTTGCGCTCCGACCTGCCGGACAAGGCGCGGGCCGTGTACGCGCGGGTGGCCGAGCACGATCCGAAGAATGAGCGCGCCAAGGGCGCCCTCTCGATGCTCGCGCCGGCGGTCGCGCCGCCGCCGGCCGCCGCTGCCGCCAAGCCCGAAGGCAAGGTCAAAGCCAAAGACGCGAAGATGAAAGTCCGCGACGAGACCACGCTCGACGGCGATTTCATCGACCTCGGCTCGATGCTGACCGAAGACGATGAAGACATGCCGCAAAAAGACACGCGGCTGCGCGTCGAGGACGAAGAGCCGACGGGCGACGAGGAGCAGGATTTCCAGGACATGCTCGCGCGCTTCAAGCAGGGGATTGACGAGAACATCGACGAGACGGACTTCCAGTCCCATTATGATCTGGGCGTCGCGTTCAAGGAGATGGGGCTGCTCGACGAGGCGATTGCAGAGCTGCAAAAGGCGCTGCGCGCGCCGGAAGGCAAGCTGCGCACGTCGGAAATGCTGGGTGTCTGTTTCTTCGAGAAGGGGGCGTACGGTGTCGCGGAATCGATTCTGCGTCGCGGCCTCGATCTGCCGGCCTCCGGCGATCAGGAGCGACTCGGCGTGCTGTACTGGCTGGGGCGCGCGCTCGAGCAGCAGGGCAAGAAGGCGGACGCCCGCGAGCTGTATGGCCGCGTCTTTGCCGTCGACATCCGGTTCCTCGATGCGGAGCAGCGTGTGAAAGCGCTCGCCAAGGCGAAGTAGCGTGAGCCAACAAGTCGTCCGCGTCACGCTCCGCGACGTGCAGCGGCCGGTGGCCGCGGAATTGGAGCAGGTGTTCGGCGAGCTGCGCCGCGTGATCGCCGCCGATTTTCCGATCGTCAGCGAGGTGAACGAGCATCTGCTGCAGATGAAGGGCAAGCTGTTCCGCCCGACGCTGCTGCTGCTCAGCCATCAGGCCGCGGGCGGTCCGGCGCGCGACTCGCGCGCCGTGACGCTCGCCGCGGTCGTCGAGCTGATTCATCTGGCCACGCTGGTGCACGACGATTCGGTCGACCACTCGGTACTGCGCCGGGGACTGCCGACGATCAACGCGCTGTTCTCGCATCAGATCGCGGTGATCATGGGCGACTACCTGTACTCGCGCGCGATCATCGAGCTGGTGCGGCTGGACGATCACGAAGCGCTGCGCGTGCTCGCGCGCGTGACGAACGAGATGACGGTCGGCGAGATGCGACAGCTCGAGGCGCACGACAAGCTCGCGTACGGCGAAGCCGAGTACGACCAGCTGATCCGGGCCAAGACGGCGTCGCTGCTCTCGGGCGCGTGCGAGGTCGGCGCGCTGTCGGCGCCCGCGTCGTATCGCCAGGCGCTGTCGCGCTTCGGCATGCTGCTCGGTATGGCGTTTCAGATTACGGATGACTTGCTCGATTACACGGAACCCGAGGCGGTGACCGGGAAACCGTCTGGTCTCGATTTGCGCGAGCACAAGGTCACGCTGCCGCTCATCGCCGCCCTCGCGCGCCTGCAGCCGGAGGGGCGGCGTATCGTGGCGGAGCTCATGGAGGCCGCCGAACCGAGTGACGATTTGGTGGCTGAGGTGATCCGAATGGTAGAGGCGACGGGAGGGCTCGAGACCGCGCGCCAGCGCGCGCTCGATCTGGCGCAGCAGGCGGAGGCGGAGCTGGACGTGCTGCCGGCGTCGCCGGCGCGCGAGGCGCTCCAGGCCAGCATCGCGTACGCTGTGGAACGGAGGAGCTGATGCCGCCCGGCCCGCGACGCCCCCTCTTCTATG
>DATMZX010000188.1:0-6554 GCA_035573235.1 Gemmatimonadales bacterium
TCGTGCCCAAGGTGTTGTCTCCAACGAACCTCGAGCGACGGGGCGATCTCGTGGGCGAGGTAAGAGCCATGATCGAGCGGCAACAAGTCGCAGGCATCGTCGGCGCGTTGCGCGCGCTGCGCGATCGCCCCGATTCCACGCCGCTGCTGGAGGAGATTCGCGTGCCGGTGTTGGCGATCGCGGGATCAGATGATCAGATCACACCGCAGGCGGGGATGCAGGAAATGGCTCGCGCCATCCCGAATGCTGAGTTTGCGATCATCGCGGCAGCGGGGCATTTGACACCCGTCGAACAGCCCGGTGCCTTCAACGCCGCGATAGAGACGTTCCTGGAGAAGCTGTCCTAGGAGCCCTTGCGCTGCGGTTTGCCAGGCGGGTTCTCGCCCTGGAACACGTCGCGGTTTTTCGCGATGTAGTCCTTCCACTGCGGCGGGACGTCCTCTTCGGGGAAGATCGCCGTCACGGGGCACTCGGGCTCGCAGGCGCCGCAATCGATGCACTCGTCCGGGTGGATGTACAGCATATCCGGCCCTTCGTAGATGCAATCAACCGGACAGACGTCAACGCAGGAACGGTCTTTGACGTTGATGCACGGTTCGGCAATGACGTACGGCATTCCTTCTCCTGAGAGCGTTTTGGAGCGGCTTCTAGGCGGCGAAACGCAAACCTAGAGAAGTGCTTAGCTCAGTCAAGGGACCGCCAAGTATCCCTGATACTCACCAGTATCTATTCTAGGCGTGCGAAAGCTCGAACGGGGAAGCTCCCCATCCCTTTTACTCGCGGTGGCACCGCAAAGAACCGGAAGCCGCGATCGGGGAGTTCTCCGAGGTTCGTCATGTGCTCCACGATCCCGATCCCCGCACCCAGCAGCGTGGTGTGCACCGGGCGAGTGCCGTCCTTGTGATCGTCGATGTTCAGGGAATCGATACCCACCAATGTCGCGCCGGCTTTGACCAGGTGCTCGGCCACAGCCTTCGTGAGGAAGGGGTGGCCGCCAGCCGAGTACTCGTCGGTGCGCCAGTGGGCGTCCCATCCCGTGTGTACGAGAACGGCCCTGCCTTTGACGTCGAGCTTCGCAAACGCGCCCACGTCGATTGCTCGATCGCGCGGCGGTGTCGCGCGGACGACGACACCAGGTAGATCCGCCACCGCCTCGAGCCGGTAGCCAGCGATGTCCGGGGCGTTCTGATAGCGGTGAAACGGAGCGTCGATGTAGGTCCCGGTGTTCGCCAGCAGATCGATCTTGCCGATCTGGAAGGTCGTGCCGGGGGCATAGCGCGCGGTTGAGGCGTCTCGGGAGAGCCAGTCGCTGATGGCGGGTCCAGGCATGCCGCCATAGGTCACCATCCCATGTTCGATCTCGTGACTGAGGTCGATCAGGCGGGCCATAGGCGGGCGAGCGCTTTCAGGAGCTGGCTTTCCGGAGTTGGTCCGTCGGGCGCTTCGGCCAATACGGTCGCGAGGCGCCGGCGCAGCAGCGGATCTCGCGCCGCCTGCGCGGCGAACTGGAGCGTGAGAGCGATGAACCAGGGTGCCTGGCGGGCGCCCGATCCAGCGCGCGCGACGGCCGCGTACTGCTCGAACAGCGCCAGGAGGAAGGCACCCTTGGATGGGAAGTGCCGGTAGATGGCGCCCTTGGTGAACCCGGCGGCCAGAGCGACTTCGTCGAGCGTTGCCAGCTCAAATCCCCGCTCGGCGAAGAGCTCGAGGCCGGCCGCGACCAGCAAGCCTCGCGTCTCCGTCTTGCGTCGCTGATGAATGATTCCCACGAGTATCTAGGATACTCATCGGCACCTTTTTCGCAAGGCTAGTTCGCGAGCGCTCGGACCACGTGGGTCATGCCGTGCACCACGCGGGCCATGCGGGCGTAATCCAGCTTGTCGGGGGTGTCCTGGGGCGTGTGATAGAACGGATTCCGGAACAGGGCGGTGTCCGTGATCATGATCGCCTGGTACCCCTCCCGCCAGAACGACCAGTGATCAGACCACCAGACCCCCGGCACCCACGATGGCGCGGCGGCGCCCTGGGTGGGCATCGAGGCGTGCGCTCGGAACGCGCTGATCGCCGTATGGAGCAGTGAGCGCGACCTCAGGTTGGACACGAACCCAACGAAGTCGCCGACGTCGGGATAGGCCAGGTTCAAAGGAAACGGATAACGCTGGCTTCCCTTGTCGGTGTCGTAGTAGCCGATCGACTCGACCGACACCATCGCGGTGATCTGATCGTGATTCGTCCGCGCGGCTGTCGCGTACTGGCGGCTGCCCATGCTCGCGGATGGGAACGAAGGCGGCTCCTCATTGGGAAAGAACACGAACCGGACCGTGCGCGCCTGGCGCTCGCCGGCAAAGACGCGCGCCAGCTCGAGCACACCCGCGACGCCGCTGGCGTTGTCGTCCGCGCCCGGCGCCTCTTCCGCCGAGTCATAGTGCGCACCGAATACCACGACCTCCTGGGGGCGGCTCACGCCGGGAAGGGTTGCTTCGATGTTGCGGTAGGTGCGGTCGTACGCGGAAAAGTCGTATGAAACGACCTGATAGCCGAGGTCTTTTAGCGTGCGTTCGATGTACGCGGCCGCCCGGGCAACATTCGTGTAGTTGTGGTTGCCGCGGACGCCGATCGTCTGCGCGAGGAAGCGCACGTGACGTTCGAGCGAGACGCGCATGGCGTCTTGATTAGGTGTGAGTGGCGGGAGTGGTCCCGTGAAAGCCGGTCCCGGCATTCGCACCGTCAGCAACCAGATGAGCAAGAAAAGCAGCGGCAGGACACTGATGATCGCGATCATGCGGATCCGCCCCCACCGGGTGCGGGGAACGATGGCCACGCGCATCAGGGTAAGATACGATATCACCTGGGCGATTATGACTCTTGGTGCGGTCGACCCTACCCAACCCCTAGACCGGTTGGCAATTTCGGAGAATGCCGTTCCCTGAGGCTTCGGCAATGGGGTTGTCACCGCACCATACGAAATGCAGGTCAAGCCTTAGTCTCAGTCCGTGCCGCCACTATGACTTTTGGGGCGGGTGAACTACCGATGGTCTGGATCGCGACACAGTTTGGATTCCGTGGACCGTGACTCCAAGCGGCGCCTCCTCCGAGGCGCTGCGCTCCTGCTGGGCCTGTTCCTCTCCTGCGACTCGCCGTCGGGTCCGCAGGGTGAGGGTGAGCGCGTGCCGATTGGGCAGGTCATCGAAGACCAAATCACCGATTCGGTTGATCGTCACTATTCATTCGAGTCGGTGCCGGATGGCGAATACGTCGTATTCCTGAAATCGTTCGAGGGCTTTGTCGTCCTCACCGTCGAGGATTCCATTCGGGTACGAAGTCTTTGCGCGGCGGCGGTAGCCTCCAGTCCCGCTCCGCTTGAACAGAATCCCACTCCATCTTGCCAGACGCCTGCGGGCGGCGTGCAGTTGATCACCGTGCGATCGCTAGCCGGACGGACCGCGCGGTATCAGTTCAAGATCTTCGAAGTCCATCGCCCTCCCGAGTCGGCGGACAGTCGTTTTACGCTCGGCGATACTGTCACGGGCGAGGCCATCGATCCGCTGGTCGATGCGGACGTTTTCTACACCCACGGCGACTCCGGACAAACGATCGCGGCGATTGTCGAGCCACTTGGAGGCATCGCGGCTGGGGCACTCATCATGTACGTCGAAAACCCCGACTCGCTCATGTGGCTTGGATACGCTCGCGACGAGGGCAGCAAGCCCTTGTTTACAAGCGGTCCGTTGAGGCTTCCCAAGACACAGGACTACCGCTTCGTCGTGCGCGGGGAAGCCACCTTCGACCGTGCGCGACATCTCGGGCCTTACCGGTTCTGGTCGTACATCGTACGGCCCGAACCCGAGCATCTGTCTAGTGCAATCGTCCCGAACGTCGAATTGGTAGGAGAGCGCATCGATTATCCCAACGATGTGGATGAGTTCACGTTCCAGGACACCGTGGGTGCCGAGTTCAATGCGTTTGTCGAAAGCGATCGGCACTTTGTCATTCAAGTACTTGCGCCGGGGGCGACCGAGCCCATGAAGGGCCGTGTGGATGCCGACGATGACACCACGCTGTTCAACCACGGTCTTGGACCGTTCCAACTCACGAGCACCGGGACGTACAAGATCCAGGTCAAAGCGCCAACCGGACTGCCGTGGGCCGTCGCCGACACGGGCGCGTACCGCTTCATGCTGTACCGCATCAACTATGCACCCGAGAACGCGGCTGTGACCGTCGCGGTGAATGACACGATTTCAACCGAGTCGATCTCCCCACCCGGCGACGTGGACGAGTTCATGCTGGTGGGTAACCCGGGCGATCATCTCGTCGTTTGGTTCCGCTTGCGGGCCAATCCGGTGCCGTACGGTTTCTACATGGCACTGGAGGTCACCGACTCGACCGGCGCGCTACTCGGCCGAGCGATGGCAGAGCAAGTACGCGAGTACGTTCCGGGTATCACGGCCACAGTCACCATACCGACAAGCGGTTTCCTCCGCATTCGGGTCAGTCAATTCCCGGGAGCCGATGTGTCCAGCGCCCCTTACGAGTTCTACATCGCCAACGCGCCTTGACGCCTCCGCGCCACGCAGGTATATCACCACCTATGCGTACGTCGTTGCATCACCGGCACCACCACCATCACTCGGTCCACGGGGGATAGCCGGAGGCGTATAGCGGTTTGAATCAACACCGACGCCGGCCCCCCGAGGGCCGGCGTCGTGCTTTTGGGGCGTCGTCGTGCACCTCGGAGGGCTCCGGTCGGGCAACACGGAGTCTGACAGATGGTGCCATTTCGTTTAGGTCTTCCCAAGGGTCGCATGGAGCAGGGCGTCTTGACCCTGCTCGCGGATGCAGGCATTCGCGTCCGTCCCAGCGCGCGCGGCTACCGCCCCGAAGTGTCGCTCCCCGGCGCCGAAGCGAAGCTGCTCAAGCCCCAGAACATCGTGGAGATGCTCGCCCTCGGCAGCCGCGACGCCGGCTTTGCCGGCGCCGACTGGGTCGCCGAGCTGCAGGCGGACGTCGTCGAGCTGCTCGATACCGGACTGGATCCGGTGCAGCTCGTGGCGGCTGCGCCCGGCGCGGTGCTCGAAAACGGCCGGCTGCCCATGGACCGGCGCTTGATCGTTGCGTCCGAATACGAGCGCATCACGCGCCGCTGGATCGTCGCGAACGGACTGTGCGCCGAGTTCGTGCGGTCTTATGGGGCGACGGAAGTATTCCCGCCCGAGGACGCCGACGTCATCGTCGACAATACCGCTACGGGGGCCACGCTGGACGCCAATGGCCTGGCGGTTGTGGACGTGCTGATGCGCTCGTCCACTCGGCTGTACGCGCACCGCGCGGCGCTCGACGACCCCGTGCGCCGCCGCACGATCGAAGACCTCGTCCTTTTGATCAACTCGGTCCTCGAAGCGCGGCGTCGCGTAATGATCGAAGTGAATGCGTCGGCGGCCTGTCTCGATGCGGTCGTCTCGGCATTGCCGTCGATGCGCCAGGCGACGGTCGCGCCGCTGTTCGGCAACGGCGGTTACGCGGTAAAGGCCGCGGTGCCGCGCGAGCTGTTGCCGCAGGTGATTCCCGCGGTCAAAGCCGCCGGCGGCACCGACGTCGTGGTCTCCACACTTTCGCAGATCGTGCCATGAGCCTGCTGCGCCTCAACAACAATGAGGGGCCTCGGGCACCTCAGGGTCTGCTCACGGAGCTCGCGGCCCTCGATCCGGAGCTGCTGCGCCGCTACCCCGATGCCGCGGCAGTGGAGGCGGCACTCGCGGCTCGCGTCGGCGTGAGCCCGGACCGGATCGTCGTGACAGCCGGCGCGGACGAAGCGCTCGATCGCATCTACCGGGCGTACGCGGGACCCGATCGGCCGGTGCTGCTGCCCGAGCCGACGTTCGAAATGCTGGAGCGCTTCGCTGAGCTTGCCGGGGCTCCGCTCGTGCGCGTGCCCTGGCTCACCGATGCGTTTCCGCGCGAAGCAATTCTCGCCCGGCTCGACGACCGCATCGCCATGGTCGTCATCGTATCGCCCAACAATCCCACGGGCGGCGTCGCATCGAGAGATGATGTGCGCCGCGTCGCGGCCGCCGCGCCGCGCTCCCTGCTACTGCTCGATCAGGCCTACGTCGAGTACGCGGATGAGGACACCGACCCTGCCGTGCTCGCTCTCCCCAACGTGGTCGTCGTCCGCACGATGTCGAAGGCCTGGGGCCTGGCGGGGTGTCGCGTCGGCTACGCCATCGGGAGCTCGGAGGTGATTGCCGTGCTGCGCGCCGCCGGCGCCCCCTATCCCGTCGCCGGGCCTTCGCTCGCGCTCGCGCTGTCCCACCTGAGACGCGGCGGTGCAGTGTTACGGGCTCACGTGACGCAGGTCCGGGCGGAGCGCGCCAACCTTCGGACCCTGCTCTGCGCGCGCGGCGTCGATGCGCGCGCCTCGCAGGCCAACTTCGTATTCGCCGACTTTGGCCGGCGGGCGGCGCTGGTCCGCGACGGACTCCGCGCTCGGGACATTCTCGTGCGCGACTACTCCGGTCGTGCGGGTCTCGAGACGAGTTTGCGAATCACGCTGC
>DATMZX010000189.1:0-11756 GCA_035573235.1 Gemmatimonadales bacterium
TTCCGCAGCAACGGCGCCGATCGCCTGGGATATCCCTCGATCGTGGGCAGCGGGCCGAACACCACGACGCTCCACTATGACGTGAACCGCCGCCGCACCGAGAACGGCGACCTCGTCGTCATCGACGCCGCGGCCGAATGGGGCCAGTACACCGCCGACGTGACGCGCACCTTCCCGGTGAACGGGAAATTCACGCCGCGCCAAAAGGCGATTTACGATCTCGTACTCGGCGCCCAGCAGGCGGCGTTCGATTCGGTGCGGCCGGGGATCACCCTGTTCCAGCTCGACGCCATCGCGCGCCGCTACATGAAGGACCACTCGGGCGCGCTGTGCGGCGAGAAGACCTGCGACGACCGGGAGTTTTTCAACCACGGTCTCGGTCACCCGATCGGGATGGATGTGCACGACGTGGGATTCAACCGGCCGCTCGAGGTCGGCGCGGTGTTTACGATCGAGCCGGGGATCTACCTGCAGTCGGAGAATCTCGGCGTGCGGATCGAGGACGACGTGCTCGTCACGCCGCAGGGCGGGGAATGGCTCTCCGCGGGAGCGCCTCGCACCACGGCCGACATCGAGCGCGTGATGAAAGGCGGGCGCTAGCTACTTCTCGTCTTTTTCGTTTTTGATCTCGTCGAGCAACGCCGCGGCGTCCTGTTTGTACTCCGCGTCCAGCACATCCTGGTTGGGAAGCGTCGGAATCACGAGCAGCTGCTCGCGGGCCTTGGAGTATTGCCCCAGGTCGACGTAGACCTCCGCGAGCTCGAGCCGGTGGTAGATGTGCTGCGGATTCAGCTCGACCGCGCGCTGCAGGTGGCTCACCGCGTCGTTCCAGTTCGCCTTCCCCATGAACCCGCCGCCGAACAGCGTCTTCGCGAAGAAGCGCTGAATGCCGGAGAGCCGTTTCACTTCGGCATTCCAGGCGCCGAGCACGTGGTGCGCGTTGTCGTGGTTGGGATTGAGCGCGACGGCTTTGTCGGCTTCGTCATAGATCAGCTTGGCGTACTTCACGCGCTCTTTGCTGCTCTTGGTACGCGACAGGCGGCCCAACACCATCGACAGCACGTAGTGTCCATCCGCGCCCATCGAGTCGGCGCGAATCGCGCGCTCGGCGTAAACGCGGCCCGCCGCGTATAGGCTATCCCGGCGCTTCTTGAGGGAATCGGCATTGCCCTGTATTTGTTTGGCGACGTTGGCGATCGCCTGCGCCGCCTTCCAGTTGGCTTCGTAGGAGCCCGAGTCTGCGGCGAGCGCGGCCTGGTAGTGATGGAGCTGCACGTCGGGATGCATCATCCCGGCGCTGTCGCCCGCGGCGATATGCGCGGCGGGTGCCTGGACGAGACTAAGAGCGAGAACGATGGAGATCATCTGAGTATGATCGTGGTGCCTTTGATCGAGCGCAAGCGCGACGGCGGCAGCCTGAGCCCCGAAGAGTGGTCGGCGATCGTCGCGGAGTACACCGGGGGCCGGATTCCCGATTATCAGATCGCCGCGCTGCTGATGGCCGTGTTCATGCGGGGACTGGAGCGCCAGGAGCTGGCCGCGCTCACCGACGCGATGCTGGCGTCCGGTGATCGCCTGTCATTCGACGGCTTCAAGACCCCGCTGATCGACAAACACTCGACGGGCGGCGTTGGCGACAAAGTTTCACTCGTGCTCGGACCGCTCGTGGCCGCGTGCGGCGTGGCGGTCCCGATGATGTCGGGGCGGGGGCTCGGACACACGGGCGGAACGCTCGACAAGCTCGAGGCGATCCCCGGCTTCCGGACCAATCTCTCGCTCGCCGAGACGAAAGCGCAGGTGCAGAAGATCGGCTGCGCGCTGATCGGGCAGACCGGCGAAATCGCGCCCGCCGACCGCAAGCTCTACGCGCTGCGCGACGTCACGGCCACCGTCGAGTCGATCCCGCTGATCTCGGCCAGCATCATGTCGAAGAAGCTCGCGGAGGGGCTCAACGGGCTCGTGCTCGACGTGAAGAACGGGAGCGGGGCGTTTCTGCCCGAGGTCGAGCGCGGCCTCGAGCTGGCCAAGACGATGATCGCGCTCGGCGAGGATCGCGGCTGCCCGACGATCGCGCTGATCACGGCGATGGACCGCCCGCTGGGCCGTGCGTGCGGCAACGTGCTGGAGACCGAGGAAGCGATTCTCGCGCTGCGCGGCGAAGGGCCGACCGACCTGCTCGAGGTGACGTACGCGCTCGGCGTCGAGATGCTGCTGCAGGGCGGCATCGAGAAGAACACCAAGAAGGCGCGCAAGAAACTCGAGACGGCGATCGATTCGGGCCTCGCGGCGGAAAAGTTCGAGCAAATCATCGAGGCGCAGGGCGGGAACCCCAAATGCGTCGAAGATCCGTCGGTCCTGCCGCAGGCGCAGGCGGTCGAAGTCTTCGCCGCGCCGCGCACCGGCGTGGTGCAGCGGGTCGAGCCGCGCACGATCGGGCGCGCCATCGTGGCGCTCGGCGGTGGGCGTCGCACCGTCGACGACACGATCGATCCCACCGTGGGATTCGTCATCACGTCGAAGCCGGGCGACAAAGTGCTGGAAGGCGAGCCGATCGCGTCCGTGTTCGCGAAAGACGCGGACGGCATCCGCGCCGGCTTCGAGGCACTGGCTCAGGCGATTGTGATTGGGGACAAGCTGAAGGAGAAACCGCTGAAGCTCGTATCCCACCGCGTGACGCGGGCGGGCGTCGAGGTGCTGGCCTAGAGCGGCTTTTGGCCGGCGCCGGGCCCCCAGTCGCGCACGGTCTCGTCGTTGGGGGCTTCCTGCACCTCGCGCTCGGCGCGCTCCAGCTCGATCTCATCGACGTCCGGCCGCTCTTTGCGCATTACGCCGGGAACGGACTTGCTGGGCCAGAAGAACCAGGCGAGCAACAGCAGCAGCACCCCCACGATGCCGATCGTCGCCACTAGACGTCCAGGTTTTTGACGAACTTGGCGTTCTCTTCGATGAACTTGCGGCGCGGCTCGACCTCGTCGCCCATGAGCGTCTCGAACAGCTGCGATGCCTCGAGCGCGTCCTCCATCGTCACCTTGAGCAGCGTGCGCTTGGTGGGATCCATCGTCGTGTCGCGCAGCTGGTCGGGATTCATCTCGCCCAGCCCCTTGTAGCGGCTCACGTTGATCGACGCTTTGCTTTCGGTGCCGTTGGTCAGCCGCTTGACGTAGCCGTCGCGTTCTTTCTCGTCGTAGGCGTAGAACTCTTCTTTGCCTTTGGAGACGCGGTACAGCGGCGGCTGCGCGATGTAGATGTAGCCCACGTCGATGAGCTGCTTCATCTCCTTATAAAAGAAGGTGAGCAGCAGCGTGCGGATGTGCGCGCCGTCCACGTCCGCATCGGTCATGATGATGATCTTGTGATAGCGCGCCTCGTCCACCTTGAAGTCGTCGCCCACGCCCGTGCCGATGGCGGTGATCATCGTGCGGATCTCTTCGTTCGACAGAATCTTGTCGATGCGCGCCTTCTGCACGTTCAGGATCTTGCCGCGCAGCGGCAGAATGGCCTGGTAGCTGCGATCCCGGCCCATCTTCGCGGAGCCGCCGGCCGAGTCGCCTTCGACCAGGTAGATCTCGCACAGCTTCGGGTCGGTGAGTGAGCAGTCGGCGAGCTTGCCGGGCAACAGGCCGGCGTCGAGCCCGCTCTTCTTGCGCACCAGCTCGCGCGCCTTGCGCGCCGCTTCGCGCGCGCGCGCCGCGCTGACGGCCTTGGCGATGATCGCGCGGGCGATGCTGGGGTTCTTGTCGAAGAACGCGCCCAGCGCCTCGTTCACGACCGTCTTCACGATGCCTTCGACTTCGGAATTGCCGAGCTTCGTCTTGGTCTGGCCCTCGAACTGCGGCTGCTTGACCTTGACGCTGAGCACGCAGTTCAGCCCTTCGCGCACGTCGTCGCCCGACAGCGTGAACTCTTCCTTCTTCAGCGCGCCGTCCTGCTTGGCCCACTCGTTGATCGTGCGGGTCAGCGCCGCCTTGAAACCGGTGAGGTGCGTGCCGCCTTCGTGCGTGTTGATGTTGTTCACGAAGGTGAAGGTGTTCTCGCTGTACTGATCGTCGTACTGGACGGCGCCCTCGACTTCGACGTCGTCCTTGCTGGCCTCGAACGTGATCGATTTCGGATGCAGCGTCTTGCGGTTGCCGACGATCCACTTCACGAACTCCGCCAGGCCGCCCTTGTAGTAGAACGTCTCTTCCTTGGAGCTGCCTTTGCGCTCGTCCTTCAAGACGATCGTCAGCCCCTTGTTCAAGAACGCGAGCTCGCGCAGGCGGTTGGCGATCGTGGCGTAATCGAACCGCGTTTCGGTGAAGATCTCCGTGTCGGGCTTGAACCACACCGTGGTGCCGGTGCCTTTCGCCTTGCCGACGACCTCGAGCTTTTTCTTGGTCTCGCCGCGCTCGAACGACATGTGATGCCGCTTGCCGTCGCGATCGACCCAGACTTCCAGTTTTTCCGACAGCGCGTTGACGACCGAGACGCCGACGCCGTGCAGACCGCCCGACACCTTGTAGCTGCTCTTGTCGAATTTGCCGCCCGCGTGCAGCACGGTGAGCGCGACTTCCACGCCGGGTTTCTTTTCGGTCTTGTGAATGTCCACCGGAATACCGCGGCCGTTGTCGACGACGGTCACCGCGTTGTCGGCATGGATCGTCGTCGAGATCTGGGTGCAGTAGCCGGCGAGCGCCTCGTCGACCGAGTTGTCGACGACTTCATAGACGAGGTGGTGCAGGCCGCGCGCGGAGACCGAGCCGATGTACATCGCGGGACGGCGCCGCACCGCTTCGAGTCCCTTGAGGACTTGAATCGAGTCGGCCTGATATCCGCCGTTGCCTTTTTCCTTGGTCTCTTTAGGTGCGGCGGGTTTCTTCTTGGGCATCAAGTTCCTAGCGTGAAAGAAGCCAACGAATAGTCGTGATGCGACCGGCACCGCGTCCCGCGTTCACCCGTGCCATGATGTCGGGCGTCATCAACTGCAGCTCATTCATCCAGGAGCTCGTCGCGACGCGCACGAACAACACGCCGTCAGGAGTGATGCTCTCGGGAGTGGCGACTGCGGCGATCTGCGGTCCCACGAGGCGCGGCCAGTCGGGAATGATCTGCGCCTGGCCTACGCGACGCGCCAATCCAGACCGTTTCAGGTACCCTGCGAGCGCCTCGGAGACTGCGACGGGACGGTTTTTTGGGGGCCGGGAAGAGCGGTCAGTCACAGCCTCTAAAATACACGGAAGTCCTTGTCAGGTCAAGAGTTAAGGGTGCAGCGGAAGTTACGGTATGACCACGACGTACGTGTCGCGCTGCACCTCAAATCCGGCCACATCCCGGGCCCGCAGCACGAGCGGAATCTGATCCGACGGGCTGAAGCCCTGGACCACAAAGCGGTAGTGGGTGGAGAACGAGGGCAGGAAGGCTCCGTCGAACCCCTGCTCGACCCTTTCCAGCTTGACCCAGACCGAATCGATGCCGTCGGGGTCTTCCACCCGCAGATCGCCGCCGACGGTATCCAGCCGCGTCGAGACCACGAGCGGATCGTCGATCGTAAACGAGACGCGCGGCGGACCGGGACGCTCCCGCTCGCCGAGGCAGGCGGTCGCGAGCAGCAGGCTCAGCGTCCCTGAAATTTGGCGGAGCGTTTTTCGAGAAATGCGGTCAGTCCTTCCTTCGTGTCCTGGGTTGCCGCCAGCAGCCCAAAATGATTCGCCTCCAGCAGCAGTCCCTCATCGAGCGTCATCTCGAGTCCCTGATCCACGGCCTCCATCGCGAGCCGAACGGCGAGCGGGCCCATCGCGAGGATACCCCTCATCATCTTCTCGGATTCCGCGAGCAGATCCGCCGCGGGCACGACTCGGTTCACGAGCCCGATCCGATACGCTTCCTGCGCGTCGATCATTTCGCCCGTGAGAATGAGCTGCAGCGCGACGCCCTTACCGACGAGCCGGGGCAGCCGCTGCGTGCCGCCGTACCCCGGCGCGATGCCGAGCTTCACCTCGGGTTGCCCGAACTTCGCGTTGTCGCTCGCGATTCGAATGTGACAGGCCATCGCCAGCTCGCAGCCGCCGCCGAGCGCGAAGCCGTTGATCGCGGCGATGACCGGCTTGCCGCAGGTCTCGAGCCGCCGCAGCACCGACTGGCCGCGCTGCGCCCGGGCCTTCCCGTCGAAGGGGCCCTGCTTGGACAAATCGCCGATGTCGGCACCGGCGACGAATGACTTCGGCCCCGAGCCCGTGAGAATGGCGCCCTTGATGTCGGACTCGGTCGCGATGCGCTCCGCGGCATCGGCAAGCTCTTTCATGACTTGATCGTTCAAGGCATTGAGCTTGTCGGGACGGTTGATGGTAACAAAGGCGATGCCGTCCTTGATCTCGAACAACAGGGTCTGGTAGCTCATGCGGTGGAATCCTAAAGCGAGGAAATGCAAAAGCTAGACGTACAGACGCACAGCGGTGAACAGGCTATAGGGTGAAGGACGACGTCTAGTATTTGCCCGTCCTGATCGTAGGTTGCAGCGCGTGGCCATCCAACCGATCTCGTGGTCTCCCACTGGCGCGGTCCGCATCATCGATCAGCGGGCGCTCCCCGAGTCCGAGCTTTCACGCGACCTGGACACGGCCGACGCCGTCGCCGACGCGATCCGAACCCTGCAGGTCCGGGGTGCGCCGCTCATCGGCATCGCCGCCGCGATGGGTTTGGTGGCCGCGACGCGGGATCAACAGCAGCTCCCGCGCGCTGATTTTCTGTCCCGCTTGAAGCAGCTCGCCACGCTGCTGGGAAACGCTCGGCCCACGGCGGTGAACCTGCGCTGGGCGCTCGATCGCATGCTGCGCGTTGCCGAATCGACGCCGGGCGTCAGCGCGACGGTGTGGGAGCGATTACGTGCCGAGGCGAATGCGATAGGGGATGAGGATCGCGAGATGTGCCGGCGCATTGGGGAGTGCGGGCTCACGGTCCTTGAGGACGGCGCCAACGTTCTCACGCACTGCAATACCGGCGCGCTCGCGACCGGCGGCATCGGCACCGCCCTCGCGCCCATTTATGTCGCGCACGAGCAGGGACGACGGGTTCACGTGTACGTGGACGAGACACGGCCGCTGCTGCAAGGCTCGCGACTCACGGCGTGGGAGCTGATGCGCGCCGGCGTGCCCTGCACGCTCATCACCGACGGCATGGCCGCGACGCTCATGCAGCAGCAAAAAGTCGATGTCGTGCTTGTGGGCGCAGACCGGATCTGTGCCAATGGCGATTTCGCCAACAAGATCGGCACGTACGGGCTCGCCGTGCTCGCCCAGCACCACACTGTTCCTTTCTATTGTGCCGCGCCCTGGTCGACAGTCGACGTCACGCTGGCCAGTGGTGATCTGATTCCCATCGAGCAGCGTGCCTCCGCCGAGGTGACGGTGATCGGCGGGCGGCCGATCGCGCCGAACGGTATGGCCGCGCTTAATCCGGCATTCGATGTCACACCTGCACGGTACGTGAAAGGCTTCATCACCGATCGGGGGATCGTGCAGCCGCCCTTCAGCTCGTGAAGCGCAAGGCGGACTGAAGGGGGCTTCACGGTTTCCCTAAAGAACGCATGGGACGTCCCCCGGAAGGGTGGTATAATACGAGCATGAAAGCGGGTACCAAGTTCGCACTCGGGGCCATCCTGATCGTCGGCGCCGTCGGCTATCTGATGGCGTCCGGCATCAAGCAAACCGGCCAGTACTTCCTCACGCCGAGCGAGCTGGCGCAGCGCGTGTCCGCCGACCCGTCGTTCTACGACCTCGGCATGAAGATCGGTGCGCGCGTCGTGCCGGGTACGGTCGAAAAAGAAACCGCGACCCAAACGCTCCGCTTCCACATCACCGACGGCACCGTCAGTTATCCCGTCGTCTTCAAAGGCCTGCCACCCGACACCTTTACCGACTCGGTCGAAGTGGTCGTCGAAGGTCGACTGCAGAAGGACGGCATCATTCACGCGACCGACGTGCTGGCGAAGTGCGGGTCGCGCTACGAATCAGTTCCCAAGGCGTAAATGACGCTGCTCGGCCATCTCTCCCTCTGGCTCGCGTTCCTCGTGGGCCTGTGGGGAGCGATCACCGGTTTCGTGGGCGGCGCGCAGCGGCGCGCGGATCTCCAGCAGAGCGCGCGTCACGCGACCTTCGCCCTCTGTGTCGCGCTGCTCGTCGCCGTGTTCTCGCTCGAATACGCGATCTTCACGCACGACTTCAGCGTCGCCTACGTCGCCGGGCGCACCAGCCGCAACCTGCCGACGTTCTATCTCTGGTCCGCCCTGTACTCGGGGCAGGAAGGGAGCCTGCTGTTCTGGGCTGCCGTGCTCAGCATCTTCGGCGTCATCGTTCAGACCCTCACGAGCCGGCGTCATCGCGCCTACCTCCCCTATGTCGCCGCCGTGACGAGTCTCGTCGCGACGTTTTTCGTAACCGTGATGCTGTTCACGGCGAACCCGTTCCAGCGGCTGCCGTTCACGCCGCTCGACGGCAACGGGATGAACCCGCAGCTGCAAAACCCCGGCATGGTGTTCCATCCGCCGATGCTGTACCTCGGCTACATCTCGATCACGATTCCGTTCGCGTTTGCGATCGCCGCGCTGCTCACGAAAAAGCTCGATACCGACTGGCTCGTGGCGGTGCGCAAATGGACGATCGTGTCATGGCTGTTCCTGAGCGTGGGGCTGTTGATCGGCATGTGGTGGGCGTACGTCGAGCTGGGCTGGGGCGGCTACTGGGCCTGGGATCCGGTCGAGAATGCCGCGCTCTTGCCGTGGCTCGTGCTCACCGCGTTCCTGCATTCGGTGATGGTGCAGGAGAAGCGCGGCATGCTCAAGAAATGGAATCTCGCGCTGATCCTCGGCGCGTTCGTGCTTTCGATTTTCGGGACGTTCATCACCCGCTCGGGCGTCATCGCGAGCGTGCACTCGTTTACGCAGTCGAGGGTCGGTTACTACTTCCTCGTGTTCCTCGTGCTCGTCACCGTCGGGAGCGCGGTGCTGTACGCGACCCGGCTGCCGTTGCTCGAGGCGGACGCGAAGCTCGAGTCGATGGTGAGCCGGGAAGCGAGCTTCCTCTTCAATAATCTGCTGTTCATCGGACTCGCGTTCTCCGTGTTGTGGGGCACGCTGTTTCCAATTCTGTCCGAAGCGATCCGCGGCACGAAGATCACGGTCGGTCCGCCCTTCTTCAATCAGGTCAACATTCCTCTCGGGCTCGCACTGCTGCTCCTGACCGGCATTGGGCCGCTGATCGCATGGCGGCGGGCCTCGACGTCGAATCTGCAGCGACAGTTCGCCGTGCCGGCGACGACGGGGGTCTTCGTCCTGCTGATTCTTTTGGTCGCTGGGATGCGCGATGTCGGCGCGCTCCTGACGTTCAGCATCGGCGGGTTCGTGCTCGCGACCGTCTCCCAGGAGTTCGCGCGCGGCGCGCGTGCGCGGCACCGCCAGTACAACGAACCGTTGCCGCTGGCCCTCGTGAACCTGTTGTCGCGAAATCGACGCCGCTACGGCGGATACATCGTGCACGTGGCGATGGTGCTGCTGTTCGGCGCGTTCGCCGGGATGGCCTTCAAGACCGAGACCCAGGCCACGCTGCGGCCGGGCGAGACTGCCACCCTCAAAGGGCCCGATGGGCACGTCTACGCGTTCACGCACCTCGGGATCTCGCAATACAACGCGCTCAATCGCCAGGTCACCGCGGCGCTGGTCGACGTCACGAGGGACGGAAAGCCGCTTGGCCGGATGCGAACGGAAAAGCGCCAGCATGTGGACGCGCTGGGCCGTCCCACGTTCGAGCCGTCGACCGAAGTCGGCATCATGAGCGGGCTGCGCGTCGACCTCTACATCGTGCTCGCGGGCCTGGTGAACGGGACCGAGCAGGCGGTGTTCAGATTCACCATTAACCCGCTGGTGTGGTGGGTGTGGTTCGGCGGCTTCGTGCTCGTGCTGGGCGGTTTGATCGTGCTCTGGCCGGGTGGCGCGCCGCTCGCGATCAAAGGACCACGGCAGGCCGGGTATGGCGTGAAGCTGGAGCCTGAAACGGTAGGACGGTATGACGGTATGACGGTAGAACAGCCTGACCGCCGGATCGACAATGTTTAGCCGTCGCGAATTCTTCGGTTCCATTACGGCAGCGGTTCTGTCCTACCGTCCTACCGTCCTACCGTCCTACCGTCTGCAACAGTCCGACCAAGTCTACGATCCCAATCGCGCCGGTCGCCCGCGCGAGCCGACGACGGCCGCCGACAACGACGCCGCGATCCAGGCGATCGAGAAGAAGCTCAAGTGCAGCTGCGGCTGCGGACTCGACATCTACACGTGCCGCACGACCGACTTCACCTGCACGTACAGTCCCGCGCTGCACAAAGAGGTCGTCCAACTGGCGCAGCAGGGGAACAGCGACCAGCAGATCATCGACGCGTTCGTCGCGCAGTACGGAGAGGCCGCGCTGATGGCGCCGCCGCGGCGCGGCTTCAATCTCGCCGGCTATTTCGTGCCGTCGATTGCGCTCATCGTGGCCGCGCTGATCCTGGTTCGCGTCCTACGGCGCTGGACTCGGGAAGCCCAGGGTGTGGTGTCCCCAGCCCCGAGTCCCGAGGCCCCAGCCCCCCATGCGTCACCCGCCGAGCTCAAGCGGCTGCAGGACGAGCTCGACCGCCTCGGCTAAGGCCATTCTCCAGATCTTCGAGCTGATCGTCGGGGTCGTGCTGGCGACGGGCGCGATCTATTTCGTGTTACTCCCGATTCTGCGCCCGCCGCGCGAGCCCGCGTCCGATCCGGCCGTCGATGAAGGCGATGACCCTGACGACGACATGAGCCCGCAAGCGGTCGCGCTGCGCGCGCTCAAGGAAATCGAGTTCGATCGCGCAACCGGTAAACTCTCCGACACCGACTACACGGATCTCAAAGCGAAATACACGGCCGAAGCGCTGGCGGCTCTGCGTGGCGAGCCCCGGCTGACCCCGGGCGCGAGCCCGGGGATCACCAAGACTCGCCCGACCGCTTTCTGTCCCGATCACGGCGCCCGCCCGGAACAAGACGCCCAGTTCTGCTCCGAATGCGGCCGGCGACTCGGAGCCGCGCCCGGGTACTGCGCCCGCTGCGGCACCGCGCTCGAGAGTGACGCCCGTTACTGCAATTCCTGCGGAGCCCGCGTCGCCGCCTAGCCGGATCTGTGGCTTGCGTTTTCAAATCCCGTTTCCTATCAGTTGCATCCCCGCCATCCCGGAGCCGTCCGTGAAACGATGGGCCTCGCAGGTGTTGCTGGTGCTGGCGCTGCTCGTCATGGTGTCGTCGACGGCCGATGCGCAGCGGCGCTCGCGCCGGCGCGCCGGTGCCGCCGTCAATTCCGGTCCGACCTACGGCGCGCACCTCGGCTACAACTTCGATCTGGACGACATGCTGCTCGGCGCGCAGCTGTCGTGGCCGATCTCGCCCGATCTCGCGTTCTATCCACAGTTCGACTACTACTTCGTCGATGGCGGCTCGCTGTGGGCCCTGAACTTCGATTTGAAGTGGCGCCCGCCGACGCGCAATCGGGTCTGGTATGTCGCCGGCGGCTTGAACTGGTCGCACGCGAGCTCCGGTGGAACCAGCAACAGCGACACCAACCTCAATCTCGCGACCGGTCTCGAGGGCCATCGCGGAAAGACGCGGCCCTACGTCGAAGGCCGGTTCATTCTGGGTGATGAGACTTCGTTTCAGCTCGTGGGCGGTGTGAGCTGGCGGTAGGCTAGAACTCGAAGCTCTCCATCTTTCGCAGCGCCAATCGCAA
>DATMZX010000190.1:0-5911 GCA_035573235.1 Gemmatimonadales bacterium
CGCTTCGATCTGATCGTGCGTCACGTAAATCATCGTCGCACCCAGCGCGCGATGCAGCGCCAGCAGCTCCGCGCGCAGCTCGATGCGCAGCTTGGCGTCGAGACGCGACAGCGGCTCGTCGAACAGGAATGCCTGGGGCCCGCGCACAATCGCGCGCGCGAGCGCCGCCCGCTGACGCTCACCTTCCGACAGCTGCTCGGGCAGCCGGTCGAGTACCGGCTGGATGCTCAGGCGCTGCGCCGCTTCGGTGACGCGACGCGCGGCCTGGCTCTGCGCCACGCCGCGGATTTCGAGCGGGAACGCGATGTTTTCGCGAACGGTGAGATGCGGGTAGAGCGCGGGCGTTTGAAACACCATCGCCACGTCGCGCTCGGCCGGCGAGAGCGGCGTGACGACCCGCTCGCCGATGACGATCTCCCCCGTGGTGGGTTCCTCGAGGCCGGCGATACAGCGCAGGATGGTCGTTTTTCCGGACCCCGACGGGCCGAGCAGGACGAGCAGCTCCCCGTCGCGCACGTCGAGGTCCAGATGATGCAACGCCTGGACGCCGCCGTCGTACACCTTGCTGAGCCGGCGGACATTGACCGAGGCCATCGGTTATGCCGTCAGGCCGATAGGATCGCCCGCCCCAGCACGTACGCGATCGCCCACACCACGAAGCCCGTGACGATGACGCCGGGGATTTTCTCGATCGGCTTGGTCGTCGCGCCGCTCGTCGCCGTCAGCGCGTTGACCTCGAGGAGTCCGACCAGAACGAGCATCGCGAGCCAGTACATCGCATGATTGCCGGCCGCCGGCAGCGTGTTGTGGGACGCCGCGCCCATGTAATAGAGCATCGGGATCGAGAACACGACGTTGGTGCGTGAGGCGAGAAACGCGCGGCGCGCCGCGGCGGGCGCGGCGGCATTCGCCTGGCCGCCGGACGCGGCCGCCTTGGCCGACGCGATCACGATCTTCTGGTTGCGCCAGATCACACCCCAGACGTTGATCAGCATCACCGTGCCGAACAGCGCCCCGGTCAAGATCGTGAGCGCCCAGTTCGAGGCCCAGGCCGCCGAGCCGATGGTCGCCCGCCCCAGGCGATCGCCGATGATCGCGGCACCGGTGAGCCAGGTCAGCACCGCCGACCAGCGGAACCAGAACAGGGCGCGCGGGACGAGCTTCTGCGTCGCGGCGGACTTGGTCGCGGGATCCGCTTCGGCCATGAACGGACCCTGCACGAAATTGAAGTAATACAGGAGACCGATCCACGTAATCCCGGCGAGAAAGTGGAACCAGCGCAGCAGCAACTCCGCCACGAGCGCCTCCGGACGTGAGAGAGGACAGCACGTTTCGCGGAGCAAAATAGGGCCGGAACCGTCCCGCGCAATGCGGGGTTTGAGAAGCACCTTTCGACCAACGAGAACGGAAATGCACTCCCTGCCTCAGCTGCCCTACGATTTCGCGGCGCTCGAGCCGCACATCGACGCGCAGACCATGCAAATCCATCATGGCAAGCATCATCAGACCTACATCACGAACCTCAACAACGCGCTCGCCAAGCACCCGGAGCTGGGCGACAAGAGCCTCGAAGACCTGCTCCGCGGCATCAGCTCCATTCCCGACGACATCCGGGGCGCCGTCCGCAACAACGCCGGCGGACACCACAATCATTCGCTGTTCTGGACGGTCATGGCGCCACCGCAACAGGGCGGCGGTGGACAGCCGTCCGGCAAGCTCGGCGACGCGATCGCGCGCGCGTTCGGTGAGTTCCCGAAATTCAAGGAGCAGCTGCAAACCGCCGCGGTGTCCCAGTTCGGGAGCGGCTGGGGGTGGCTCAGCGTCGTCAACGGCAAGCTCGAGATCGCGGGGCGGCCGAACCAGGACAGTCCCTTGATGGACGGCAAGGTTCCGATTCTCGGCGTCGACGTGTGGGAGCACGCGTACTATCTCAAATACCAGAACCGCCGGGCCGATTACGTGACGGCGTGGTGGAACGTCGTGAACTGGGCGGAAGTGTCGCGGCGCTACGAAGCGGCGTTATAACTCGGCGAAAATCCCTCTGACCGTCGTCAGCAACAGATCCAGATCGACGGGCTTCGTCAAGACGTCCACGACTTCGAGGTTCGCGCCGGACCATTCGCGCGTCGCGGCCGAGAGGATCACGACCGGAATGGGCTGGAGTTGGGGCGTGCGCCGCATGACGGACAGAAATTGCTTGCCGTCCATCACCGGCATCTTGTAGTCGAGCAGAATCAGATCGGGCTGAATGCGCTCGAGCATGTTGAGGGCGTGCTGCCCCTCGCGAGCCGTGTGCACGAGAAAGCCTTCTCCCGTCAGGAATTCCCGCAGGCTGCGCCGCGTATCGGCATCGTCGTCGACTAGAAGAATAGAGCGCATAGGTAGTCACTGAGGCTAATCGCATCCCGCCCAAATGGTTAGCATCAATCGACGTAACTCCAAGGAATGAGACACATCTCACATCAAAAATGGGCATTGATCAACGGCAGGATTTTGGCGAGCCCTTTGTTGTTCTGAGCGCGGTTCAAGACGCCGATCTGAACTCCTTTCAGAACCCGTGCCGAATTGTAGACGCCGATGCTGACACCGACCTGGGGTCCGCGCACGCGGTTGTAGGCGCCGATCGAGAGACCGTGCAGCTCCCTCGTCTTGACGTACAACGCCGTGGACCAGCCGTGGATCGATCGGGAATCCACGGTATAGGCCGCCAGTCCAACGCCCTGGAGCCGCTCATTCGCCACGACGGACAGACCGGCGAGTCCCACGCCTCGGAGTCGCCCGTTGGTGACCGTCGCGAGCCCGCCGAAACTGAAGCCGGTCGTGTTTCCGTTTGCGACCGTCGCGAGTCCGCCCACGCCGATCCCCGTCATGTCCCCGTTCGCGACCGTCCCCAGACCGGAGATCGCGAGCCCTGACACATCGTGATTGGCGACGGCGCCCAAGCCGGCGATGATCACGCCGCGCACGTCGTGATCGGCGACCGTACCCAGCCCCGCGATCGCGATTCCATTGATGTCGCTATTGGCGACCGTGCCGAGGCCTGAAACGGCCAGTCCCTCGATCGTGCCGTCCGAGACGGCGGCGAGTCCGCCGATCGTGATCCAGCGCGAGCGCCTATCGGCCACGGCCGCCACCAGCCCGACGGCGACCCCGTTGAAATAGTCTGCGCCGGGGGCCAGTCCAACCGCCAGCCCATTGACGGTTCCGGAGAGCTCGCCGCTGGGCCGCCACACCGTGATGTTGACGCCGTTGACGAGCTCCAGATCGGCATCGACGGCGTTGATGCGAATGCCATTGGTCCGCGCGGCGTTTCCGATCGTGATGCCGTTATCGTGAATGGCCAGACCGATGTGCCAATGACCGGCGCGGTGCCGTGCGGCCGAAGTGGAATCTTGAGCGAAAAGCGAAGCGGGGAGGAACGAGAGGAATAGCCAGACGGCAGGCAGGCGTGGCATGCGCGCCCTACGGCGCCGCCGTCAGGGCCGTTTCAGACCCTGGCGCGTGCCCTGCGCTCCACGAACAGGCCACCCGGCCGATCGCTGGCGCGCGCCGGGCTCGAGACCCGGCTCGGAGCCGCACAAATCCGGTCGACCAGTGTCAGCAATCGGGCCAGATCGAGTGGCTTCGAGAGCACCTCGACGGCGTCCCGCCGAGTGGCGGACCAGGCTCGGGTCCACGCCGACAGAAGCACCACGGGAATGGGCCGCAGTCGCGGATTCCGGCGCTTGCGCGCCAGGAAATGACTGCCGCTCATCACCGGCATCAGCCAATCGAGCAGGATCAGATCCGGCGTGCCGATATGCGCGAGGACCTGAAGCGCATGACGCCCGTCACGAGCGACGTGGATCTCGAAACCCCGCATCGACAGCACTTCTGTGAGCAGCTCGCGCGTGTCGGCGTCGTCGTCGACAACCAAGATAATTTTCGCCATGTGCGAAAACTAACGTAGCGACCCGAAACACGGTGTCGGCACTCCGCTACAGAGATTCGTCTGTCTTCGGGGGTAGATCCGAGGGACTCATTCGTCGAGCGGAAAGGCTGAGATTTGAGCGTTGCCCTCCTCGTCGTACGACACCGTCACGCGCCACGGCTTACAGCAGACCTGACAATCTTCGACGTAATCCTGTTCCGAACCGCCGCCCGCATCGATGCCGATTTCGTTCGGCTCTCCGCAGTAGGGGCACATGACGATCCCTTCGGTGTCCGCGGTGCCGTCGCCGAGCGGGAACTCTTCATCGAGATCGTCGAAACCGAAATCGACCATTACCACCCCATGCGCTCACGCAACGACGTCACGTGCGCGGTGTGGTGGCGGCCGTGCCAGGAATAGAGCGCCAGCAGGTTGTCGAGCGGGATCAGCCCCAATTCGGGATGCTTGACCTTGCGGGCGAAGTCGGCGGGCTGCATGCCGCGCAGCAGCGTGATCCAGCGCTCGTGCAGCGACGTCAGCAAGTCGAGGGAGAACGCGATGGGCGCGGACGTCTCCGGTGTCCTGGCCCAGTCTTTCTCTTCGTACGTCTTGATCGCCGGCGTGTCTTCGGTGAGGCCCCACTTGAACCGCATGTAGGCGTTCATGTGGCTGTCGGGCAAATGATGGGCCACCTGCCGCACCGTCCAACCGCCGGCGCGGTACGGCGTGTCGAGCTGCTGGTCGTTCAGTCCGGCGACGGCTTTACGAAAGTTCGCCGGAGCGGCGGCGATTTGGTCGATCCGGGCTTTTCGCTCCTCGGGAGTCAGTGCCGCGACGGGAGTGAACTTCCCGATCGGGAACCGTTCGTCGGTCGGTGTCATTGATCCACGCGCCATCCGGTCGTCAACTCCGTGGTCCCCCACTTGATTCGCAGCGCGCCCCGCAGCTCGGCGTACCCGGTGCCCGGCTGCGGCGCCTCCGGCACCAGGTAAATCGACAGCGCCGATTCCGCTTCCGCCATCGTCCGGCTGACGAGCGCGACGCGCCCGATGTCCTTCGCCGGATCGCGATCAGTACCCCACTGCCCCGTGCCGCGATTCACGATCAGTGTGTAGCCCGTGCGCGCGTAGAGAATGAAGAGCGTGTAGTCCCCCCGCGGCAGCTTGAGCTCGCCGAGGGTGATGTCGACGTCGGTATGCAGCGTAGTGGCCATGTTCGCGCCGAATCGCCATACGGTATCGAGCGGCACGAGCCCGCCCTCGACCTTGCGGCCCCGCGCGTGCGGCTGTCCATAGCTGATCGCGATTCGCGATGGACCGCTCAAACTCGCGTCCTCTTCATACCACGAGGTGCCGATGCGGCGCGCGTTGAGGTGGACCTCGACCGTCGCAAAGCTGCTCGCGGCGACGCGCGGCGGCGCGGGTGGCGCGGGCGGCGGGGGCTGCTGGCCTTGTGCCAGGATGACGACGGGCAGCAACAGTCCAATCAGCATGCGACCTCCGTTAGGATGTGAGCGACTGAATGACGTGCCGGACGCTCTCGGCGTACTCGGTGGAGCTCAAACCAGCCCCTTCAAGCTTCCGCAGCACCTCTTCCAACTGATTCACCGCGGCGGTGATTGTCGCCTGATCGAGCAGCTTGACCGCATTGGCGAGTTTATTGTCGTGCCACTTCCCGTCGCCGGCACTCAGTGCACCTGCGGCCACGAGTTGCCGCAGCTCACTCTCCGCCTCGGCGATTCCCTGTTGCGGCGTGGCAACCACCGCCGTCGTGAAGGCCGTGTCTGACAGCCCCCGGATGTCGGTGACGATGAGACGTACCGTGAAGGTACCGGCGTTCGCGTACACATGCGATACCGTCGAGCCATCCGCGTTGGCGCCGTCGCCGAACGCCCAGGCATAGGAGAGCGCATCGCCGTCCGGATCGCTGGACCCGGTGGCGCTCATGGCCACCGACAGGTTGGGAAGCGACTCGTAGGGACCATCGGCCACGGCGGTCGGC
>DATMZX010000191.1:0-4653 GCA_035573235.1 Gemmatimonadales bacterium
TCACGCGCACGGACGTCGTGTTGTTGGCCAGGCGGTAGACGTCGCCGGAATTCAGAGCCCTGAAGAACAGCTCGCCGTTCTGTGCCGTCGTGAGCGAGGACGCTCGGACGTTTACGGGAACCTGGCTCTTGAAAGTGCCGAACGCGTCGAAGCGGTAGAACGTGGCACCTTCGGATCCGCCGGGCGTGGATGATAGCCAGACGTCGCCGTCGGCACCGATTGTCACACCGTACCAGGGATCGGGCGCGGACGGCGGACCAGTGAAGATCGTGCGCGTCCCAGTCTTGAGATCGTAGCGCCACACGACGCCGCCCTGGTCCCCACTCGGCACGAGTAGGTCGCCGAATGCATCGATCGCAATCTGCCCCGTCGCGTTCATCCCGCTCGCAAACGTGGTCACGTGGCCTTCGGGAGTCACGCGGAAGACTCGGTCAACAGCGTAACCCGTCGCGATCGACTGGACCAGGACAAGCATGTCGCCGTTGGGCGCCGCGACCATCGCGAGCACTTCGTTCTCGTTCACGTCGTCAGTGAGCAGTGTCAGCGGATTGCCCAAACCGGCGGGCGGAGCGGTATACAACGAGACACGGAATTGGTATGAGTACGGACGAAACGCCTCCCCGGCATCGTCGTCATCATTGATCCGCACGTAGTAGCGACCCGCCACGCTGGCCGTCGCATTCAATGTGTCGGCGTGTTCGGTGTAGCAATTCTTGCCCTTGAGCGCCGTACGACTCGGGTCGTAGATCGACACGCTCCTGCAGCCTTGGTTCCCGATGAACGTGAACTGGATCCTCGCACCAGCCGCCAGGTCGAAAGCGAAGAAATCGCGATCAGCATGAATGGGGAACTGGGCGCTGATCGTGTCGCCGACGTGAAGAACATTGGCCGTGGAGAACTCGTCGTTCGGCTCTGTTTCAGTTCTTTGCTGCGCGGCGAGTGCCGGCGCGGCTACCACCGTTAGAGCGAGAGCAATCCACCAGTGTCGCGCGAACATCCTGGACGTTCGCGCGCCGGTGCTGGTGGGGACAATCGCCTGTTGTGCGGGTTCGAGCTAACCGAACGAGCGAGTTATGACTTCTGGCGCCCTTTCCTCACTACTTGGGTGGCGGCGACTGCCGCGTCAGGCGGCTCGCCCTGATCCAGAACCAATCGTCCGGCAGTCCCAGTCGGGCGTCACCACGCAGCAGGGCGGGATATCCATAGACGGAGTCGTACGCCACTTCAAACACGTCATCGTGGCGCGCGCCCTGCTCCACCGCATCGAACAATCCCGGTACCGTGTTCACCGACCACGGCTCGCGCGGCTCGCCCATCGATCGTCCAGTCGTGTCGCGCAACGCCACGACGGCACCGTGCCGGACCTCGATGATCGCGGGGTAGGAAGGCCAGGGGCAGAAACAGCCGACCGCGACCTGCAGCTGATAATCGGCAATCCCGCGCGCGGCCCACGCGGCGCGGCGCGTGGCGAGCTCGCGCAGGATCGAATCGCGCTCGACCTGCGTCAGCGCGCCGGCGCGAGTGCGCGGCGGGATCACGACGCGCCGCTCGGGCTCGAGCGGCGGGGGTGAGGAGCGCGCGTGACCGCACGCGGCGAGCACGAGCGAAGCGGCGAGCGTCCAGCGAAGCATCGAACCCGAATATAGATTGCCGCATGCGCTCACTCCACCTCCTCTCGCTCATCGCGCTCGCGACGGCGGCGACCGCGTGCACGAAATCCGCCGACAAGCCGGCGACCACGACGTCCGGCTCGGCGCCCGACTTCCACAATCCCGCCGATCCCGGATTCGCGACGCAGGCGCCCGACAGCTTCCGCGCCCGCTTCGCGACGACCAGGGGCGACTTCGTGATCGCGGTCCATCGCGCGTGGGCGCCGCTCGGCGCCGACCGCTTCTACAACCTGGTGCGCTCAGGCTACTACGACGGCCTGCGGTTTTTCCGCGTGATGCCGGGCTTCATGGCCCAGTTCGGCATCCACGGTGATACGGCGGTCACGACCGCGTGGCGCGAGCGGCGGATCCCGGACGATCCGGTGCGCCGCACCAACGTGCGCGGCATGGTGACGTTCGCGACGGCGGGACCGGGCACGCGCACGACGCAAATCTTCATCAACTACGGCAACAACGACCGGCTCGACGGGATGGGGTTTGCGCCGTTCGGGCAGGTGGTCGAAGGGATGGAGGTCGTCGACAGTCTGTACGGCGCCTACGGCGAGGGCGCGCCGCGCGGGCGCGGCCCCGATCAGTTCCGGCTGAACGTCGAGGGCGAGAAGTATCTCGCCCGTCAGTTCCCCAAGCTCGACAAAATCAAAAAAGCTACGGTCGAGTAATCTGCCGGAGGCGATTCTGCGCCTCGCCGTTCGTCGAATCGCGCTTGATCGCTTCGCGGAACGCGGCGATCGCGGCGGCGGTATCGCCCTTCATGAGCTGGATGTTGCCGCGGAACGTCGACAGGTTCGATGAATTCGGGAACTGCTCCTCGTTGAGCTTCAGAATCGCGAACGCCTCATCGTACTTCCCCGCCCGTCCCAGCCGGAACGCCGCCACGTCCAGCGTCGGCTCGCCGAAATCGTAGGACGCTCGGCCGAAGTAGCGCTCGCGTAAGGCGCGATACATCCGCGTCGCCGAGTCGGCGCCGGCGCCCTGCGCGGTCTCGGCAACCAGCTGCTCGAGCGGCACGGGACGGCTGACCCCGCGGTGGCAGGTGTTGCAGGTCACGCGCAGCGAGTCATGCGATTCGCCGCGCTCGTGCGGCAGCGTGTCGATGCGGCGGTTGATCTCTTCGACCATGCGCATCATCTGCCGCGCGACGAGCTTGGTGCGCTTGTCGTCCTTGGGGAAATCGAACTGCGCGAGCGGCATCCCTTCCTGCCCGACGTGACAGAACCAGCACCGCACCCCGAGCGCGCCCGCGAAGTTGCGCATCATCCCGACGACCTGGATCACGGGCGTGCTCTTGGGAATGACTTTCACGTTGACGAGCGATTCGGGCGGGAAGCGGCCGGGGCCGGGGCCGGGGCCCTGCGCGGCGACGCCGCTGGCGCACAGCATCAGGACAAGCACGAGTCTGGTCATTTGAGGAAGTACTCCACGGTAGAGACGACGCGCACGATCTTGTTGATCTGTCCCTGTTCGGAGATGCCGGGCGCCTGATCGCGGGGCAGAATGATGAATACGCCCTGACTCGCCTGCCGAATCCCCCGCAGCGACGTGCGCGAATCCTTGGCGAACTGCTCCGCGGCCTCGCGCGCGTTCGCGGTCGCCTCGGCGATCATCGCGGGCTTCACGTCGTTGAGCTTGGTAAAGAGAAAGGTCGGCCCGCCGCCCCCGTACTCTTCCGACGACAGCACGACGCCCGCGCTGACCAGTTCGCCCATGCGCTGGCTCGTGGCCAGCACCGTCGCGGGCTGCGTGGAGCGGACCATCAGCGTCTGGCGCACGATGAAGCGCATCGCGATCTCGCCCCGCGGCCGGTAGCTCTGCGCGAAGTTGTCGGTGACCTGCACTTCCTGCAGCTCCGTTTGCGTCGAGTCGATGCCGTTGCGGCGCAGGAAGGCGCGGATGCGCTCGAAACTCCGCTGCACCGTCGCTTGCGCGGCGGCGAGATCGTTGTCGGTCGCCGCAACGCGTAGCGGCCAGAGCGCGAGATCGGCCTGCACCTCCCGCTCGGCGACGCCCTTCACCGTGACGTAGCGATCGGCGGCGCGGGCGCGCGCGAGTCCGGCGCCGGCGAACAGTCCTCCGAGCGCGATGCCGACGGCGATGATCAGCGCGGCGATCGTGGTCGTGGAAGGACGTTCCCAGGCCCAGGGCATGCGGGAAAAGTTACTCGCTTTTTGGACGAAGGATGAGTCGGAGTTGATGGACGACAACAAAGATTGACCGAACGCATGGCGTTGTTTGTTTGTGTTTTGTTGGACAGGCTAAAGCCTGTGCTCGGCAATCTCTGTCCTAAAGGACATTCGTGTCAGCCGTTCAGCTCTATATACATCTCGCGTGGACGACAATCGATCGCATGCCGATGATCGATCAGGCGACACAATCGTTCCTAGAAGAGTTCTTTCAAAAAACTGCCGCTGGGCAGGACGTGAGAATCGTCGAATTGGCTATTCTCAGGACACATGTTCACATGATCGTTCAGACGCCGCCACGAATCGACCTGCCTCGTCTGGTACAATTCTTCAAGGGTGGGAGTAGTTTCCGCGCAAGCCGACAGCCGGGAAACATTTTGGGACTGCGCTGGGCACCGGAGTACTCCGCCACATCGATCAGTCCCCGGCACCTGGACAGAGCGCGGGAATATCTCCGCAGACAGCCAGAACATCATCCCGGCGAAGGCGTCTAAGAATGCCCTTTAGGGCAGAGCCTGCCGAGCATACCCTTTAGGGTGTCCAAAAACAAAAAAACAACGACACGACCGACGGCTCCGATATCGAAGCCATGGGACGAGCTGTTTTGGAGGACAGGCTAAAGTCTGTGCTCGGTAATCACTGTCCTAAAGGACAGTCGTGCTAATGGGCGGCCGCATGGTGGGCGCCCCGCTGGAATGCCAGGAAATCGTGAACGGCAGCGACCGCAGCAGGATCGGACGTTGTGATCCGCACTTCCCCGCCCCGCGGCCGATCGCTCGCGACATAACTGATCGCGCTTCGCT
>DATMZX010000192.1:0-11782 GCA_035573235.1 Gemmatimonadales bacterium
GATGCAGATTCGGCGCTGCTGAGGCTGCACTGGGGAACGATGGTGATTCCCATGCTGATCAAGGCTCCATAGCTGCCCGAATGTAGTATGGTGTGGGCGACCCTCCCGGCCCAAGGTTCGGCGTCATGGAACAAGAACAAGCCCTCTTCGCGATGCTCGCCGATCGCTACGTGATTGAGCGCGAGATCGGCGCCGGCGGGATGGGTACGGTCTACCTCGCGCGCGAGCTCAAGCACGACCGCCAGGTCGCGCTCAAGGTGCTGAAGCCCGAGATCGCGTCTCATCTCGGTGTCGTGCGGTTCCTCAACGAAGTCAAAGTCACCGCCAAGCTGGACCATCCGCACATTTTGACGCTCATCGATTCGGGTCAGTCGGACGACTTCCTGTGGTACGTGCAGCCGTTCGTGCGCGGCGAATCGCTGCGCGCCAAGCTCGATCGTGAGGGCCAGCTTCCCATCGAAGAAGCGCTGGCGCTCACCCGCCAGGTGGCGAGCGCGCTGAACCACGCGCATCAGAAGGGTGTGATCCATCGCGATATCAAGCCCGCGAACATCCTGATTCACGAAGGCGAGGCGATGGTCGCCGATTTCGGGATCGCGCTCGCGGTCACGGAAGCGTCGGACTCGCGCATGACGGCGACCGGCATCGCCATTGGCACGCCGCAGTACATGAGTCCGGAGCAGGCGACGGGCGAGCGCCGGCTCGACGGCCGCAGCGATCTGTATTCGCTCGCCGCGGTCTGCTACGAGATGCTGTCGGGGGTCACGCCGCACGTCGCACCGACTACTCAGGCGTTGATCGCCAAGCTGCTGACCGAGCGGCCGACGCGCGTCCGCTCCGTACGCAGCACTGTGCCGCCCAACATCGACGCGGCGATCGCCAAGGCGCTGGAGATGACGCCCGCCGATCGCTTCGGCACCTGCGCCGAGTTCGCGACGGCGCTGCAATACACGCCATCAGGCGGGATGCCCGCCGCGGAAGCGCCTCCGAAGCGCCGCACCGCGTTGATCGCGACGCTCGGCGGCGTGGCGGTGCTGGCCGGCGTTGGGGCAGCCGTGATGCTGCGGCCCGCGGGCCCGCCGGTGAGCCTGGGACGGTCCGAGCAGATCACGTCCGATCCTGGCCTCGAGATTCAGCCGACGATCTCTCCCGACGGCAAGCTGCTCGCGTACGCGGCCGGCAACGCGACCAGGATGAAGATCTTCGTTCGGCCGGCGGATGCGTCAGGTGGCCGGACGATTCCACTCTCGGACGACGCGAACGCGGTCGAGACGCAACCACGCTGGTCGTTCGACGGCACGAAAATCCTGTACCTGACGCGCGGCGGCGCCTGGATCGCGCCGGCGCTTGGCGGCTCGTCGCAGCCGCTGATTCCGCCCAGCGGCACGAGCATCGTCAAGGCGGCGATCTGGTCGCCGGATGGAACGGAGATCGCGTTCGTGCGCGGTGACTCGCTGCTCGCCACGCCCGCCGGCGGTGGTGCGGTGCGGACGATCGGGACGGGTCCCGACCTGCATTCCTGTTCCTGGGCGTCGACCGGCAAGTGGATTAGTTGCGTGTCGCAGAACAGTCTCTCGGTGTTGCCGGGCCCGCTGTATGGCAACCTCGCGCCGAGCGGGATTCTGCTGTTTCCCGCCCCGGGCGGCGCCGCGGTCCGCATCGAGCCCCCCACTTCGTACAACCAGAGTCCGGTGTTCTCGCGCGACGGCAAGCAGCTGTTCTACCTGTCCAGCCGCGACGGCCCGCGCGACATCTATCTCGTGCATCTCTCGTCCTCGGGAGCGCCCAAGGGGACACCGCTGCGCCTGACCACCGGGCTGAACGCGAAGACGATATCGATCTCGAGCGATGAGAAGCGGCTCGCCTACACGGTGTACACGGCGCGCGCCAACATCTGGTCGGTGCCGATCCCGGCGAATCCGCCGACCAGCGGTGTTCCAGTCACCGCGGCGAATGCCACCGCGGTGACACGCGGCAGCCAGGTGATTCAGGGAATTCGCGTGAGTCCTGACAAGCGCTGGATCGTCTACGATTCCGATCAGCGCGGCCATTCAGATCTGTATCGAATCCCGATCGATGGCGGCAGCGGACCGGAGGCGCTGTTGTCGGATTCGGTGGACGAGTTCGCGCCCGACTTGTCGCCCGACGGCACGACGATCGTTTTTCACTCCTTCCGGTCCGGCACGCGCGATATCGAAACGAAAGCGCTGAACGGGGGACCGGTCCAGCAGGTGACGAACACGCCGGCGCAGGAGAGTTATCCGAAGTGGTCGCCGGACGGCAACGCCATTCTCTTCTCTGATCAGAGCGGTGCGCGCGATGCGCTGCTCGTGCGGCGCGGCGCCGATGGCAAGTGGTCGGCGCCGGAAGTGCTCGCGCCCGGGGCCTACCGCCCGCAATGGTCGCCCGACGGCAAAACGATCTCCTACATCTCCGCGCCGCGCGACGGTGATCCCGGCCAGCTGATGTTGCTGACACTCGGCGGCACGCCGCGCCCGGCTTTCACGGGGCAGCCGCTCGTGTCGCACGCGGTGTGGGGCCCCGATGGTCACACGCTCTATCTCAAGGTGCACACTGGGGACGGCAGTACTTCGTTGTGGAGTGTCAGCGTGCAGGGCGGCCGGCCACGCGAGCTGGTGCGGTTTACGGATCCGGAGTGGCAGTCGGTGCGCAACGACCTCGCGACCGACGGGAAGCGGCTATTCTTCGACGTGGAGGACCGGCAAG
The DNA here is from genome assembly GCA_035573235.1 of Gemmatimonadales bacterium. Classification (GTDB taxonomy): domain Bacteria; phylum Gemmatimonadota; class Gemmatimonadetes; order Gemmatimonadales; family GWC2-71-9; genus 20CM-2-65-7. The sequence continues at coordinate 2,728 of DATMZX010000192.1, forward strand.
CCGACGTCTTTGTCGCTCAGCTGATCGCGCCCAAGTAGCCGCATCTCTTCCAGGAACTTGCTTCCTCCCGTGTCGCGCCCAAAACGGCGCTCGACGCGGGTCAGCGTCAAACGATCACGGGCGCGCGTCATCCCTACGTAGACCAGCCTTCTCGCCTCTTCCACCTCCGCCTCTGCGGGCTGGAATCCGAGTAATTCGTAATCCTCCATCCCAACGACATAGACACGTGAAAACTCGAGCCCTTTCGTCGAGTGCAGCGTGAGCAGGTTGATGCGATCGGGCGCGAGATCGACCCCATCCGAGGTCGAAAGCGCGACGCGCTCGAGCAGCTGGTCGATGCTGTGATCGAGCGTGTCACCCTCGATCATCAACGCGCCAAGTCTCGCCACCGCGGTGGGATAGCGCTGCGCCGGATCGCTCTCGGCGCGCAGTCGCGTCATCAGCGCGCGGCCGCCCAGGCGGCGAATGATTTCTTCCAGGTTCGGTCCGCTATTCGCGGCGTAGAACTCGAGCGCATCCGAATAGCGGCCGAGGACCCTGAACCGGCCGAGGTTGAACAGCAGCTCCTGCTCGGCGCTGCGGGCGCCGTACTCGATCGCGAGCGCGAGTCCGAGGTAGTCGAGGACGTTGTTCAGCACCGCCTTGCGCGCGCGGATCACGCGCTGCTTCTCGAGCTCGAGATAGACGCGCGCCAGGGTGATGGCATCGTCGAGCGCGTGATGCGCGCGGCCGACGTCGATGCCGAACCGCGCCGCGAGATCCTCGAGTTTTCCCGAATCCTGTGACAGCGAGCGCACCAGCGGCAGGGTGTCGTAGAACACGAGATGATCGGCGGCGCCCCCGCCGAGCCGGCGCAGCACGGGGATGTCGAACTTCTGGCCGTTGTGCGCGACGAGGATGTCGCTGCCGACGAACGCCAGGAACCCCGGCAGCACTTCGGCGAACGGGGGCGCGGCCGCGACGTCGGCGTCGCTGTAGCCATGCAGTTTCGTGGCGCCCGCCGAGATCGGTGTGAAGGGGTTCACGAGCGTGTGGAAGCGCTCGACGATCTCGCCGTTGACGACGCGCGCCGCGCCGATCTCGACCACGCCGCACGTTGCGACCTCTGCGTCGGTGGTCTCGAAATCGAACGTGACGTAGCGGTGGAGGCGCGCATCGAGATCTTTGGCGTGCAGCAGCTGGAGCGCCTTGAAGAGCGTGAAGGCTGTCGTCTTGATGCCGTCCGGCTTGATGGAGACTTCCCGAATGCCCGCGGCGATGGTCATGCCGCGCAGTGCAATCTCGAGTCCTCCGGCGGGCGCGAACGCGATGGGTTCAGTGAGGAGCTGGGTGAGTCGTCGTGCTGCGGGAAAACTCGCCGGGTCGCTCAATTCGTCGTGCCGCTCCTCGAGCGCGTTGCGATATGGCCCGATGCTCTGCGAGAGCAGCTCGTCGACGACGGCCTGGAGGGTGCCGTGCGAGCGGGGCAGGGCGCGCAGGTTTTCCACCTGATACACGAGCCGCCACAGCTTCTTGGTATCGGGATCCTGCGGCGGCCGGCGTCGCGCCAGCTCGCGCACGGAGCTCAGGAAGTCGCCCTGAATCGCCGCTTCGACTTCCTGCAGGAAGTGCTCGGACAGCACGCAGCGCGCGAAGGCTTCGAGCGCGACGGGGTCGTCCGGATAGCGCACCACGCGCAGCGCGGTGATCACATACCGGATCACGTCGTCTTCCATCAGCGAGCGGCCGCGGGCCAGGCGGCACGGAATCCCGGCGCGCAGCAGCCGCCCTTCGATGTATTCGCCGACGCGATGTTTGCGATACAGGATCGCGCACTCACCCCAGGGAGCGGTGAGATCGTCCAGGATCCACGCGGCTTCTTCCTCTTCGTCCTTGAATGTGCGCGCCTCGACGTCGTGGCTCGATTCACGATCCGCCGTGAGCTGCTTCTGGAACAGCTGCGGATTCTGCGCGAGCACGCGGCGGGCGGTCTCGAAGATCTGCCGGGAACAGCGGCAGTTCTTGTCGAGCACGATCGGCTCGACTTCGTAGTCGCGCTTGAAGCGCACGAGGACGTACGGATCGGCGCCGGTCCAGGCGAAAATGGACTGCTCGTCGTCGCCGACGGCGAAAAAGTTGTGATGCGGCGCGGTGAGGCTTTTGAGAAAGTCGTACTGCACCGCGTTGACGTCCTGGAACTCGTCGACCAGCAGGTAATCCCAGCGGTCGGCAATCCGGCCGGCGAGCGGCTGCGCTCGCGTGATCAGCTCGTCGAAGTCGACCATGTTGCGGTGGGCGAGCCAGCTCTGGTACTCGGTGAAGAGCCGCTGGTCGTTGGGCGTCAGCCGATAGTCCTGGAACCGGTGGCGACTGAACAGGGTGAGCAGCTGGCCGCGCCGGTCGGCGGGCACCCGCAGGCGGCTCAGGATGACGCGCTGGTAGCTCTCGTCCGCGACGCCGAAGCCTTTGCGCAGGCCCGCCGCATCGTGGAACTCTCTGAGGACCTGGAGACAGAACGAGTGGATCGTGCCGCGCCAGACGTCATGGCCCGGGCCGAGGCGCGTCGCGATCTCTTCGGCGGCGCGATTGGTGAAGGTGAGCGCGCAGATGCGGTGCGGATTGAATCCCTGGTCGATCAGGAAGCGAATTCGCGAGGTGAGGCAAAACGTTTTCCCGGCGCCTGGACCAGCGACGACGAGCACCGGGCCCAAGTCGGCGTCGATGGCGCGTTGCTGTTGCGCAAGAGGGGTTAATGCCACTCCCAATATATAGCGCGCTTATGTAGTCTTCTCGCACGTCACAGGGGCGTTGCCCAATCGGCCCTTTCCACCAACAATGGGAGATTCCAATGTCACAGTCCTCCGCAGTTCTCGTCATCGACATGGCGAACGATTTTGTGTATCCCGGCGGCACCATCGCGGACGCCGGCGGACCCGAGTATCAGCAGCGCGCGCAGGCGATCATTCCGCGTTTGGCGAAGCTGCTCGACGCGGCGCGCTCGGCCGGGATCCCGGTGATCTACGCGACCGATGCGCACACTCCGCAGGACAAGGAGCTGCGCAAGTGGCCGCCGCACTCGATGGCCGGCACGCCGCAGGCGGAGATCGTTGCTGATCTGACGCCGCAGCCGGGCGATCTCGTCTGGGATAAGCAGACGTACTCGCCGTTCCTGAATCCCGAGTTCGAGAAGGTGCTGGAAGAGCGCGGGATCACGAAGCTCTACATCACCGGCTTGCACACCGACTGCTGCGCGCGCCACACGTCGGGTGATGCGTTCCAGCGCGGCTTCGACCTCGTCTGGGTCACGGACGCGCTGCAGGCGTTCACGGACGAAGCGCACAAGGCCGGGTTGGGCTACTTCGAAATGTGGTACGCCACGGAGCCGAAGAGCCAACTGAAGACCGTGAATGAGGTTGTGGAGGACTGGAGCAAGATTCCGGCGCACGTATAGGGGGGCCGGATCAGAAAAAGACGAGTGCTACGGCTATGAAGAGCGGCAGCAGAATCCCAATGCTGTAGGCCAGATAGCCGAAGAACGACGGCATCTTCACGCCGCGTTCTTCGGCGATGGCCCTCACCATGAAATTGGGCGCATTACCGATGTAGGTGTTGGCGCCCATGAACACCGCCCCGGTCGAGATCGCCGCCAGCATGCGCGGATCGATCAGCCCGATGTAGGCGCCGTGCGGCGGGATGTGCTGCAGTCCCGCCGCGGCAGCAGCGAACGCCAGATACGTCGGGGCGTTATCGAGCACGCTCGAGAGCGAGCCGGTCGCCCAGAAGAAATGGGCGGGTGTGCTCAACCCGAGCGTCGGGGCGTGCGCGTTCAGAATCTCGAGCATCGGCGCCATCGTGACGAAGATCGCCGCAAACAACACCGCGACCTCGACGATCGGCCCGATCTTGAAATCGTTCTTGGTCCGCAGCTCCGCCGATCCCGCCAGATAACCGAGCACGCCGAGCAACGCCACGACCCAGGTCGGCCACGCCATCACGATCGACGCCATCACGAGCAGCAGCGCGACGATCGGGAGCAACCCTTTGATCTCGAGCGGCTCGTGAATCAGCACCTGTTCGTGCTGTGAGCCGGGAAGCTCCTTTTCATCTTTGTTCAGCGCCCACTGATCCCAGACGTTGAAGATGACGAGCAGCACGCCGTTGACGAACAGCCACTGCGGCCAGAGCTGCAGTGTCCACCGGAACGGCACGCCCTTCAGGAAGCCGAGCAGCAGCGGCGGATCTCCGATCGGGGTGAGGAGGCCCCCGCAGTTCGCGACGATGAAAATGAAGAAGATCACGATGTGCGCGACGCGCTTGCGCCGCGTGTTGGCGCGCAGCAGCGGCCGGATCAGCAGTACGGAGGCGCCGGTCGTGCCGGTCAGGTTCGCGAGGATCGCGCCGATGCCAAGCATGGCGGTGTTGACGAGCGGCGTGCCGGCGAGCGAGCCCTGGATGTGGATCCCCCCCGCAATCACGAACAGCGCGCCGATGACGACGATAAACCCGACGTACTCGAGCGCCTTCTCGGCGAGCAGCTCCGGCCGCTGCCATCCGAGATACACGACGATCGGTAAAGAGATCAGACCGGCCACCAAAGCCTTGTTGCGGTTGTCGTGCCACCAGCGCGGCGCGATCAGCGGCGCCACGGCGATCACCAGCAGCAGCGCCACGAAAGGCAAAGCGCTGACGAGCGGAAGCTCCGGGCCAAGCATAAGTTGGCATCATGCTGCTGCTAGTAGTCCTGCTCGCGCAAGGCCCACAATCCGTCGAGCTCCAGCCGGGAATGGTGATCACGCAGTCGACGCGCGTCGTCAAGAAGACCTACGCGCTGTCGGGCCCGCCGATCACGATTCGCGGCGACAATATCACCGTCGATTTCAACGACGCGACGCTCGAGGGCACGCCGGCCGGCACCGCCCCCGATCGACGCAGCGGCGTCGCGATCCTGGTGGAGGGCGGCTCGAACATCCGCATCAGCAACGCGAGCGTCCATGGTTACCGGTTCGGGATCATCGCCCGCGGCACCCGGAACCTCACGCTCGAGGACAACGATTTCAGCGACACGTGGAAGCCTCGGCTCTTCAGTCTGATCGAGCACGAGAGCCTCGTCGATTGGCTGTCGTTCCACAACAACGAAAGCAATCAGTGGCTGCGGTTCGGCGCGGCGATCTACCTGGAGGATGTGAAGGGCGGTGCCCTGCGGGAAAACGTCGCGATGGGCGGCATGAACGGGTTGATGCTGGTGCGCAGCGACGGCATCATGATCCGGGACAACAATTTCTCGTTCAACTCCGGGCTCGGCGTCGGCCTGTACCGATCCAGCGACGACACGATCGTCCACAATCAGATCGACTACAACGTCCGCGGCTACAGTCACGGCTTCTACACGCGCGGCCAGGACTCCGCCGATCTGCTGCTGTACGAGCAGAGCAATCGCAACGTGGTCGCGTTCAACTCGCTCACGCATGGCGGAGACGGGATTTTCCTGTGGGCCGGCCAGACGACGATGGATTCGGGGCGGGGCGGATCGAACGACAATCTGTTTTACGGCAACGACGTCAGCTTTGCGACCGCGAACGGCGTCGAGGCGACCTTCAGCCGCAACCGGATCATCGCGAACAAGGCCTGGGGCAGTGAATACGGGATCTGGGCGGGCTACAGCTTCGAGACGGAAATCATCGGCAACGACTTCAAGAACAATCGCACCGGCGTCGCGATCGAGCACGGGCAAAGCAACACGATCGCCCTCAACAAGTTCGACGGCGACTCGACCGCGATCCGGCTGTGGGCCGACTCGCTCCCGCCATCCGATTGGGGCTATCCCAAGTTTCGCGACACCCGCAGCCGCGATTACAAGATCGGGGGCAATCAATTCACGAACAATCAGATCACGCTGAAAGTCGCCAACACGACGGGGCTCGATACGGCGGGCTCCGCGCGCCGCCCGGCGCCGCCGCAATTCTCGCCGAAGGTGACGGCGCCGCCGTCCTCCGACCTGACGAAGCGCCCCCGCGCCGCGATCATCGTCGACGAATGGGGACCCTACGACTACCGGACGCCCAAGCTCTGGCCGCTCGGCGACTCGAGCCGCGCGGTGCCGCTGCGTCTCACCACCCTCGGCCCCGGGACGCGCGACACCTGGCAGGTGAGATCGGCGCACGGGCTCACGTACATCTCGAGAGATTCCGGCCGCACCGGCGAGACGATTGCGGTCACACCCTACCGCGACTCCATCGGTGATTGGGGACTCACGCTGCGGTCGGGAGGCCACGACTTCTCGTACGAGTGGTTCCAGCCGAAGATCAATTGGCTCGTCAGATTCTCGAGCGATACGAGCGCCGTGCCTCGACCGCCGCTCGACCGTCTCGACTTCCTGTGGTATCGCCCGCCACGCGCGTTCTCGTTCTTGCCGCAGGAGAACTGGTCGCTCGAGGCCGCGGGCGTCGTCACGCTCCCGGAAGGGAGGGGCCCGTACTCGGTCCGCACGATCAGCGACGACGCGGTGCGGGTCTGGGTGGACGGCACGTTGGTGATCGACGCGTGGACGCCGCATGACTCACGGGTCGACTACGCGCCGATCGCGGCCGGCGAGCACGGATTGCGCGTCGAATACAAGCAAGTCGACGGCTGGGTGGAATTGCGCGTCGACATCATCCGCGGCTCCTCACGGAGCCCGGGCTCCCCCGGCCCCCACTAGCCCGTCGCGGATCAGACGTCCCACGCGCTCAGCCGCGGGCGGACTGAGATTCGCCATCACGACGACGTCATAGCCGCCCGGGAGATCTCCTTCCATCACCGCGTTCAGTCCTGGCGCGCCCCCCGCGATACCGACCATCCCCGCTTCCGGCGCATTCTCGATCTTGTGTTCGCGCAGCGCATTGAGCAGCCGCAGCAGATCGTGCGTCGTCGAGTAACCGCCGCCCGCCGAGCTGCCGCGTCCGGGCAGCAGGTCGGTGTTGCGGCCTTCCGCGGTGTAGCCCGTCGCGGTGTTTGGCGGGAGCGAGTCCACTCGCCAGCTGGCGGTGCGCGTCATCCCCGCGGGCGCGAAGATGTGACGCTGCACGTAGTCGTAGTAGCTCGTGCCGGACAGCCGCTCGATCAGCAGTCCCAGCACGATGTAACCGGCATTCGAATACTGCTGGCGGGAGCCCGGCTCGAACTGCAGCGGCAGATCCTTGAACAGCTGGAAATAGTCGTTGAGGGTGAGCACGTCATGCCGAGTCTTGCCCGCCGGCGCCCCGAAGATATTGCCGCCGATGCCGGAGCGGTGGTCCAGGATCTGCCGGATCGTGACTCGCGTTGCGACATCCTGGTTCGGGTAGTCGGGCCAGGCGCGCGCCAGCGAGGAATCGAGATCGAGCTTGCCCGCCGCGGCCAGCTGCCGGATCGATATGGCAGTGAAGAACTTATTGATGGACCCCACGTTGAACGCGGTCTCGAGGTTGTTGGGGCGGCCGGCCTCACGATCAGCCATCCCATAGGCGCGCTCGAACTGGGGAACTCCACCCCGTGCCACGAGTACGACCCCCGAGAAGTCTCCGTTTTTCGCCAGACTGTCGACGCTGAGCTGCCAGGACGGTGCTTGGATCGCGATGAGGACGGCGAGTATGGGGTTCATGCCTGGAACAGACGCCTAACTCATGTGAAAGGTCGCGATCATGAAGACCGTCCCCGACCAGACTGGTGACTTTCTCGCCCGGCGCCTCGACGCCGCCCGGGACCTCTACCTCCTGGCGCTGGGACTGGGTGAGCGCGGGCCGCATCAGTTCGGTTCCCTCATCATCGAAGCGCGGCTGCACTTCATCAACGTGATCGAGGAAGCACGAACCGCGGGCCTCGACACGATCGACATCCAGAACCTCCTGGCCAATCACAACATTGAGCTGATGGATACGATCCGGCCGGAGCTGCGCGAGCGGCTGGAGGAGTTGCTGCGCGAAGTCGCGAATCCCCGCTAGCTGCTATCGGGTACCGGCTATCGGGTATCGGGATGGTGTTGCCCGATAGCTGATAGCCGATAGCCGATAGCTCGTAGATTACAACCATGCCGCACGAAACTGCGATCATCGTCGGAGCTGGTCCGATAGGGTTGGCGTGCGCCATCTCCGCCAAGCGCCGCGGAATCGATCCACTCGTGATCGACGCCGGCGCGCTCGCCAACTCGATCGTCCGCTATCCGATCAACATGACGTTCTTCACGACGCCCGAGCGGCTCGAGATCGGCGGGCATCCGCTCGTGTGTGCCGGCGCGAAGGCGACGCGAGAGGAAGCGCTGAAATACTACCGCGGCGTCGCGCGCACCGAAGGGATTCGAGTCCAGACCTACACCAAGCTGATCGGCAAAAACGAAGTCGAAACCCGACTCGGCAAATCCAGGATCTCGTGCGACAAGCTCGTGCTCGCCACCGGCTACTTCGATCAGCCGAACCGGCTGGGCGTGCCCGGCGAAGACCTACCGCACGTGAGCCACTATTTCGATGAGGGCCATCTCTCGTACGGCCGAGACGCGGTCGTGATCGGCGGCAAGAACTCGGCGGTGGAAGCGGCGCTGCAACTGTTCCGCGCCGGGGCTCGTACCACGATCATCTATCGCGGCACGGCGTGGCCCAAGAGCGTGAAGTACTGGCTGCGGCCCGATCTCGAGAACCGCATCAAAGCCGGCGAGATCACCGCCCGCATGGGAACGCACGTCGCCAGCATCACGCCGACCGAAGTGCGCGTGCACGGCCTGGGGGGAGAAGAGGCGATTCCAGCCGACCGCGTGTATCCATTGATCGGATTCCATGCGGATCTCAGTCTGTTCGATCGCATCGGGATCAAGTACGACCGTGAAACGGGACGTCCCGCGATCGACGCCGATACGCTCGAGACGTCGGTGCCGGGGGTCCACGTGGCAGGCAGCGTGACGGCGGGAAATAAGATCTCGGAGATCTTCATCGAGAACGGGCGATTCGACGGGGAGAAGATTTTCGGGTCCCCCGCCGAGCGCATCGAGGCCCAAAACCTATACCAAGGAATTAGACGCGAGACCGGGGAGTAATCCCTTCCCATCCGGGACGCGCGAGGTAACTTGCGA